>CAYMNG010000035.1:0-8099 GCA_964391765.1 uncultured Bifidobacteriaceae bacterium | reverse complement strand
CCGCCGTCGTCGTGCGCAAGGTCGCCACGCGCAACGGCGAACGCCTGGAGATCCGGTCCTTGGGCAAGGACACCGTCATCCGGCTGGACGCGATGGCGCTCGAGGCGCTGACGTGGTCGTCCGCGTTGGAGGTCGGGTCCGCACTGGAGACACCGCTGGGACCCGAGGGTGAGCAGCCGTGATCCCGCTGATCGTCGGCGCGCCGACACCGCGCACCCTGTCCGTCCAGGAGCACCTCGTCGTTGCGCTCCGGACCCCGGTGACACTCGCCTGGCACGATCGCGGGGCGCTCGAGGCGAGCGCCGCCGCCGTGCTGGATCTGGGTGGAACGTCGCTGTACGTCGACGTGGACGACGAGGGCCTGGGACATGCCGCGCTCGGCCACCAACTCCAGGTCTTCGGACCGCCGGCGTTCGTCGTCGTCGTGGCGACCGGTGGCGAGGGATCGTCCTGGGACCGGGTCGCGGCGATCGTGCTCTCGGACATGCCACCGTCCGCCGTCGTCGTGATCGGTGACGACGTGGAGTTCGGCCGGGTCCGCGAACTCGCGGCGATCGGTGAACTCGACCCGCCGATCCGTGCGACCGACGAGGACATCGTCGAACTCGCGACCGACCTGTTCGCCAGCGCCCGCTGGCAGACCGTGTGATCGCGGCCGGCACGCACGCCGCCGTTCCTGCGCGAACCGAATGAGGAGAGATGGCCAAGTACGCACGAGGTGAGGCGCGGTCCTGGGCGCGTGAGCAACTGCGGGGGTGCTGTGGCTGCGTGCAGCCGACGTTCACCTCCGCGTTGGACGCGTTGAACGAGGAGGCGATCCGGCACGATGTGCGCCGGGAGAAGGAGATCGGCATGTCCGGTGTCCTCATCGTCTCCGAGTGCGGGACGACGCCGGCGGAGTTCGCGGAGTTCACCCGGATCGTCGTCGACGAGGCCGGCGACGACCTCGTGACCGTGCTCCAGGCGTCCGAGCCGACGCTGGGTCTGACCCTGGCGGCGGCCGAGATGGCCGCGGCCAGCGGTGTCGACCTCGTCATGCCGTCCTACCCGCTCTACTTCAACCCGTCGAGCACGGACGCCGTGTTCGAGTTCACCAAGCAGGTGGCCGACGTATCCGGGCTGGGGCTGATCATCTTCGCGATGGACCAGTGGAACTTCGGTCGGCTGCATGCCGCCGGGTTCCCGATGTCGCTGCTGGAGCGGATGGTCGGGGAGATCCCCGAGGTCGTGGCCATCAAGAACGAGGTCGGCGGACCGGGTGTCGGCGGCATCGCGGCCGTGTTCGAGCGGTTCAACGACGAGGTCGTCGTCACCGATCCGCTGGAGTTCAACGCCCCCGCCTGGATCGCCAACTACGGCATGAGCTTCATGGGAACCTCCAACTACGAGTGGATGGGCGACCGCGTGCCGCGGATCCTGCGGCTGCTCAGCGACCCGTCGACCTGGGCCGAAGGGATGGATCTCTACTGGCAGGTCGCGCCCGCGCGGCGGGCGCACGCTGCGGTGTGCACGCCGTTGGTCGCCAACAGCGGTCTCGTCCCGCGCATGCACTGGAAGTACCAGGGCTGGTTGAACGGCTTCAACGGCGGACCGATCCGGCAGCCGCACATGCGCATCAGTTCGGCCCAGATGGGCGTGCTGCGCAACGCCGCCGTGGCGTCCGGACTCGAGATCACCACCGATGACGACTCCCTCTTCTACGCCGGCAGGAATCCGCGATGAGCGAGTACGGCCAGATGCTCCTGCTCGACGGGGCGGACGTGGACCGGCTCGCGACGATGCCGCGAGCGCTCGCGGCGGCGCAGCGGGCCGCGCGACTCGCGGCGACCGGCTCGATCGTCACCGGACGGGTTCAGGTCAACGGCCCGGTGGCGTGGATGAGACTGCTCGCCGGCATGGTGACCGAATTGGACCTGCTGGGGTACAAGGAGTTCCACCGAGTCGGCCGCGACGTGCGGTACCACGTCCACCTCTTTCGCGAGTCGACCGGCGAGATCCTCGGCGTCGTCGACGGGCGGCGTATCACGAGCCTTCGGACAGCAGCGACCGCGGCGGCGGCCGTCGCGCACTGGGCCGGGAACGAGCCGATCCGGGTCGGGGTGATCGGGTCGGGCGAAGAGGCCCGCGAGGGACTTCGGGCGATGGCGAGCGCCACCGCGGTGTCCGTCGCGTCCGTGTTCAGTCCGACCCAGGCCAATCGCGAGGCGTTCGCGGCGCAGATGGGTGCCGAACTCGACCTGGAGGTGCGGGCGAAGCCGTCCGCGCGCGATGTCATCGCCGAGTGCGACGTCCTGTACGTCGCGACCTCCTCGCACCACGAGCCGTTCCTCACCGCCGCCGACCTCGAGGGGGTCGGCCTGGTCGCCGCGATCGGATCGACCCAACCGGTGCACCGCGAACTGACCGGAGACGTCTTCAGCGCGGCAGACCGGGTCGTCGTCGACACGGTGGACGCGACGCACGAGTCGGGGGACTGCATCGAGGCGGCCGCTCAGGGCTGGGACCGTGGCACCGCGGTCCTGCTGGGGGACTACCTGTCCCAGCCCAGCAGCCGGGCGGGGCGGACCGTCTTCAAGTCCGTCGGAAGCGTCGAGCAGGACCTCGTGCTCGCGTTCGACCTGATCGAGGCCGCCCGGTCGGCCGCCGTCGGCGCCATCGTCCCCGATGTCGCCTCCCTACGAGTCATGCGCTGAGAGTTGAAGGAGCGAACATGCAGATCGTCGACCTGTCCCACAACTGGGGGATGCACACGCCCGGGTGGGTCGGATACCCGGGCTGCAAGATCTACTACACCCAGACGCTGCAGACCAACCGCATCGTTTCGCAGCGGATCGAGACGTCGCTGCACACCGGCACCCACCTCGACGGCCCGATCCACGCGGCTGACGGCGGCGCGGACATGGCCTCGCTGCCGCTGACCAAGCTCATCCACGAGGGCGTGATCGTCGACCTTTCCGACGTCGTTAGTGACTGGGACGTCATTACGCCGCAACACATCCTCGACAAGGTGGAGGTGAAGAAGGGCGACATCATCATCGTCCACACCGGGTTCCACCGGTACTACACCGGTCAGCCGCAGCAGGACCTCGTCCGCTACTTCTGCATGCATCCCGGCGGTGGGGTCGAGCTCGCCCGCTGGATGATGGACATGGAGATCAGCTGGTGGGGGATCGACGCGGGCAGCGGCGACCACCCGATGAACACCACGATCCGGCACATGCGGCCGGACATCGCGAAGCGATTCGAGGAGCACGTCGGGATGTCGTGCCTGGAGTACTTCGGTGAGTACGAGTACACGCACCACCTCTCCGGCCGCGTCATCAAGGAGGACCTGTTCCCGATGCACCACCTGGCCTTCCCGGCCGGCTGCATCCACGCGGAGAACGTCGGCGGGGACATCGAGGCGGTCCTCAACAAGCGGTGCATCATCGGGGCGTTCCCGTGGAAGATCGAGGGGGGCGAAGGCTGTCCGTGCCGGATCATGGCGTTCTTCGACGTGGGCCCCAACGAGGTCGTCGACGCCGTGGCCGATGGCATCTTCACCCGCGCGGGCGCCTGACGCCGATCCATGCGGGAGCCAGTGCAGGTTGCCGTCTGCCAGGTGCAGGCGCACGCCCTCGACCCGGCGGCGAACGCGCTGTCGACGGTAGCCGCGATCGAGCGTGCGGCGACTGAGGGTGCGCGGATCGTGGTGCTGCCCGAGTTGGCGGCGACCGGCTACTGCGTCGACCCGGTCGCACTGCGTGACGTGGCGGAGTCCGTGTCGACCCCGGGCCCGGTGTTGCGGGCCTGGGTCGACGCGGCGCGCCGGTTGGGCGTGGCGGTGATCGGTGGCTTCGCCGAACTCGATGGCGGCCGACTCTTCAACTCGGCCGTCACGATCGACGCGTCGGGTTCGGTGCGGTCCGTGTACCGGAAACTCCACCTGTTCGCCGGCGAGCGTGACTGCTTCGCCCCCGGTGACCTCGGACTGCCGATCGTGGAGGTTCACGGAGTCCGGGTCGGTGTCATCGTGTGCTATGACCTGAGATTCCCCGAAGCCATGCGGATCCTCGCGCTGCGTGGAGCCGAACTCATCGCCGTGCCGACCGCGTGGGTGGGCGGGTTCGACCGCCGCCCGAGCGGGGAACGGATCGGTCAGGTCGACGGAGCGATCGTCCAGGCGAACCTCAACCAGGTGTACGTCGCCTGCGCTGACGCCGTCGGTGCGATCGACCCGTTCAGGTTCCTCGGCCAGTCGGTCGGGGTCACTCCGTACGGTGAGGTCGTCGCCGGCCCGCTGTCGGGGAGCGACGAGGGCATCGCGCACGTCAGCGTGGATCCGCAGACCGTCGCGGACGCCCGGCATCGGGGGCCGGGGATCGACCCGTTCGAGAACCGGCGCACCGACGTGTACGCCGTCGACCTCGGCTACCGCGAGCCTGCCGCGGAACACCAATCAGGACCTCGGGAGAAGCCATGAGCGCCATCACCCATATTCGCTACGTCGCCCTCGGCGTACGTGACCTGTCGGCTCAGGTCGAGTTCTACCGTGACGTCTGGGGTCTGGAGGAGCGGGAGTCGGACGCGGACGTGACGTACTTCGGCGCGCCGCAGAGCGCAGATCCGCACGTGCTCCGCCTGCGCGGCGCCCCGGCGGACCGACTGGATCTCATCTCGTTCGCCGTCCCGACCGCCGCCGACGTCGACGGCTTCGCGCGACGCCTCGAAGCAGCCGGCGTCCGACTCGTCGGCCGGCCGTCGACGATGGCCGGCCCCGGCGGGGGCTACGGCTTCCGCTTCTACGACCTCGAAGGACGCACCCTGGAGATCGCCGCGGAGGTGGCGGCGGCTCCGGTGCGGCGGCTCGCCGAGCGGGACTGGCATCCGGCGAGTTTGTCGCACGCGGTGATCAACACCCCGCGATTGGAGGAGACGGCGGCGTGGTACGCGCAGCACCTCGGGCTGCCCTTCGCCGACCGCCTGGCCGACGTCATGATCTTCCTGCGGGCCGACAACCGCTTCCATCACACGCTCGCGATCGCTGCCGGCCCGTACGTGTCGGTCAACCATGTGGCCTTCGAGGCGATCGGGCTCGACGAGTACCTGCGAGCCGCGGGTCGGTTGATGCGAGCAGGCGAGCCCTGCGTCTGGGGCCCGGGACGGCACGGACCGGGGGACAACACGTTCGCCTACTTCCAGGACCGGTCCGGGTTCGTCGTGGAATACACCACCAAACTGCAGATCGTCGACGACTGGTCGACGTGGGAGCCGACGGTGCATCCGATGACCCCCGAGTGGTCCGATCAGTGGGGCACGGCCAACACGCGCAACCCCGAGCCGTTCCTGGGGTTCGCGGACCCCGCACTCTTCACGGCCCCGCCCCGGTGAGGACGGGCCCGACGCGGTGAGCACATCGAACGGCGACATGGGCGAAGGCGGGACGACATGCAGATCGAGATCGACCTGAACGTATGCGCGGCCTACGCGAACTGCACGTTCGAGGCCCCCGACGTGTTCGCGATCGACGATGCGTCGGGGAAGGCGACGGTGATCCTCGACGGCGACCTCGATGCGCGCCGGGACGAGATCGAGCGGGCCGCGGAGTCCTGCCCCGTCCAGGCCATCGTCCTGCGGGACTGAACGCCGGTCACGTCACCGTGAGCAGGATCTTGCCGGCCGACTGTCGCGACTCCAGCCGACGGTGCGCCAGGGCGCATTCGGCCAGCGGGAGCGTGCTGTCCACGCGCACGCGCAGACGGCCCGAACTCAGACTGTCGATGATCGCCGTCGCGGCGGCCCGCCAGTCGGCGGGGTGACCGAGGAAGTCCGGACCGCGCGTCCGTCGAACGGCGAGTGACCCTGCGGTCAGGGCGGCCAGGTCGAGGGTCGGCAGTGGTCCGGCCGCGGTGCCGTAGTACACGACCATCCCGCGAGCGCGCAACATCCCCAGATCGCGCAGCGCATCGGGCCCACCGTTCGCGTCGAACACAGCCGCGGCACCCGCCGGAACGGCGCGGCGCACGGCCGCGACGAGGTCGTCCGGGTCGGCGGAGTCGACGACGACGGCGCGTGCGCCGTACTCCACCGGGATCGAGGCCTTGGCCGGGTCGCCGACCACTGCGACGACCTCCTGGCCGGCGCCGACGAGGAGCTGGGTCAGCAGGTGCCCGACGCCGCCGGCGGCGGCGAACACCACCGCCGTATCCCCGGGCGTCAGGTCGACGGACTGGCGTGCCAGGTACCAGGCCGTGGTGCCTTGCATGAGTCCGCCGGCCGCGACGGTCGCCGGCAGTTCGTCCGGCAGGCGGATGAACCACTGCGCCGGACCTTGCACCTGCTCGGCGCAACTGCCCTGCACCTTGGACCACGCGACGCGATCACCCGGGGCGAGGTCGGTCACGCTGGGGCCTACCTCGACGACCGTGCCGGCGCCTTCGACGCCGGGAATCCGGCTCGCCGGCAGGGGAACGTCCCCGCGGCGCTGCATGACGTCCCAGAAGTTCAGGCCGACGACCTCCACGGCCACCCGGCACTCGTCGTCGCCGAGGTCGGGCAGGTCGACCTGCCCGACAGTCAGGACATCTGCCTCGCCGACGGCGCCCACCACGATGCTTCGCATCGACCGAGTATGGGCCACGACCGGTCGTCGTCGCCGGTGACCATGCTGTTCTCAGCCGACCCACGCCGGTGGGCGACGGGCCGACCACGGTGCGGCGTCCTCGAGTTGGGTCGCCAGTTGCAGGAGGGTCGCCTCGTCGCCGGTCCGGCCGACGAAGTGCATGCCGATCGGGAGTCCGTCGGGATCGACGTGCAGGGGCAGGCTGATCGCGGGCTGGCCGGTGGTGTTGAACACCGGGAGGAACGACTCCCAGCGCGACCACGACGAGAACATCTGCGCCGGCTCGACGTACGCGGTGGGGTCGTGGTGGTCCAGCGTCGGGAGCCGAGCGCCGAGCGTCGGGGTCAGCAGGACGTCGTACTGCGCGAAGAACCCCGCCATCGCGTAGGTGATCTCCGTCTCGACGTCGATCGCCCGCAGGAGGTCCAGGGCGCTCACCCGCCGGCCGTACTCGACCATCGCCAGGGTCGATCCCTCGACGGTGTCGGCGGTCACCTCCCGGCCGAGCGCGGCGGCGAGCCCGTCGATGGTGAGCGCGTTGGTCGACGAGAACGCCGGGCGCGCGGGCTCGACCGTGTGCCCGAGGGACGCCAGCAGGCCGGCGGTCGCCTCGGTCGCCTCGGTCACCGCCGGGTCCGGATCGTGGCCGCTCCACGGCTCGGTGCAGTAGGCGATCGTCAACGGGCGCACCGGTGCCCGCACGACGGTGGAGTACGGGACGCTCGGTCGGGGAACGCCCTCGGCGTCGCCGGCCACCGGGCCGCCGAGGACGTCGAGCAGCGCCGCGGCGTCCCGCACCGACCGGGTGATCGCGAACTGCACGGCCCAGCCCAGGAGTGGCTCCTTCAGGTGCAACCCCCAGGGCACGCGGCCGCGGCTGGGCTTCAGGCCGACGACCCCGCACGCCGCGGCCGGGATGCGGATCGAGCCCCCACCGTCGCTGGCCAGCGCGACCGGAACGACACCCGCCCCGACGACGGCACCGGCGCCGCCGCTGGAGCCGCCGGCGATGTGCCGCGGGCTCCACGGGCTGCTCGTCGGTCCCTGGGCCAGGGTCTGGGTGGTGCCGAGGATCCCGAACTCCGAGGTCGTCGTGCGCCCGATGTCGGTCATCCCCGCGGCGACGGCCCGAGCGTAGATCTGCGTCTGGCCGGGCACGGTCCACCCGTCCGACAGGAGACTGCCGTTCTCGCACCGTCGGCCGGCGTGGCCATGGAACAGGTCCTTGACCATGAACGGAACCCCGCCGAGGGGACCGTCGACCGCGATGTCCGCGTCGGGGGTCGGGTAGACCTCGACGACGCCGTTGATCAGCGGATGCAGCTGCTCGTGCACCGCGAGCGCGCACTCGTGGATCTGGGCTGCGGTCACCTCGCCACGAGCGACGAGTTCGGCGAGGCCGACCGCGTCGAACTGCGTGTACTCACCGGGCTGCACGACGGTGATCCTAATGGGACTGCATCGTTCTGGATCTGCCCCAGACTGGTGTCCGAGCCGC
>CAYMNG010000034.1:11190-22135 GCA_964391765.1 uncultured Bifidobacteriaceae bacterium | reverse complement strand
CCCGGGCCGACGACGAAGCACTCCCGGATCCGTCGGCCGGCGTCGGTGCGCACGGGGATGTTCTGCAGGTTGGGGTCCGCGCTGGACAACCGGCCCGTCGCGGCGACGGTCTGGTTGAACGTCGTGTGGATCCGACCCCCGGCGTCGACGAGGGGCGCGAGCCCGTCGACGGTCTGCCGGAGTTTGGCCCGATCCCGCCAGGTGAGCAGGTCCGCCAGCAGCGGGTCGTCCGAGACCTCGTGCAACCACTGCAGCGCGTCCGCGTCGGTCGTATAGCCCGTCTTGATCTTCTTCGTCTTGGGCAGGCCACGCTCGACGAACAAGATCTCCTGCAGCTGCTTGGGCGACCCGAGGTTGAACGGCCGGCCGACGAGTTCGTGCGCGTGCTGCTCCGCCGCCCGCAGGTCGGCGCCGAACTCCGCGGACAGGCGCGCCAGGGCGGTCGGATCGACGCCGATGCCGACGTGCTCCATGTCCGCGAGGACCAGCGCGAGGGGGATCTCCACGTCGTTCAACAACGTCAGGACGCCGTGATCGGCCAGCGTCGCTCGCAACACCGCGACGAGACCGCGTACGGCGGCGACCCGCCCGGCGAGGTGGTCCGCGTCGTCCGCGGATCCGTCCAGCGCCAACTGCCCGGACGCGGCATCGGATTCCAGCTCCACGCCCAGGATCCGTCGGGCGACGTCCGCCAGTGCGTAGCCGCGCTGCCCGGGCGCGTCGAGGTACGCCGCCAGCGCGGTGTCGAACGCGACCCCGGCCAGGCGGCGTCCGGCGTCGGCGAGCGCCAGCGCGACCGGCTTGGCATCGTGGAACGCCTTCGCGACGCCGGCGTCGGCGAACCAGTCGAGCACGGCCGCGCCGGCCGCCGCGTCGGTCGCGTCGATGATCCCGACGACGCCTCGGTCGTCGAGCACGGCGACCTGCTCGACGCTGGCTCGACCGGCGCCGGCCGGACCGGTCACCACGACCGCGCACAGGCCCTCGGCACCGGCCAGCCAGTCGCGCACCGCGCCGGCGGCGATCGCGGTGTGGCCCGTCGCCGCGCGCACCGATCGGTCGACCGGGACCTCGTCCGCGGCGGCGGGTCGCACCGCGTCGAGCCGATCGCGAAGCGCGCGGAACTGCAGCGCGTCGAAGAGGTCGTCCACCCGCGCGCGGTCCCAGGGCGAGAGCTCGGCGTCGGCCAGGTCGAAGGACACCGGTACCGCGTCGTCGAGGGTCGTCAACCGCCGGTTGACGAGCACCTGCGGCAGGGCCGCGCGCAGCGCGTCCCCCGTCTTCCCGCCGACCTCGTCCACCCGGTCGACCAGGTCCGCGAGCGAACCGAACTCACGGATCCACTTCGCGGCGGTCTTCTCCCCCACGCCGGGGATGCCGGGCAGGTTGTCGCTGGGGTCGCCACGCACCGCGGCGAAGTCCGCGTACTGGGCCGGCGTCAGCCCGTACTTGTCCTGCACGGCCTGCGGCGTCATGCGCGCGAGGTCGCTGACCCCCTTGCGCGGGTACAGGACGGTCACGTCGTCGGTGACGAGCTGGAACGCGTCGCGGTCGCCGGTGACGATCTCGACCGCCAGGCCCGCTCCTCGGGCCACGCGCGCGAGGGTCGCGATGATGTCGTCGGCCTCGTATCCCTCGGCCGTCAGGACGGGGATGTCCATCGCGTCGAGCACCTGCTTCACCAGTTCGACCTGGCCGGCGAACTCCGGCGGCGAACTCGCCCGGGTCGCCTTGTAGTCGGGGAACTCCTCGGTGCGGAACGAGTAGCGCGAGACGTCGAACGCGACGGCGATGTGCGTGGGCCGCTCGTCGCGGAGCACGTTGATGAGCATCGACGTGAACCCGTACACGGCGTTCGTCGCCTGCCCGGTCGTCGTGGAGAAGTTGCCCACCGGCAGGGCGTAGAACGCCCGGTACGCCAGCGAGTGGCCGTCGAGCAGGAGCAGTCGGGCGGCGGCCATCCGTCGATCCTATGCTCGGCCCATGGCTCCCGACCCGGCTGCGCCCACCGGTATCCCGCTCGACCGGATCCCGCTCGGCGCCCTCGCCGAGACGATGGGGATGCGCCTGGTCGAGGCCTCGGCTGCACGGGTCGTCATCACGATGCCGGTCGCCGGCAACACCCAGCCGTACGGACTCCTCCACGGCGGCGCGAACGCCGTCCTCGTGGAGACCGCCGGGTCGATCGGGGCGGCGCTGCACGCCGGCCCCGAACGGTTCGTCGTCGGCCTGGACATCTCCTGCACGCACCACCGCGGCGTCCGCGACGGGGTCGTCACCGCGGTCGCGCAGCCCCTCTCCCTGGGCCGGACCGTGACCAGCTACGAGGTGCGGGTGACCGACGACCTGGGCACCCTCGCGTGCACCGGCCGCCTGACCTGCCTGGTCCGCCAGGGCTGACCGCGGCCTTCGGCGAACCACGTCCGCGCGCGCGGTTGCGCGGTTATGCTGCCGCGAGCGCCGACCCGACGCAGCGCCTGCCTGAAGGGACCGTGTATGCGACGTGGCTTCACGGGCGTGTCGCTCGTCGCCATCGTCCTGATCGCAGTGAGCGTGCTGTTCGCGCCGTTCGCCCGTGCCGGTGACGGGCAGGCGGTCGCCGGAACCCTCAAGGCACCGGACGGCAAGCCGGTCGCGGGGGTCGTGATCACGGTGAGCGCGGACGGCTTCAGCGAGAAGGCGACGACCGGTGCCGACGGGACGTTCACCGTCGCGGTGCCGGCGGGCGGCGCGTACACCGTCGCACTGGACGAGTCGACGTTGCCGGCCGGTGTCGCGCTCGCCGACGCCGCCCAGGCCAGCCGCTCGGTGCAGGTGCTCAGCGGGCAGACCAAGCGCCTGCTGTTCAACCTCGGCGCGGGGGGCCAGACCGACGAACCGACCGGGTCCGGCGGCGAGAGTGCCGGTGGCCAGGTCCCGCAGTTGATCGCCGACGGCGTGCTGTTCGGGCTCATGATCGCCCTGGGCGCCGTCGGGCTGAACCTCATCTTCGGCACCACCGGCCTGACGAACTTCTCGCACGGCGAACTGCTCACCCTCGGGGCGTTCACCGCCGTCGTCATCAACGACCTGGGGATCAACATCGCGATCGCCGCGCCGATCGCGGTCGTCGTCAGCGCCGTGCTGTGGGGTTGGGGGCAGAACCGGATCCTGTGGCGGCCGCTGCGCCGACGACGCACCGGGCTGATCGCCGCGATGGTCGTCACGATCGGCCTGGCGATCACGCTGCGCTACACGATCTTGTTGCTGTTCAAGGGATCACCCCGCAGCTACAAGGAGTTCGCCGGCCAGCCGGGGCTGGAGATCGGGCCGGTCAGCGCGACGCCGAAGGCCCTCATCCTGGCGGCGGTCGCGGTCGTCCTCCTCGTCGCCACGGTGCTGTGGCTCCAGCGCTCACGGATCGGCAAGGCGACCCGCGCGGTCGCGGACAACCCGGCGCTCGCGTCGGCGACGGGGATCGACGTCGAGCGCGTCATCTCCGTCGTGTGGACGCTGGGGGCCGGCCTGGCCGCGTTCGCCGGCATCTACCTGGGCATCACCCAGAACGTGCAGTGGAACATGGGCCAGCGCCTGCTGCTGGTCATGTTCGCGGCCGTCACCCTCGGCGGCCTGGGCACGATCTACGGCGCGATCGTCGGCAGCATCATCGTCGGGCTGTTCATCCAGCTGTCGACCCTGTTCATCCCCACCGAGATGAAGACGGTCGGCGCGCTGTTCTTGATGATCATCATCCTGCTCGTTCGCCCGCAGGGCATCCTCGGCCGCCGCGAGAGAGTGGGGTAGTCCGATGGACATGGGCTTCGTCCTCAGCCAGTCGGTCTCGCAGGCGATCGGCGTCACGGCGATCATCTACTGCCTGGCCGCGATGGGCGTGAACGTCCAGTTCGGCTACAGCGGCCTGCTGAACTTCGGTCAGGTCGCGTTCGTCGCCGTCGGCGCCTACGCCGTCGGGGTCATCGTCGTCACCGCCGGCCTGAGCCTGTGGCTGGCGCTCGTGGTCGGCGCACTGGCCTCGGTCGTGCTCGCGTTGATCCTCGGCATCCCGACCCTGCGCCTGCGGGCGGACTACCTGGCGATCGTGACGATCGCGGCCAGCGAGATCATCCGGTTGATCGTGCGGTCGATCGCGCTGCGCGACGTCCTGGGCGGCGTGAACGGGATCAACGGGAAGATGGGCCAGGAGTTCCACGACCTGAACCCGTTCCCCGCCGACGTGCGCGTCCCGTTCTTCGCGTTCACCCGCCAGGACCTGTGGGTCGTCCTCGTGGGCTGGGTCCTCATCGCCGTCCTGACCGCCGGCGTGTGGCTGCTCGTCCGCAGTCCGTGGGGACGGGTCATCCGCGGCATCCGCGAGGACGAGCACGCCGTCGTCTCGCTGGGCAAGAACACCTACTGGTACAAGATGCAGGCGCTGGTGATCGGCGGGATGCTCGGGACCGTCGGCGGCATCGTCTGGGCGGTCGCCAAGCAGTCCGTCCAACCGGACAACCTCGTGCCCGATGTCACCTTCTTCGCCTACGCGATCGTGCTCCTGGGCGGCGCCGCGCGGATCTTCGGTCCGATCGCCGGCACGATCATCTTCTGGTTCCTCCTGGTGTTCATCGGCGAGACGCTCAACCAGCTCATCTCCGCGGGCTGGATCGACTTCCTGCAGCCGACCGACGTCGGCCCGATCCGGTTCATCCTCGTCGGCCTGGGTCTGATGCTGCTCATGATCTTCCGACCGCAGGGGATCTTCGGCGACCGGAAGGAGCTGGCGCTCGATGGCCGATAGCCGCACCACGTCCGGGCCGCGTGCGCAGGCCGCCGCGGCGGCGCTCGCCGACGTCTCCTGCGTGCCCGGCGCGCCCAAGCCCGACCCGATCCTGGTCGCCGACGGCGTCGTCCGCCGGTTCGGCGGGCTGGCGGCGGTCGACGTGGAGCACGTCGAGATCCAACGCGGCTCGATCACCGCCCTCATCGGCCCCAACGGCGCGGGCAAGACGACGTTCTTCAACCTGCTCACCGGGTTCGACACCCCGGACGCGGGCACGTGGTCGTTCAACGGCCGCCCGATCGCCGGCGTCGCCCCGCACAAGGTCGCCCGCCTGGGCATGGTGCGCACGTTCCAGCTGACGAAGGCGCTGTCGCGCATGAGCGTCCTGGACAACATGCGCCTGGGCGCGACCGGCCAACGCGGCGAGCGGCTGTGGGCGGCGGCCCTGCCGTTCCTGTGGCGCCCGCAGGAGTCCACCGTCACCGACAAGGCGCGCGAGCTGCTCGAACGGTTCTCCATGCTGCCCAAGCAGGACGACTTCGCCGGCTCACTGTCCGGCGGACAGCGCAAACTGCTCGAGATGGCCCGCGCCCTCATGACCGACCCCGAGCTGATCATGCTCGACGAGCCGATGGCCGGGGTGAACCCCGCGCTCACGCAGAGCCTGCTGCGGCACATCAAGGGCATGCGCGAGGACGGCGCCACGGTGCTGTTCGTCGAGCACGACATGGACATGGTCCACGACATCAGCGACTGGGTGATCGTCATGGCCCAAGGGCACGTCATCGCGGAGGGCCCGCCCGGTGCCGTCATGAAGGACCGGACCGTCATCGACGCCTACCTCGGCGCCCACCACGACAAGGCGCTGACCGAATCCGGCCAGTCCCTGACGGCGGACGGAGGCGGACAGTGAGCGGCGAGTACTCGTACGACCCCAGTGACCTGCCCGAGCCCGGCAGCCCCGACGACATCCACGAGTTCATCGACGAACTCGACGTCATCGCCGCGCACGACGCGCAGGCCCGCCCGGCGACCCCCGAGCAGGTGCACGCCACCGAGGCGGTCGGTGCGCTCATCCGGGCCGACCAACTCGTCGCCGGGTACTTCACCGGCGTCAACATCCTCAACGGCGCGGACCTGTACGCCCAACCCGGCGAGCTCGTCGGCATCATCGGACCGAACGGGGCCGGGAAGTCGACACTGCTCAAGGCCCTGTTCGGCCTCGTGACGATCTCCGCCGGCGCGGTCCTGCTGCGCGACGAGGACATCACGAACCTGCGGGCCGACCAACTCGTCCGCCGCGGTGTCGGCTTCGTCCCGCAGACGAACAACGTGTTCCCGTCGCTGACGATCGAGGAGAACATGCAGATGGGCGCGTATCAGGCGCCCAAGCAGTTCGCCGAGCGGTTCGCCGCCGTCGTGGACCTGTTTCCCACCCTCGGTGAGCGCCGCCGACAGCGGGCCGGCTCGCTGTCCGGCGGGGAGCGGCAGATGGTCGCGATGGGCCGGGCACTGATGATGGAGCCCACCGTCCTGCTGCTGGACGAGCCGAGCGCCGGCCTGAGTCCGGCGCTGCAGGACGAGGTGTTCGTCCGCGTCAAGGAGATCAACCGATCGGGCGTGACCGTGATCATCGTCGAGCAGAACGCGCGCCGCTGCCTGCAGATCGTCGACCGGGGCTACGTCCTGGACCAGGGGCGGAACGCCTACACCGGCACCGGTGCCGAGTTGGCGAACGACCCGAAGGTGATCGAGCTGTACCTGGGCACCCTCGCCCGCGCCTGACCAGCCCCGAACAGGCCGATGGCCCCCGATCCGTCCGGATCGGGGGCCATCGAAGCGACCGGGGCTAGCCGATCAGTTCGTGCTCGGCAGCGGCACGTCGGCCGTCACCTTGTCGATCTCCTTGAACTTCGTGTTGTCGACGTACTCGTTCACCGAGATCGTCGCGGTCTTCGGATCGCCGAACTCGTTGAAGTCCAGCGGGCCGGTGACCCCGTCGAAGTCGATCTTCGTGCCGGCCTCGAGCAGCTTCGCGCAGTCCGCGAACACCGTGCACTTCTCCCCGCCGGCGTTGGCGACCTCGGGCAGCATCGCGGCGATCGCCGCACCGTCGGAGCACTTCGCCGCCATCGCCGCCAACGCGATGACCATCGTCGCGTCGTAGGACTGGGCGCCGTAGGTGAAGTCCTTCAGCGTCGGGTCGACCTTCTTCAGCGAGTCGTTGAAGGCGGTCAGGTCCGTGTTGCCCGTCGGCATCGTGCCGATCGCGCCCTTCATCGTGCCCTTGGGGAAGTCGGCGTACGCCGTCGCGGAGGTGTTGCCGTCGACCAGGTACACCTGGACGTCCTGCGGGCCGACACCCTGCTTGATCATCTCCTGGATCAGCTTGGCGCTCTCGTCGAAGCCGATGACGACGACACCCTGCGGCTTGCCGGCCTTGATCTCGGCCACCTCGGCCTCGAACGACGCCGCCGCCGGGTCGTAGAGCAGCTTGCTGGTCACCGTGCCGCCGGCGTCGGTGAAGTTGGTCACGAACGCGTCCTCCAGGCCCTCGCCGTAGGCGTCCTGACGGGCGATGACGGCCATGCTCGTCAGGCCCTTGTCGACGGCGTTGGCCGCGATGACCGCGCCCTGCAGGGCGTCGGACGGCGCCGTCCGCCAGTACAGGCCGTTGTCCGCGTAGGTCGTCAGCGCAGGCGAGGTGTTCGCCGGCGACATCTGCAGCACCCCGTTGGAGGTGATCTTGTCGATGACCGTCAGCGAGACGCCCGAGGACGCCGCACCGATGATCGCCGAGACACCCTGGGACAGCTGCGAGTCGACCGTCTGCGACGCGATGTCCGTCGTGGCGTCACCGGAGTCGCCGATGATCTCGTCGATCGGTGCGCCGTTGACGCCGCCAGCGGCGTTGATCTCGTCGACCGCCATCTTCACGCCCGCGAACATCGGGGGCCCGAGGAAGGCGAGGTCGCCGGTCTGCGGCAGGAGCGTGCCGAGCTTCAGCGCCGTCGCCTTGCAGGCCTCCGACGCCGCCGCCGATGCCGACGGCTCCGCGCTCGCCGCCGCCGATGCCGACGCCGGGGCGCTGGTCGCGGCTGCGGAGGTCGTCTCGCTGGAGGTGCTGCTGCTGGAGCAGGCAGCCAGGGCCAGCGAGGCGACGCTGAGCACGGCGGCCGACTTCAGGACCGTAGTGCGATTCATGCAGTCTCCTCATGGAAGGACAGGCGACGGCCCGTGCCGCCGCAGTGCGCGCAACACTATGTGCATTCCGCCTACGCGCGGGTAACCCGCTGCTGCATCGTTGGCTCTTCGTGACCGATCTGTGACCTTCATTCGCCCTCAGGTCGCCGAGTTCGGACCGATCCCCTGCCGGACGAGTTCGTAGATGACCTGTGCGGACTCGTCGAAGCCGACGAGCGCGATCGCGTCCGGGTCGGCCTTCTTGACCCGGGCGACGACTCCGGCGAAGTCGACGGCCGCGGCGTCGTATCCGGCATTGGCGACGACGCGACCACCAGAGCGCGTGGTCGCGGACGCGATCTCCTGGGCCAGCGCGTCGGCGTACTCGTTGTCCGCGTGCACGATCGCGACCCGGTGTCGACCCTCGGCGGCGATCCGCTCCCCCAGCAACGTCCCCTGCGCGAGGCTGCTGGGCGACATCCGCCAGTACAGCCCGTCGTACCGGTTCCGCACGGGCGTCAGCGAGGAGTTGACCGGTGCCAGGTACAGCACGCCCGCGGTCGTTGCCTGCGGGACGACGCCGCCGGCCGTCGTGGTCGCGCCCGGTCCGACGATCACGTCGACACCGGCCTTGAGCAGCTGCCGCAGCCCGGCCTGCGCGGACTTCGCGTCGTCCCCGGCGTCGGCGTGGACCACCGCGACCCGGTCGATCCCGGGGATGCCCCCGGCAGCGGCGATGTCGCGCACCGCGAGTTCGACCCCGGCCGACTGCGCCGGGCGCATGAACGCGAGCGTCCCGGTCGCCGGGAGCAGCGTGCCGACGGTCAGCACCCCGTCGCCGGCCCCGCGCTGCCGCGCCGCACGACCGGGCGCGGCCGCGACAGCCGGATCGACAGCGACGTCGACGTACTCGACGTCCGGGCGCAGCTGGTTGTCCGGTCCGAACGTGTACACCCCGATCGTCGCGGAGGTCGGCTCGCCGGTCGGCGACAGGCGCGTCGGCCCCGACCGTCCTTCGTAGGCGACCGACGTGCCCGCCTCGATCAGGCGCGCGCACTCGGCGAAGCCCGAGCACGGCGTCGTCCCGTTCGTCAGCGGAACCAGTTCGGCGGCGATGTCACGGCCGGCGTCGGAGTCCGCGGCGAGCGTGCCGAGCGCCGCCAGGACGACGGCGTCGTAGGCCTCCGCGGCGTACGCGTCCGAGGCCAGGCCCGGATCGACCTGCTGCAACGACTCCAGGAACGACTGCGGCACCGCGGCGCCGGGGATCGTTCCCTGCACCCCGGCCAACATGCCGGTCGGAAGCGCGGCGGCCAGGTCGTTGCTGGTGTTGACGTCGACGAGGTACAGCGGGACGTTCGGGCGGACGGACGCGGTCGGGCTCGCCGACGGCAGCAGGTCCGCGGTCGGACCCTTACCAGGATCGGACACGATCGGCGCCAACGCCGACGGAGCCGACGCGGCGTCGCCAGCAGCAGGTGACGAGCATCCCGCGGCGGTCACGGCCACCAGCCCGACGAGCAGCGCGTGGCCCAGGGTTCGGCCACCGAGCACGCGCGCCATCGTGACTCCAGACCACCGGTGGGATGCAGGGCGGTCACTGTAACCCGGCCGGTAACGCGACAGCCGACTCGACGCGGGGCGCACGCGGGCGAGCCGTTAGCCTGTGCCGTGCGCCCCGGTATCCCAACCGGCAGAGGAAGCGGTCTCAAACACCGTCCAGTGTGGGTTCGAATCCCACCCGGGGCACGCAGCGGCGATATGCCCTCTGACCAGGCGAAACACCCGTGTCATTCGCCTGACACCGCCGTCCGGTGCACATCCGGTGCACACGGCGCCGACAACCCGGCGAGCGCAGCGACCGCGGCACGGCCCTTGTCGGCGTCGTCCTTCATCGCGTAGGCGTACACGCGCATCGTGACCTGCGGGCTCGCGTGGCCCATCTGCTTGGCGACCTGCGGCACCGGCACGCCGGCCGAGATCAGGCTCGCCCCGTAGTAGTGGCGCAGGTAGTGCGGGCTGAACGTGATGCCCGTGCGCCGCTCGATCCGCCGGACCTCGGTGTCGACGACCGTCCGCAGCAGCCGCACCCCGTGCGGCGCCCGCCACAGGTAGGCCGCGTCCAGCGACCCGTCCGCGCGGCGCCGGGCCGCCAGCTCCGCCGAGCACATCGCCACGAGGGCCGGAGGCACCGGCACGTCACGCCGGCCCGCGTCGGTCTTCGTGTACGCGAGGACACGCCCGCTGGGGTCCTCGGTGTCCATCTGCCGGGCCACGGTCAGCGTCCCGGTCAGGAAGTCGACATCGGCGACATCGAGGCCGAGCGACTCCCCCAGCCGCAGGCCGCACCAGGCCAGCGACGCGAAGAACGGTCGCAGTTCCGGCTTGGCGGTGCCGAGGATCGTCGCGACCTGCTCGTGGCTCAGGTGGACGTCGCGCCGACGCGGCGGCGCCGGGACCTTCACCTTGGCCGACGGGTCGGCGGCGATCACCTTGTCGTCGACCGCCGCGGCCAGGATCGTCCGCAGGCACGAGAACGTCGCCGTGACCGTCGCCGCGGCGTACGTCGTGCGCCAGGTGTTGACCATCGCCTGGACCTGCGAGCGGTTGAGCACCCGCATCGGCGTCATCCCGATGTGCGGCGCGATCCGCAGTTTGACCATCTGCTCTTGGCTGCGACGGGTTGACGGGCGCCAGTGCTGCTGGAGCGCGAGCCACCCCTCGGCGTACTCGCCGAACGTCACCTTGCCCGCCGCGGGATCGACGTAGGTGCTGTCGACGACCTGGCCGCGCACCCGGAGGTCGTGTGCGTCGGCCTGCGCCTTCCGGGCGAACGACCGCGACCGCTGCTTGCCCTGCGGGTCGCGATAGCGCACGAGCCACCGCCGGCCCCGCCCGTACTCCGCGGACTGCTCCCCGGCGCTGTCGTGCCAACGATCGGTGACGGTCATCGCTTCCTCCGTGCTCGTGCGCGAGTCAGATACGTGCGGAATGAGCTGTAAGCCA
>CAYMNG010000034.1:8232-11180 GCA_964391765.1 uncultured Bifidobacteriaceae bacterium | reverse complement strand
GTCGTCCTGCCGCACCCCCTGGGGCTTGAACTCGGTTTCCCACAGGTGCAGTACCTCGTCTTCGTGCTCCATCTGTGTGCGGGCCGGCACTCGGCTCGCAGCGCGCAATGCCTTGACGAGGTTCACGCGAGTCTCGCTCCAACTCGCCGCCAGCTCGGCTCGGTCCCCGGCGAGCTGACTGGACCAAGTCGCGCTACTGCCATAGAGAAGTGCCGGTGTCGCGATGCTCGGGAGCACCTCAGCAAGCGCCCGCAGTTCGCTGGGCCGGAGTCGTCGGCCTGCACCGCCGGTGACGGAGACCTCCGTTACCCCGACCCGCAGCCCATGTGCGAACTCCTCGACTTCGACCTTCGCAACGAACTCCGGCAAACCAGAGCCTGCGGGAGCCGTGAATCTCGCCGACGACCAACGACGGAGAGTCCACCCCTTACCGATGTCGACCACTTCGTCGGACTCGTCGACTCTCTCGATGGATTCCCACCGGTACGTGACGTCTCCTACCTGTCGCGCGAAGCCCAGGTCGATTGTCGAAATTACTTCCATGCGCTCTCCTATATTTTTTGTTGATCGTGGTGACAGTATCGGGGTTGCTGGGCGATGGCAAGACATTCGAGCAACTGAAGGGAGATCGGGGTGTCTGAGTCTCACCGCGAGACCTGGCTTACGACGGACGAGATGGCCGAGTGGGTCAAGGTCGCAAGCTGGACAGTCAGGGACTGGAGAAAGCGAAAGGTTGGGCCGAAGGCCCACGTCATCGGCGGCTCGGTCCGCTACGCCCTGTCCGACATCGAGGCCTGGATCGCGCAGTCGAACGGCAGCACTCCCCCGAAGGCCGGGTGATCGGTGTGCCGAGCATGGCGGGGACCGCCGTACTGACCGGATGCCCCTGCGGGCATACCGATGGAATCGACGAGTGCGTCGTGACGACGCCGCTGCCGGTCGCGGACCTGAGCCCGTGCGATCGGCGCTGCAAGGCATGGGACCTCGTCGACCGCGAGCGGATCTCGCGTGAGCACGGCTGGTGCCCGTGCCTCGACGAAGGCCGGTGCCGATGAGTAGCGCGCCCGATGTCTGGGACCTTCCCGTAACCGCTGTAACCGATGTAACCGATGCCCCGGACCGCGCGCGCCTGGACGGCGAAGCGCTCTGCGACGACCTGCACCGGTACGTCTCAAGGTTCTGCGCCTTCCCCAGTCCGGAGTGCGTCGACGCCGTGGTGGCCTGGGTCCTGCACACCTGGGCGCTCGACTGTTTCGACACCACACCCCGGCTCGCGCTACTCAGTCCGGAACCGGGGTCCGGCAAGACCCGCGTCCTGGAGGTCGTCGAGCAACTGGTGCCCAACCCCAAGCAGGTGTTCAACGTGACGAGCACGGTCCTGTTTCGGTCCATGGTGCTGGTCGACGACCGGGGCGACACGTTGCGGCCGACCGTCCTGCTCGACGAGTGCGACACCATTTGGGGAAGTCGGAAAGCGGACGACAACCAAGACTTGCGCGGGTTCGTGAACGCCGGCTACCGGCGGGGCGCGATGGTCGAACGCGGTGCCATCCGGGGCAAGGAAGTCATCATCGAATCCTTCCCCGCGTTCGCCGCCATCGCTCTGGCCGGCCTCGACGACTTGCCCGACACCGTGATGAGTAGGTCCGTCGTCATCCGGATGAGACGCCGTGCCCCGCATGAGGTTGTCCAGCCCTACCGACTCCGGCTAGTGAAGGCCGAGGCGATGGTCCTGGCCGACCGCTGCAAGCGCTGGACCCAGACCGTCACCGACGAGCTCGCATCCTTCGTCGACGACCTGCCCGACGGGATCACGGACCGCGCGGCCGATGTCTGGGAACCGTTGATCCTCGTCGGTGATGCGGCCGGGCCACGGTGGAGCGAGCGCGTCCGGTCAGCCTCCCTCGCCCTGTCCGGTCAGTCCCGCGCCATCGCGGAGTCTCTCGGCATCCGTCTCCTGGCCGATCTCCGGGCCGTGTTCGCGGGACGGCCCCATGTGTCCACCTCAGACCTCCTGGACGCCCTGAACGTCCTTGACGAGTCACCCTGGGGCGATCTCCGGGGCAAGCCGCTGGACGCCCGTGGCCTGTCCCGACGCCTGTCCCGCTACGGCGTGAAGCCGCGCACGGTTCGCATCGGGGACACGGTTGCCAAGGGATACGCGGCCGAGGACCTACACGACCCCTGGACCCGCTACCTGCCACCGCACGCGCGGGACGGGGCAAGCGTTACAAGGGTTACAGCCGTAGCGGACCCGCTCGACCTCGACCAGGACGCATCGTGAAGGGCCGGCGCGTGAGTGCCTACGGCTGGCCGACGGCACGCCGCAAGCGGAACCTCGCCCGGCACCTGGCAACCATCCGGCGTCGGCAGCAGCGGGCCGCACGGGGCAAGCCATGACCGCGTGGCCACGCTGCCCAGAGTGCGGCGCCGTGCAGTACCCCGGACGCGCGATCGAACACCGGCCCGGCTGCGGCTCCAAGGGGGGCGGGGGGTCGGATCGCGGCACAGGTGTTCTGGAAACTCCGCCCCTTCCGCCTGATCTATCCACAGGTTTTTTCCGCCACCACCCATCCGAATCGGAGACCACATGAGCCAGCCCGTCCCTGACCAGACCGCCGCGCTTCGCGCGTTCGTCGAGCCGTACATCGAGCACGCACTCAGCGCCGACCGTGCGACGTGCGAGCACGCGGTCGACTTGTACGAAGCCTGGCGCGACCAGGCCCACGAGCGCGGCGACGTCCACGCGGAGGCCCTGCACGCCCGGCTCGCGCTGCTGTACCGCGCGGTTGCGCTGACGGACCGGGCCGCGGAGATCGTCATGCTGGACGGCGACAACCCGCTGGACCAGCCGTGAAGCCCCGGACGTCGCAGACCCCATCGGCGAAGCTCCACGGCCCGCTCGATGCGGTGTGGGTGGTCCGATACGGCAACGCCCGCGGAACGGT
>CAYMNG010000034.1:0-8222 GCA_964391765.1 uncultured Bifidobacteriaceae bacterium | reverse complement strand
GGTGTTCTTCGATCACCGTAACGCCTCGGAGTTCTTCCTGGCCCGCGGTCGAGAGCGCGCCGAGGCAGCGGATGGGGGGTCCTGGCCGTCGGTGCGGATGTACCGGCTGGCGATCGCTTCGTCGGTGGCCAGCGAGCCGTTGCGGGACGTGGTCGAGGCGGACCGAGACCGCCGCTATGGGCCGGTCACTTGGCGTGGCGGAAGTAGTCAGATGACGCCTTCCGCGGCTACACTGGGGCCTGACGCCGAAAGCGTCGAGTCCGTTGTTGATGGTTCGCCCGCGGAGGGCCTGCCGTCCGACCTGCTCGACCCGGCCAGGTTCGCGCCCGAGGCGCCTGCCGATCACCCCTAACGCTTCGCGCGCCCGTGTGCGCGCCTTCCTCCATTGGAGACTCGCATGACTGCCATTGACACTGAAGCTGCGAACGGAGTCGTCGATCACGATTCGGTCCGCATGCAGGTGATGCTCGACGAGGTCGAGCACATCGAAACCACCTGGGGCTCGGACAAGTCCACCTGGCCGCGCGGCCAGCGTGAGCGTCACGAGCGCCTGAAGACCGGGCTTGCCCGGATGTACGCCTCAGCCGTCGACCACGACCGCGTGATCGCCCGGCAGGAGAAGATCGAGGCGATCCGGTCCGCCGCACAGGCGAACCCGGATCTCGTCGAGCGGGGCACCTTCGTCGCCCCCGAGCGCGGTATCAGCACTCGGCGTTCTGATCCATGGTCGGCCGGCAGCGGCGACGACATCATTCGCATGGACACGGCGCTGGGACTGTCGACGCGGGCACAGGATGCCGTCGAGCTGGCGCGCGGCCTGACCACCGAGGGCCGCGAGCTGCTGTCGACCGTCGTCACGAAGGACGACGACCCGCGCGCGTCAGCGCTGGTGATCGCCGCAACGAGCGATGCCTACCGGTCGGCGTTCGACAAGGTGTTCGCCGACGACCAGCGCGGGCACCTGCTGTGGACGAATGAGGAGCGCGAGGCATACGCCCGCGTCGAGCACGCTCGCGCGGCGTTGAGCCTGTCCGTCCAGGGCGGCGGGTACCTCGTGCCGTTCACGCTCGACCCGACGGTGATGCTGACCAACTCCGGCACGGCGAACCCGTTCCGGCAGATCAGCCGGATCGAGACCACGGCCACGAACACCTGGAACGGTGTCACGTCGACCGGTGTCACGGCCGAGTGGCTCGCGGAGGGCGCCGAGGCGGCCGATGCGACGCCGACGTTCGAGCGGGTCACCGTCACCCCGAACAAGGGTGCGGCGTGGATCGTCGCCTCGTTCGAGGTCGACGAGGATGCGGGGACTCTGTCGGGCTCGCTGCCGGAGATGATCTTCGACGCCAAGGACCGGCTCGAGGCCACCGCGTTCGCCACCGGGACGGATGGCGTCGTGACCACGATCTCGGCGGTCACCGGTTCCCGGGTCAGCCCGACCACGGGCGGTGCGCTTGGCGTCGCCGACGTCTTCAAGCTGTGGGACGCCCTCACCCCGAAGGCGCGCAAGTCCGACCGGACCGCGTGGCTGGCGAACAACACCATCATCAGCAAGATCCGCCAGTTCGACACCGCGGGCAGCGCGTCGTTCTGGACGGACCTGGGCGGAGCGACTCCACCCACGTTGATTGGCAAGCCGATCCACGAGTCGTCCGACATGGTCGCGACTGTCACCACGGGCAGCGTCGTCATGCTGGCAGGCGATTTTCACGAGTTCCTCATTGTGGATCGTTTGGGGGTCGTGGTCTCGCCTGTCGGGATGGTCATGGGCGACAACAAGCGACCGACCTACCAGCGGGGCTGGGCTGCCCACTGGCGGACGGCCGGGAAGGTCACGGACACCGGAGCCCTGAAGGTACTCAAGCTCTGACGCCCGCTCCCTGGCGGTCACCGCGTGCTGGACGGTGACCGCCAGGGATTCCCCGCCCACCGATCACAGAAAGGACACACCATGGGCCTTCCCGGCATCGTCCTGCGGATCGGCGCGAACACCAAACTGATCGGCCCGACCAACACCGTTCTTAATCCGCGGCCCTGGGAGAACCAGTACCGGGATCGCCCGACCAGCAAGACGAACGTTGACCCGTCGCGGGTCGCGACCCGGCGACGCGACGAGACAGACCGCGCCAACTCCCGGGCCGCGCAGCGGTCCGCGAAGACCCGGGCGCGGCCATGACGGCGTTCGGCAACTCGGCGGCAGTGGCGCGCTAGACCGGGCACACTCGGCTCCCATCGGGCCGCCGGCCCGGGAACGGGGAGGACGATTCACCATGACCAAGGTTGTCTACACGGGGCCGTCGGCGTACGTCAGTGCCCTTGCTCAATCTCTCAGAGAACAGGGCGTGGAGGTCGACTTTGTACCTCCCGTCGAGCGCCGGGGGGCGGCGGAGGTCTTCGAGGCCGTCGTGGTCAGTCTTGCGTGCAGTGGTGCCTATGACGCGATCAAGGCAGGGGTCAACAAGTTCCGTGCGTCCCGACTAGGAAAAGTGTCCAAGGTCGAGGTCGACGAGCAGGGCGACGACGCATGACCACCGTCCGCATCCACCGCGCCTCGCTCGCGGTGTTCGTCGTCGGAATGCTGGCGCTCATCGCCGGAGCGTTCGCCGTCGGCGTTTCGATCGCCCGCCCGGCCGACGCTGCCAGCGGCTTCCAGACCGTGAAGCTCGGCTACCTGGCACCGGTCCGGAACCAGTCCGGGACCTCGGTCAACTGCGGCCGGCTGGCCGACTCCGGGGCCACGTCGTTCACGTACGTAGGCAACCTCGGTGACTACCACGTCATCATGTGCGAGACCTACCTCAAGGTCGCGAAATAGCCACCCAACACAGCGCCCCGGCCGTTTCCAGCCGGGGCGCCGCTCGCGTCGGGGGCCGCGTACAGAGGTTCTTCCCCGTGATCGGACGGGCTAAACCTCCGACCTGCCGGTGATCGCCTCGATCAGTGCGGCGGCCTCGGCCAGCGCAACGGACAGCGATCGAGCGTCGGCGGCGTTCAGTTCACGCGCCGGGCTGTCGACGAGGGTGACGCGCGGCTCCCCCGTGGAACCCTCACCGGTGGCGAACTCCTGACGGACGCAGACGAGGTTCACTCCGCCGTCGCGCAGCGGAACCTCGATCCACTCCGATCGGTGGTCGTACGTCGCCTCCGGCAGCAGTTCGCGGATCACTTCCGAGTGGTCCGCGACGCACCAGGACGGGCAGGTGGCGACGGCGTCGGCCACCATCTCAGCGTGCGCCGCTTCCATGAGGGCGTCGACCTTCCCGGCGACGCTGGAACCGACGGCAGCCTCGACGGCGAGGTACATCTCAAGTGCGGTTGTGCTCATGAGTCTGTCCTTTCAGGGTTGGGTTGCTGCCCGACTGCGCCGGGCAGGGATGTGCCTCGTCTAGTACCGGGGTGTGACGGCGGGCCTCTCCCCCGGTGCACATTGGGTGCACACCATGTCCACGAAGGGGCACCAACGGACCCCCATAGACGCCAATGTCCTGTCAGGGTTTGCCCGGGTTCGGCCCTTTTTCCCTCACGGATTCCGGTCGAACTACGGTTCGAATCCCACCCGGGGCACCACGACGAATCTAGACTGGGCACCACCGATCGCCGGCTCCGGCCGGACGTCGGCAACCGTTGAGGAGGGTCCATGATCGCCAACCGAACCGTCGCCGTGACCTTGAGCGCGCTGCTCGCCGTCACCGCCCCCGTGCTCGTCGGTTGCGGCAACGTCGCCGAGATGGCCGCCGAGAAGGCCGCCGGTGCCGCCGTCGGCGGCGACGTCAATGTCGATGAGGGCGGTGTCAGCGTGACCGACGAGAGCGGGAACGCCGTCTCGATCGGGGAGAACGTCAAGATCCCCGACGCCTGGCCGTCGTCGGTCCCGTTGTTCGAGGGCGGGACGGCGATCATGGCGTCCGCCAACGCGGACGGCTCCGCTGGCGCGATGTGGACCACCGACGCCAAGCCCGAGGACGCGGCGGCCGCCTACGACAAGGCGATGCTCGCCGCCGGGTTCACCCAGGCCGACACGTCGAACCTCGGCGGCATGGTCATGACGAACTACACCGGTAACGGGTTGGCGGTGAACGTGACCGCGGTCGGCACGGACGACGGGACCACCGGCGTGTCGGTGTCGATCACGAAGGACTCCTCGACCGAGTGAGGCGGGGCCCGGCCGGCTCAGTCCAGGGCCAGCCGGGGCTTGAGCTCGCCGATCCGACCGAGCAGTCCGTTCACGAACCCGGCCGAGTCGTCGGTCGACAGGTCCTGCGCGAGCGCCACCGCCTCGGCGATGGCCACCGCGTCGGGGACGTCGTCGCGGAACAGCAGTTCGTACGCACCCAGGCGGAGCACCGCACGGTCGACCGCGGGCATCCGGTCCAGCGCCCACCCCTGGGAGTAGCTGGACAGCAGTTCGTCGATGTGCTCGAGATGGGACCACGTCCCGTCGACGAGTTCGACCGCGTAGGGGTTCAGCGCCGACTGCCCCTCCGCCGCGCGCCGCTCGACCGCCGTCCGCAGGACGTCGGGTGCGGGCAGCCCGCGGATGTCCGCCTCGTACAGGACGTCGACGGCGCGCTTGCGGGCCTTGCTCCGGGCGGACACCTCAGTCGTTGATGCGGCCGAGGTACGACCCGTCGCGGGTGTCGACCTTGACCTTGGTGCCCGACTCGATGAACAGCGGCACCGCGATCTCCGCCCCGGTCTCCAGCGTCGCCGGCTTCGTCCCGCCGGTGGACCGATCGCCCTGCAGCCCGGGTTCGGTGTAGGTGATCACGAGCTCGACCGACGCCGGGAGCTCGACGTACAGCGGTGCGCCCTCGTGCGTGGCGACGGTCGCGTTCTGGTTCTCCAGCAGGTACTTCGTCGCGTCGCCGACGACGGCCGTCGGGACGTGGACCTGGTCGTAGGTCTGGGTGTCCATGAACACCCAGTCCTCCCCGTCCTTGTACAGGTACTGCATCTCGCGCTTGTCGACGTTCGCCGTCTCGACCTTGACGCCGGCGTTGAACGTCTTGTCCAGCACCCGGCCGGACAGGACGTTCTTCAGCTTCGTCCGGACGAACGCGCCGCCCTTGCCGGGCTTGACGTGCTGGAAGTCCACGACGGTCCACAGCTGGCCGTCGAGGTTGAGGACGAGTCCGTTCTTCAGGTCGTTCGTGGTGGCCACTGTCTTGTGCTCCAACGTCGTCACGTCACCCGACGACGCGCAACTCCCGGGCGGCCGCGGTCAGGACCTGCGGACCTTCGGGGGTGACGACGAGGGTGTCCTCGATGCGAACTCCGCCGCGACCCGGGAGGTAGACGCCGGGCTCGACGGTGATCGCCATGCCGCCAGCAATCGTACCGGTCGAACGCGGCCCCAGGAACGGCGCCTCGTGGATCCGCAGGCCGACGCCGTGCCCCAGTCCGTGGCCGAAGTGCTCGCCGTGGCCGGCCGCGGCGATCCGGTCGCGGGCGGTGGCGTCGACCGCGCGCCGATCGGCACCGGCGCGGCAGGCCGCCCGCGCCGCCGACTGGGCGTCGGCCACGACGGCGTGCACCGCGACCTGCCACGGATCGGCCGCCGCGACGACGAACGTGCGGGTCATGTCGGCGTGGTAGCCGTCGACCCGTGCACCGGCGTCGACGACCACCAGGTCCCCCGGCGTCAATCGGCGCGGTCCGGGCTCGTGGTGCGCGATCGCCGAGTTCGCGCCCGAGCCGACGATCGTCGCGAACGCCCGGTCCTCCGCCCCGAACTCCGCGAACAACTGCTCCAGCCGGCGCGCGACGTCGACCTCGCGCGCACCGACGCGCAGGTGCGGGACGAGCTCCTCGAACGCCGCGACCGTGATCTGGCAGGCCCGGGCGAGTGCGGCCAGTTCCGCGTCGTCCTTGATCGCCCGCAGGCCCTCGACCAGTCCGTCGACGACGACCGGCTCGCCGGCGGCGGTCCGCACCGTCTCCGCGTCCGCCAACGAGGCGGTCGACTCCACGCCCAGGCGGCGGCGGCCCGCGGTCGCGGCGACGGCGGACACCGTGTCGCGATCGAGCACCGCGGCGAGGTCGGGCACCTGGGTGGCGGCCTGCTCGGCGTACCGGCCGTCAGTGCCGAACACGTCGACGCCGTCGGCCGCCAGGAGGAGTACCGCGTTGCTGCCGGCGAAGCCGGTCAGGTACCGCACGTTCGCCAGATCGGTGACCAGGAGCGCGTCGATGCCGGCCGTCTCGCCGACGAGCGTGCGCAGTCGGTCACGGCGGGCCGCGTGCGGGCCGGTCACCGCGATCGCAGGGCCGCGACCGCGCGCAGCGCCAACCGGTAGGAGTCCAGGCCGAACCCGGCGATCGTGCCGGTCGCGACCGCGCCGACGACCGAGGTGTGCCGGAACTCCTCCCGGGCCGCCGGGTTGGAGATGTGCACCTCGACCAACGGCCCGGTCACCATCGCGCACGCGTCGCGGACGGCGTACGAGTAGTGCGTGAAGGCCGCCGGGTTGAGGACGACGGCCGTCCCCGTGTCGGCGGCGGTGTGCAGCCAGTCCACGAGCTCGGCCTCGTCGTTCGTCTGGCGGACCTCGACGACCAGCCCGAGTTCGGCGCCGACCTGCTCGCACGCGGCGACGAGATCGGCGTAGGTCGTGGTGCCGTAGACGTCCGGCTCACGACTGCCCAGTCGGTTCAGATTCGGGCCGTTGAGGACGTAGACGTCGGGCATGGCCCGGAGCCTAACCGGGGTCTACGCCGTGACGGCGTCGTACGCCGCGGCCAGCAGCGCGGGGTCCGGACCCTCCCACACGACCGGTCGGCCGATCCCCTGCAGGACGACGAACCGCAGGAGCGACGCGCGGGACTTCTTGTCCACGCTCATCGCCGAGAGCAGTTCGGGCCAGTGTCCGCCGGCGTAGGTCGTGGGCAGGCCCAGCAGGTCGAGCACCCGTCGATGGCGGTCCACCTCCGCCTCGCCGAGCCGGCCGCCGAGCGCCGCCAGTTCGGCGACGTACACCATCCCGACCGCGACCGCCGCGCCGTGCCGCCAGCGGTACTGCTCCCGGCGTTCGATCGCGTGCCCGAACGTGTGCCCGTAGTTGAGTACCTCGCGGCCGATCCCGCCGCCGCTCGTGGCGGACGTCTCCCGGAAGTCCGCACCGACGACGTCGGCCTTCACCGCGATCGCCCGCCGGATCAGGTCCGGCAGCACCGCGCCGGCCGGGTCGGTCGCGGCCACCGGGTCCTGCTCGATGTCGGTGAGGATCGACCCGTCACGCACGAAGCCGATCTTGACGACCTCGGCCATCCCGGCGACCAGATCGTTGCGCGGCAACGTCGACAGGGCCGTGACGTC
Source organism: uncultured Bifidobacteriaceae bacterium (assembly GCA_964391765.1). Lineage (GTDB taxonomy): Bacteria > Actinomycetota > Actinomycetes > S36-B12 > S36-B12 > UBA10649. Next base: position 907 of record CAYMNG010000034.1, on the reverse strand, counting down.
GCACAGGACGCCGGCCGGACTCCAGAACGCCCCGACGAGGTTCTTGCCCGCGTCGGTGTTGATCCCGGTCTTCCCGCCGACCGCCGCGTCGACCATGCCCAGCAGCGTCGTCGGGATGTGCACGACCCGGACGCCGCGCAGCCACGTCGCGGCGACGAAGCCGGCGAGGTCCGTGGTCGCGCCGCCGCCGAAGCCGACGATCGCGTCGCTGCGGGTGAAGCCGGTCGACCCGAGCACCGACCAGCAGAACGCCGCGACCTCGGCCGTCTTGGCGTCCTCGGCGTTGGGGACCTCCAGCACGATCGCCTCGAAACCGCAGTCCGCCAGGTACTCGCGGATGACCTCCGCCCCGGTCGCCAGCGCGGCGGGGTGGATGACCGCCACGCGCCGGGCGCCGGGCAGCAGGCCGGCGAGGTGCTCCAGCAGGCCGCGGCCCACGACGACGCGGTAGTCCCGCTCGGCCCGCACATCGATCACGACGTCAGCCACGACGCAGCACCTCCACGACGGCCCGGGCCACGTCCCGGACCCCTCGGCCCTCGGTGTCGACCACGTGGGTGGCGACCTGCTCGTACAGCGGCGCCCGCTCGGCCATCAGCCGGCCCAGCGTCGCGCGCACGTTGCCCAGCAGCAACGGCCGCGCGGTGTTCAACCCGACCCGGGCGACCGCGTCGGACAACGACACCCGCAGCCACACCACGCGGTGGCCGGCCAGTCGCGCACGGGTCTGCGGTCGCATCACCGCCCCGCCGCCCAGCGACAGCACGCCGGTCTGCTCGGCCAGGGCGGCCGCGACGACGTCGGACTCGATCTCCCGGAACCGGGCCTCGCCCTGCGTGAGGAAGATGTCCGAGACGCTCATCTGGGCCCGGTCCTCGGCGAGGGCGTCGGTGTCGGCGAAGCTCAC
>CAYMNG010000033.1:240-22141 GCA_964391765.1 uncultured Bifidobacteriaceae bacterium | reverse complement strand
TCACCTCGACCCGCGGGCACTCGATCACCTCGGTGCAGGCGATCTACGTCCCCGCCGACGACCTGACGGACCCGGCGCCCGCGACGACGTTCGCGCACCTCGACGCGACGACCACGCTGAGCCGGCCGATCTCCGAGCTCGGCATCTACCCGGCGGTGGACCCGCTGGACTCGACCTCTCGGATCCTGGACCCGCGCTACGTCGGTGACGAGCACTACGCGGTCGCGGCCCGGGTCAAGGAGATCCTGCAGCGGTACAAGGAGCTGCAGGACATCATCGCGATCCTCGGCATCGACGAACTGTCCGAGGAGGACAAGATCCTCGTGGGTCGCGCCCGCCGGATCCAGCGGTTCCTCTCGCAGAACATGTTCGTGGCGGAGGCCTTCACCGGTCAGCCGGGGTCGTTCGTGCCGGTCGAGGAGACGATCGCGTCGTTCAAGGCGCTGTGCGAGGGGACGTACGACCACCTGCCCGAGCAGGCCTTCTTCATGGCGGGCGGGATCGAGGACGTCGAGAAGAACGCCGCCTCGCTGGCGAAGGGCTAGTTCGCCATGGCGGACGAGAAGGTGCTCAACGTCGTGGTGGTCTCGGCCGAACGCGAGTTGTGGTCGGGGCCGGCGAAGATGCTCGTCGCCAAGACCCCCGAGGGCGAGATCGGCATCCTGCCCGGTCACGAGCCGGTGCTCGCGCTGCTGGTCGAGAGCCCGCTGCGGATCGAGGAGCCGGACGGGTCCAAGCTGGTCGTCGCCGTACATCGCGGGTTCTTCTCGGTCGCGGGCGACAACGTCAACGTGATCACCGACGTCGCCGAACTGGCCGAGGACATCGACCTGGACCGGGCCAAGGCCGCGTTGGCGCGTGCCCAGGCGGCGGGGGCCGATGACCCGGACGAGATCAGCGCGCTGCGTCGGGCCGAGACCCGGATCCAGGCCGCGGGGATCGCCAAGGGCGTGCACGCCCGCTAGCCCCAACCGCCGACACGACGCGAATGGTTGTCAAGAACGGACAAATCGGTCGAAATCGGCCTGGCAAGTAACCATTCGGGTCGTCTCGGCGGTTCAGCGGTTGGCGCCGGGCTGCCACAGGACGTCGCCGCCGGCGTCGACGTTCGCCAACCGGGCAAGGATGAACAGCAGGTCGCTGAGGCGGTTGAGGTACGTCGCGGTCAGCGAGTTCATCGACTCGCCGTGCTCGGCCAGCGCCGCCCACGTCGCCCGCTCCGCCCGCCGGGTGACCGTGCGGGCCACGTGCAGGTGCGCGCTCGCCAGGGTCCCCCCGGGCAGGACGAAGGACCGCAGGGGCGCGAGGCGCTCGTTGTAGTGGTCGCAGTCGGCCTCGAGGCGCTCGACGTACGCGGCGCTCACCCGCAGCGGCGGGTGCGGGGGATCGACGACTACCGGGGTACACAGGTCCGCGCCGACGTCGAACAGGTCGTTCTGGATCCGCTCGAGGGTGCCCCGCACGTCGTCGGGGAACGCCGACGCGGCCAGCGCGACTCCGACGGCGCTGTTCGCCTCGTCAATGTCGGCATAGGCGGCCAGGCGAAGGTCGGTCTTCGTCGTGCGTGACATGTCGCCCAGGGCGGTCATGCCGGCATCGCCGGTGCGGGTGTAGATGCGCGTCAGGTGGACCATGGTCGCGACCATAGTCGGCCGTGCCGATCCGTACGATGACGGCGTGGAGGCGTTGCGGGTCACCGGTGGGCACCGCCTCGTCGGCGAGGTCGAGGTCGCGGGAGCGAAGAACTCCGCGCTGAAGCTGATGGCGGTCGCCCTGCTCGCGGAGGGCACGACGACGATCGGCAACGTCCCGGACATCCTCGACGTCGAGATCATGGCCGAGCTGCTGCGTCGCCTGGGCTGTACCGTCGACCACGACCGGGCCGCATCGACCGTGCACGTCGACGTCCCGGCCGAACCCTCGCACCGAGCCGACTACGACCTCGTCCGACGGATGCGCGCGTCGATCAGCGTGCTCGGTCCACTGGTGGCCCGGATGGGCGCCGCGGACGTCGCCCTGCCCGGTGGGGACAACATCGGATCGCGAGGCCTGGACATGCACGTGGACGGGCTACGACGGCTCGGGGTCGAGGTGACCAACGAGCACGGCTACCTCGTCGCCGAGGCGCCCTCGGGACTGGTCGGCGCCCGGATCTGGTTGGACTTCCCCAGCGTCGGGGCGACCGAGACGATTGCGATGGCCGCGGTGCTCGCCCATGGCCAGACGGTCATCGACAACGCCGCCCGGGAGCCGGAGATCGTCGACATCTGCCGGATGCTCGGTCAGATGGGCGCGCGGATCGACGGCATCGGGACGTCGACGCTGACGATCGACGGCGTCCCGGCGCTGCACCCGACCCACTACCAGACCGTGCCGGACCGGATCGTCGCCGGGACGTGGGCGGTGGCGGCGGCCATGACCGGTGGCGACATCGTCGTTCGGGGCGCGCGGGCCGAGCACCTGAGCATCGCGCTGGAGAAGCTGTCGGTCGCGGGGGCGCAGGTCGACGAGGTCGCCGACGGCTTCCGCGTGCGGATGGATCGCCGGCCGCGCGCCGTCGACATCGTGACCTTGCCGTACCCCGGATTCCCGACCGATCTGCAACCGCAGTTCATCGCGATGAACGCGATCGCGGACGGGGCCGCGATGGTCACCGAGAACCTGTTCGAGGCCCGGTTCCGGTTCGTCCAGGAACTGGCCCGACTCGGTGCCGACGTGCACACCGACGGCCATCACGCACTCGTACGCGGGTGTGCCCGGCTCTCGGCCGCCCCCGTCGAGGCGACGGACATCCGCGCCGGCGCGGGGCTCGTCCTGGCCGGCCTGGTGGCCGAGGGGGAGACGACGGTCTTCGGCGTCAGCCACATCGATCGGGGATACGCCGGCTTCGTGCCGGCGTTGCGACGACTGGGTGCCGGCGTCGAGCGGATCGAGGTCACCGACCTCGCGTAGGCCGGTTCGGTGCGAGGCCTACGAGGCCAGGACCGAACGGGCCCGGGCGACGTCCGCGGGCCAGACCATGATCCGTAGGCCGGCGGCGGTGGGCACGAGGTTGGCGCGGACGCCCGCGGCGACCAGCCGGCCGCACAGTGCGCGACCGGTCGCGGCGTCCGTCGGTTCGGCGACGGACGCGAGCAGCCCGTAGTCGTCCGGGCGGCCGGGTTCGGGCGGCGCCGCGACGACCGACCGCCCACGGCGGGTCGCCCAGCGCAGGACGAGGACGAGCACGCCGACGACGAGGGCGACGACCAGCGGATCGAGCAGGTGGGCCGCGGCGGTTGGCACAGTGCCCATCGTGCCGCGCCGGTGTGTGCTGCGCCAGCGCGGCACAGTGTCGATCGTGCCGCGCCGGTGTGTGCTGCGCCAGCGCGGCACAGTGTCGATCGTGCCGCGTGGGTGTGTGCTGCGCCAGCGCGTTCGGGCGCCCGTGCGGTCAGTCCGACCCGCGCGGCGTCCACCGGAACAGCACGATGGCGAGGACCGCGCCGATGACGCACCAGATCGCGAGCATCAAGGCGCACATCCCCAACTCCCACGACCCGCTGACCTCCCAGGCCGCCGCCGAGTCGGGCAGGAAGACGCTGCGCATGGCCTGCGCCAGCCACTTCAGGGGGAACAACGACGCGAAGACCTGCATCCAGTGGGGCAACTGGTTGAAGACGAAGAACACCCCGGAGGTGAACTGCAGCACGAGAACGATGGGGGTGACGACGGCCGGGGCACCCCGGCCGGTGCGCGGGACGGTCGAGAACGCGATCCCCAGCAACGTGCACGAGACCAGGCCGAGCACGCTGGCCCACACCAGGGTGAACCACTGCGTCGGCGTGCTCGGCAGCGAGGCGCCGTAGGCCACGACGCCGACGACGACGAGGATCGTCACCTGGGCGACGTAGGCGACGACGACCGTTCCGATCTTGCCGAGGAAGTAGGAGGCCTTCGGCATCGGCGTGCCGCGCAGGCGTTTGAGGGTCCCGTCCTCGCGCTCCAACGGGATCGCGATGGCCAGGTTCTGGAACGAGGTGTACAGCACGCCGGAGGCGATCATGCCGGCGACGAAGTACTGGGCGAAGGTGATGCCGGCACCGATCTCCTGCTTGCCGAACACCGAGCCGAAGATGAACAGCAGGATCACCGGGAACGCGAAGTTCCACAGCGCGGAATTGCGGTCGCGGAAGAACTGGCGCAGTTCCAGGGTGATCCGTCGGCGGCCGATGGCCACGGCGCTCGGCAGCGCGCTGTGGGCGGTCACCGTGCGGCCTCCGGGGTCGCCGGGGTCGTACCGCCGGGGGACTGGGCTTCGTCGGCGCGGATGAGCTCGAGGTAGACGTCCTCCAGGCCCGGTCGCGTCACCGCGAGCCCGGGGACCTCGCCGTCGAACCGCGCGGCCAGTTCGCCGACGAAGCGGGTCGGTTCCGCAGTTCGCACCTGCTCCACGCGCCCGTCGCCCTGCCAGGAGACCACCGCGGCACCGTCCTCGCGACCGCCGAGCCTGGCCGGGGTGTCGCACGCGAGCACCCGGCCGCGCGCGATGACGGCGACGCGGTCGGCCAGGCGCTCGGCCTCCTCCAGGTAGTGCGTCGTGAGCAGGATCGTCGTGCCCTCGGCCTTGAGTGCGTCGATCAGGTCCCAGAAGTCCCGGCGTGCCTCGGGGTCGAACCCGGTCGTCGGCTCGTCGAGGAACAGCACGGCCGGCCGGCCGACGATGCCGAGGGCGACGTCGAGTCGGCGGCGCTGCCCGCCGGACAGCCGGCCGTTGCGCGTGCCGGCCTTCGCAGTGAGGCCGACCGCGGCGATCACCTCGTCGGGGTCGCGCGGGTCGGGGTAGTAGGCGGCGAAGTGGCGCACGGCCTCGGCGACGGTGACGTCCCCCAGGTCGCGCACGCTCTGCAGGACCACGCCGATCCGGCTGCGCCAGCCGCGATCGCCGGTGGCCGGGTCGACGCCGAGGACCGCGGCCGTCCCGCCGTCGCGCTGGCGGTAGCCCTCGAGGACCTCGGTCATCGTCGTCTTGCCGGCACCGTTGGGTCCGAGCAGTGCGAAGCACTCCCCGTGCGCGACGGTGAACGAGGCCCCCGACAACGCCCACAGGTCGCCGTACCGCTTGCGCAGGTCGTCGGCGACGACGGCGGGTTCGTGCTGGTCCGGCACGGCTGGAGTCTGCCACGCCGAGGTGTCGGCGACGACCCCGTTACGCTCACCGCCGTGCGGATCCTCGTCGCGCGATGCACCGTCGACTACACCGGCCGGCTCGTCGCCCACCTGCCGATGGCGACCCGCGTCGTGCTGGTGAAGGGGGACGGATCGGTCCTCGTGCACTCCGAGACCGGCTCGTACAAGCCGCTGAACTGGATGAGCCCGCCGTGCACGCTGCGGATCGTCGACACCGCCGACACCGCCGGCACGCCCGCGGACGTCGTGGCGACGTGGACGGTCGAGGCGCGATCCGGCGACCGGCTGGTGATCTCGATCCACGAGATCCTGCACGACAGTCGGCACGACCTCGGCGTCGATCCTGGCCTGGAGAAGGACGGGGTCGAGTCGCACCTGCAGCGACTGCTCGCCGAGCAGGTCGGTGTCCTGGGCGAGGGATGGTCGCTGGTGCGCCGGGAGTACCCGACCGCGATCGGGCCGGTCGACCTGCTGTGCCGCGACGGCGACGGCCGGTCCGTGGCGGTGGAGATCAAGCGGCGCGGCGAGATCGACGGCGTCGAGCAGTTGACGCGATACCTGGACCTGCTCAACCGCGACCCGCTGCTCGCCCCGGTCGCCGGGGTGCTCGCGGCGCAGGAGATCAAGCCGCAGGCCCGCGTCCTGGCCGAGGACCGCGGGATCCGCTGCGTCGTCCTGGACTACGCGGTGCTGAAGGGGACCGACGACCCGACGTCGCGCCTGTTCTGACGCCGTGCCGGCCGCGCGACCGCGGCGCGCGGCGCACTAGTCTCGGGCGGGCGAGCGAGAGGAGTCCCGGATGGCCATCGAGGCAGTCGGCGTCATCGGCCTGGGCACGATGGGTGCCGGCATCGCCGAGGTCGTCGCCCGCAACGGCTACCGGGTCGTCGCCGTCGAGATGACCGCGGACGCCCTCGCGGCCGGCCGGGACCGGCTGCTCGGCTCGACCGGCCGGGCGGTCGCCCGCGGGAAGCTCGACGAGGCCGAGCAGGCCGCGTTGCTGGACCGTGTCACGTTCACCGACGACCTGGCCGACCTGTCGGGCGTGGACCTGGTCGTCGAGGCGGTCACCGAACGCCTGGAACTGAAGAAGGACCTGTTCGCCCGGCTCGACCGGATCACCCCGGACCACGCGATCCTCGCGACGAACACGTCGTCGCTGTCGGTGACGGACATCGCCGTCGCCACCGGTCGGCCGGCGAACGTCGTCGGCATCCACTTCTTCAACCCGGCCCCGGTCCAGGCGTTCGTCGAGGTCGTCCGAACGGTGGTGACGGCCGAGGACGTCGTCACCGCGGCGACGCAGTTCGCCCGGTCGCTGGGCAAGGAGCCGGTCGTCGTCGGCGACAAGGCCGGGTTCATCGCGAACGCGCTGCTCTTCGGGTACCTGAACCATGCGGTGTCGCTGTTCGAGTCCAAGTACGCGACGCGTGAGGACATCGACGACGCGATGCGCCTGGGCTGCGGCTACCCGATGGGCCCGCTCATGCTGCTGGACCTGATCGGGCTGGACACCGCCTACGAGATCCTCGACACGATGTACAAGCAGGGTCGTGACCGGCTGCACGCGCCCAGCCCGATCCTCAAGCAACTGGTCACCGCCGGGCTGCGCGGCCGCAAGTCCGGTCGCGGCTTCTACGCCTACGACGCCCCGGGGTCGCCGGTCGTCACCGACGCGCGCCCCGCGGACGCGGCGGTCCTCGGCCCGACCCGCGACGTCCGCTCGGTCGGTGTCGTCGGCTCGGGCACGATGGCCTGCGGCATCGCCGAGGTGCTCGCCCGCGGCGGGTTCGACGTCGTCCTCGTCGCCCGGTCGGCGGACAAGGCCACCGGGGCGCTCGCGCGGGTCGAGGCGTCCCTCGACCGGCAGGTCGCCAAGGGCCGGATCGACCCCGCAGACCGGGACGCCGCGCTCGGTCGCCTGCGCGGTTCGGCGGCGCTGGCCGACCTGTCCTACGCCGATCTGGTCGTCGAGGCGATCGCCGAGGACCTGGACGCCAAGCGCGCGCTCTTCCGCGAACTGGACCGACTCGCCAAGCCGGGGGTGATCCTGGCGACCACCACCTCGAGCCTGCCGGTCGTCGACCTCGCCGTGACGACGAGCCGGCCCGGCGACGTGGTCGGCCTGCACTTCTTCAACCCGGCGCCGGCCATGCGCCTGGTCGAGGTGGTCAGCACGGTCGCGACGAGCGCCGACGTCGCCGACACGGCGGTGGCCGTCTGCCGGGCGCTGGGCAAGCACCCCGTGCGGTGCGGCGACCGGGCGGGGTTCATCGTCAGCGCGCTGCTGTTCCCCTACCTGAACGACTGCGTGCGGATGCTCGAGGCGAACTACGCCTCCGCCGACGACATCGACCTGGCGATGAAGAAGGGCTGCGGCTACCCGATGGGCCCGTTCGAGCTGCTCGACGTCGTCGGCCTCGACGTGAGCCTGGCGATCCAGCGCACGCTCTACCTGGAGTTCCGCGAGCCGGGGTTCGCGCCCGCGCCGAGGCTGGAGCACCTGGTGACCGCGGGGTACCTCGGGCGCAAGTCCGGCCGGGGCTTCCGCGACTACGCGACGTGACGTGGGCCGCAAGAACCGTCGGCGGACGGACGACGACAGACCGCTGGGCCCGGCGTACGCCGGCCGGACGGTCGAGTCGTTCGCCGGTGGCGACTGGGTCGTCCAGCGCATCGCCGGTGCGTCGGCGAACAAGGAGTACCGGTGCCCGGGGTGCGACCAGGTGATCGCCGTCGGCACCCCGCACGTCGTCGCGTTCCCCGACGACGACCCCGACGGCGCCCGCCACCGGCGACACTGGCACACGCCGTGCTGGGCGGCGCGCGACCGCAGGGGACCTCGTGGTCGATGATCCGACGCCCACGGCGGGCGCGCCGATCGTCGCGAACAGCGTGCTCCCGGCCCGGCGCGAGGCGATTCGACTGCGCACGGCGGACGGCCTGAGGCTCGTCGGCGAACTGGCCGTCCCCGAACACGTCGCGCCGATCGGGACGATCGTCACCGTCCACCCGCTGCCGACCCACGGCGGCATGATGGACAGCCACGTCCTGCGGAAGATGGCCTGGCGGCTGCCGGCCCTCGCCGATCTGGCCGTGCTCCGGTTCAACACCCGCGGCACGTCCAGCGCGGCGGGCACCAGCGAGGGCACCTTCGATTCGGCCCGCGGCGAGGGCCTGGACCTGCGCGCGGCGATCGACGAGACGGTCCGCCGTGGCCTGCCCGCGCCGTGGCTGGTCGGCTGGTCGTTCGGCACCGACGTGATCCTCCGGCACGGTGACGTGGCGCCGGTGCGCGGCGCCGTCCTGCTGTCGCCGCCGCTCCGGTTCGCCGTCGACGACGACCTGGCCGCGTGGGGTCCCGGCGGCCGCCCGGTGGTGTGCCTGGTCCCCGAGCTCGACGACTACCTGCGCCCGGAGGCGGCCCGGACGCGGTTCGCGGCACTGCCGCAGGCGCAGGTGCGGGCGGTCGCGGGCGCTCGGCACCTGTGGGTCGGCGAGCGGTTCGTCAAGATCGTGCTGGACGAGATCGTCGCGGCGGTCGCGCCGGAACGGTCCCCGTTGCCGGTCGCCTGGGCCGGACCGATGGAACGATGGAGTGACCTGTGAGCGGGAGCAGCCGATGACGATCGCGATCCACGAACTCGGCGAGGGCCCGCCGGTGGTCCTGCTGCACGCGTTCCCGTGCGACCGGCGGATGTGGCTGCCGCAGGCCCATCGCCTGGCCGAGATGGGCTGGCGGGCGGTGCTCGTGGACCTGCCCGGGTTCGGGCAGTCCGCGTTGCTGCCGGTCGCGCCCTCGCTGGACGCCGTCGCGGACTCGATCCACGACGCGCTCCTCGTGCGCGGGATCGATCGCTGCATCCTCGCGGGGGTCTCGCTCGGGGGGTACGTCGCGATGGCGCTGGTGCGCGCCCACCCCGAACTCGCCGCCGCGCTGATCTTGTGTGACACGAAGGCGACCGCCGACGGCGACCAGGCCGTGGCGAACCGAGAACGACTCGCGACCGCGGTCGAGGCCGAGCCGGGCAGGTGCGCGCGGATCCTCGAGCAGTCGGTCCTGCCCGGGCTGCTGGGGGAGTCGACGTTCGCGGACCGCGCGGACGTCGTCGACCGGGTGCGCGCGTGGCTGGCCGAGGCCGACGCGAGCACCGTGGCCTGGTACCAGCGGGCGATGGCTGCCCGGCCGGACTCGCAGGCGGTGCTGGCCGGCCTCGCCCTGCCGACACTGGTCGTGCGCGGGGAGCAGGACGCCCTCAGCAGCCACGACGAGGCGCTGCTGATGGTCGCGACGTCACCGGACGCGCGGCTGGTGACGGTGCCGGGGGTCGGTCACCTGGCCAACGTGGAGGACCCGGTGGCGGTCGGCGACGAGGTGGTCCGGTTCGTCGACCTCGTCACAGGCCCGCGGACCTCTTGATCAGCTGCGCGTAGGCGCGGGCGCCCTTCGCGGTCAGGTGGATGCCGTCGGAGACGAAGTACTCCGGGTGGTCGGCCGACGCGGCATGCCAGTCGGCGAGCACCGCATTCGGATAGTCGGGGACCACCTTCGCGATCACCTTGTTGTTCGGCGCCTCCCAGGTGCGCGGCATCGCGTCGTTGACGACGACGACGCGGGGGGTGTCGGCGAGGATGTCCAGCATCTGGCGCATCATCGCCTCGGGGATGTTGCCGTTCGTGCCCGGGTGCAGGACGACGACCGGGGCGAGCTTGTCGGCGGCGACGTACCGCTTCAGCCGGCCGATGAACGCGCCGGGGAAGCGTGAGACCGCCGCGTCGACGCGGGTGCCCGGGATGACGTCCTTGAGGGTGTTGCGCGCGCCGAGCATGACCGAGTCGCCGATCCCGGACAGGCGGCCGTTCTTGGTCGACGAGGCGGGCGTCGTCGCGGTCGTCGTCGGACCCGGGCCGGTCGGCGATGCGGAGGGGGCGCCCGCGGAGGGCGAGGACGCGGGGTCGTCGAGCGCGACCTCGGTCGGGCCGCCGCTGGCCACGCCCAGCGCCTGGGCCACGTCGGGGGCCAGGTTCGCCGTCGCCGACGGTGCCGCGGCCATCGACAATGTCGCACCGAGGAACACCACACCCGCCCCCGCGCCGGCGAGGACGGTGACGCCGTGGCGCGTCCGCTGGCGGCGTTCGGCCCCGTCGGCGGACCGCCAGGCCTTCACCCACCGATCGATCGCGCCGCGTCGGATCGGCATCTCCACGTACCGGAAGCTGAGCTCGGCGATCGCGAAGGTCAGCGCGAAGCGGAGGGCGAGCAGCGGCACCCCGTCCAGGCCGATGTCGAGGTTCGGGCGCGTCACCATGAAGATCGGCCAGTGCCACAGGTACAGCCCGTAGGAGCGCTGGCCGGTGTAGCGCCACGGCTGGGTGCCCAGCCACCGGCCCAGCGGTGCCGCCGGGTGCGTCGCGGCCGCGATGAGGACGGCGACGACGACGGCGAGGGCGAGGAAGCCGCCGCCGGTGTACATCCACGGGGTGAACTCGCCGACGAGGAGGAAGAACCCGACGACGCCCAGCAGCGCGGTGACGCCGATTGCGGTGATGACCGCGCGGGCGCCGGTCGTCACGTCGGCCCGCAGCCGACCGGGCCGCCAGAACGTCGCGAGCACGGCACCGACGAGCAGGCCCATCGCGTGGGAGTCCGTGCCGAAGTAGGCCCGGCTCGGGTCGGCGTAGTCCGGGAAGCCGTTGCGGACCGACAGCACGATCATCCACGCCGTCGACGCGAGCGCCAGTGCGAGCGCGACGACGGCGACCCCGCGTCGGCCGGACCGGCGGACGATCAGGTACGCGACGGCGGGCCAGATCAGGTAGAACTGCTCCTCCACCGACAACGACCACAGGTGCTTGAGCACCGGTGGCCGGCCGATGAACTCGAAGTACGACGCCTGGTCGACGACGTACTTCCAGTTGTTGACGTAGAACATCGACGCGATGACGTCGGCGCGTACCTGCCGGGCCATGTCGTGGTAGACGAAGGCGGCCGCGGCCGCCACGACGGCCAGCAGGAGCGCGACGGCCGGCAGGAGGCGCCGCGCGCGGCGCAGGTAGAACTGCGAGAACCGCACGGATCCGGACCGGTCGTACTCCTCCAGGATCAGCGAGGTGATCAAGAACCCGCTGAGGACGAAGAAGACGTCCACGCCCAGGAAGCCGCCGCTGATCCAGGTCAGGTCCGCGTGGTAGAGCATCACGCCGAGGACCGCGATGGCCCGGATTCCGTCGAGGCCGGGCAGATAGCCCATCTCGCCGCGCTTCCGGCCGCGGTCCAGCAGCCACGGCCCGGCCGGCGCGGGGGACTGCGTCGCGGCCATGCGCGCCATGCTACGTCGCCCCGACCCGACCGCCGGGACGCCGCTCGTGGCCGTCGTCGTGTCCGGTCCACCGCTGTCCGCCGGGCTCCGCACGCCCACGTCGGACGCGTCGGGCGTGCGGGTCAGGAGTCGGCGAAACGGGTGATCCGGGGCAGATGTCGCTCGCGCAGTTCGGGGTCGGTCACGCCCAGTCCGGTCTCCGGTGCCAGGGCGAGGACGCCGACCTTGCCCTGGTGGGCGTTGCGGTGCACCTCGAAGGCGGCCTGCCCGGCGTCCTGCAGGGCGAAGGTCTTCGACAGCGTCGGGTGGATCATGCCCTTGGCGATCAGCCGGTTCGCCTCGTACGCCTCGCGGTAGTTCGCGAAGTGGCTGCCGACGATCCGCTTCAGGCTCATCCACAGGTACCGGTTGTCGTACTCGTGCATGAACCCGCTGGTCGACGCGCAGGTCACGATCGTGCCGCCCTTGCGGGTGACGTAGACGCTCGCGCCGAACGTCTCCCGGCCGGGGTGCTCGAAGACGATGTCGAGGTCGTCCCCGCCGGTCAGCTCGCGGATGCGCTTGCCCAGCCGCTGCCACTCCTTGGGGTCCTGGGTGTGCTCGTCCCGCCAGAACCGGAAGCCCTCCGCGCTGCGGTCGATGATGAGCTCGGCCCCCATCGATCGGCACAGGTCGGCCTTCTGCGCGGAGGAGACCACGCACACCGGGGTCGCCCCGCCGTTGATGGCGTACTGCGTCGCGTACGAACCCAACCCGCCCGACGCCCCCCAGATGAGGACGACGTCGCCCTGCTTCATCCCCGCGCCGTTGCGCGAGACCAGTTGGCGGTAGGCGGTGGAGTTCACCAAGCCGGGGGCGGCGGACTCCTCCCACGTCAGGTGCGCGGGCTTGGGCAGCAACTGGTTCGCCTTGACCACCGCGAGTTCGGCGAGGCCGCCGAAGTTGGTCTCGAACCCCCAGATCCGCTGCTCGGGGTCCAGCATCGTGTCGTTGTGCCCCATCGGGGACTCGAGTTCGACGCTCAGGCAGTGTGCGACCACCCGGTCGCCGGGCCGCCACGCGTTCACGCCGGGTCCGACGCGCAGCACGACGCCGGCGGCGTCGGAGCCGATCACGTGGTACGGCAGGTCGTGTCGCTTGGCGTCGGCGTGCGTGCGGCCGTAGCGGGACAAGAACCCGAACGTCGACACCGGTTCGAAGATGCTCGACCACACCGTGTTGTAGTTGATGCTCGACGCCATCACCGCGACCAGCGCCTCACCGGGTGCCAGCGCGGGCGTCGGCACGTCCTCCACGTGCAGGGACCGGCGCGGATCCTTCTCCCGCGACGACAGGCCGGCGAACATCTCCTCGTCGGCCCGATGCAGCGTGACGGCGCGGTAGTGGTCGGGGACCGCCAGGGCAGCGACCTCGTCGGCGGACGCGAGCGCGAGCACCGCATCCCGAACGTCGTTCATCGACACGGGGTCCTCCTTCGTTTCGCGCGCACGGCGGCGCGTCAGTGCTCGGTCGGCGCGACGGACTGGACGAGCTCGACCAGCACGCCGCCGCAGTCCCGGGGATGGCAGAAGTTGATCAGCGCGCCGGCCGTGCCGACCTTCGCGGTGTCGTACAGCATGCGCACGCCGGCCGCCCGCAGCGCGGTGGCCGCCGCCTCGACGTCGTCGACGCCGTAGGCCACCTGCTGGATCCCCGGGCCGGACCGGTCGAGGAACTTCGCGATCGTCGAGTCGGGGGACAGCGGCGCGAGCAGTTGGACGCACGATCCGGACCCGCCGACGGCGAGCATCGCCTCGCGCACACCCTGCTCGGCGTTCACCTCCTCGTGCACGACCTGCAGGCCGAAGGCCCGCGCGTAGAACGCGATCGCCTCGTCGAGGTCGGCCACCGCGATTCCGACGTGGTCGATCCGGGTCAGCAGTGCCTCGGGCGCGGTTCGGGAGGACTCGGTCATGGACGCTATCGTGGCATCGACCGGCCGCGGGTCTCGCGGCGGATTCGCGAGCACATCTCGACGCGCAGGAGGCGGCGGTGTCCTTTGCCAATGGTTCGGTGATCGTGGCCGGGGCGCGCACGCCCATGGGCCGGTTGCAGGGGTCCTTGAAGTCCTTCAGTGCCGCGCAGCTCGGTGGCGTCGCGATCGCGGCGGCACTGGAGCGCGCCGGTGTCGGTGCCGACCAGGTCGACTACGTGATCATGGGCCACGTCATCCAGGCCGGCACCGGTCAGATCACGGCACGGCAGGCCGCCGTCGCCGGCGGCATCGGCATGGACGTCCCGGCGCTGACCGTCAACAAGGTGTGCCTGTCCGGCCTGGACGCGATCGCGCTGGCCGACCAGCTGATCCGGGCCGGGGAGTTCGACGTCGTGGTCGCCGGCGGGATGGAGTCGATGACGAACGCGCCGCACGTGCTCAACGGCTCGCGGGACGGGGTGAAGTTCGGCGACTGGACGATGGTCGACTCGATGGCCCATGACGCGCTGACCTGTGCCTTCGACCGGTGCGCCATGGGCGAGAGCACCGAGCGGTACAACGGCCGGTACGACCTGACCCGCGAGGAGCAGGACGCGTTCGCGGCGCAGTCCCACCAGCGGGCCGCCGCGGCCGCGGATCGACTGGCACAGGAGATCGCGCCGGTCGCGGTGCCGCAGCGCAAGGGCGATCCGGTCCTCGTCTCGGTCGACGAGGGCGTCCGCGCGGACACCACCGCCCAGACGCTGGCCCGGTTGCGGCCGGCGTTCGCCGCCGACGGCACGATCACCGCCGGCAACGCGTCGCAGATCTCCGACGGCGCGTGCGCGGTCGTCGTGATGAGCAAGGCCAAGGCGGTCGAGCTGGATCTGCCGTGGCTGGCCGAGATCGGCGCGCACGGGGTCGTCGCCGGCCCCGACGCCTCACTGCAGGAGCAGCCGGCCAACGCCGTCCTCGCGGCCTGCGCCAAGGAGGGGATCGCGGTCGGCGACGTCGACCTGTTCGAGTTGAACGAGGCGTTCGCGTCCGTCGGCCTGGTGTCCTCGCGCAAGCTCGGCGTGAGTGAGGAGATCGTCAACGTCAACGGCGGGGCCATCGCCCTCGGGCACCCGGTCGGGATGTCCGGCGCCCGGATCGTGCTGTCGCTCGCGCTGGAGCTGGCCCGCCGCGGCGGCGGTGTCGGTGCGGCGGCGTTGTGCGGCGGCGGCGGGCAGGGCGACGCTCTGCTCATCCGCGTCCCGTCGGCCTAGATGCGCGGCGGCGACGTCGCGACACTGCTCGCCGGCGCGCGCGCGGGCAGCGCGCGCGACCTGGGCCGACTGCTCACCGTCCTGGAGGACGGAGCCGGGCCGGCGCGCGAGGTGATGCGGCTGCTCGCCGGAATCCCCGGCCGGGCCGTCGTCGTCGGGATCACCGGACCGCCGGGGGTCGGCAAGTCGACGACGACGTCGGCGTTGGTCGCCGCGTTGCGCTCGCGCGGCCAGCGGGTCGGCGTGCTGGCGGTCGATCCGAGTTCGCCGTTCTCCGGTGGTGCCCTGCTCGGCGACCGCGTCCGGATGACACAGCACGCGACCGACGCGGGCGTCTTCGTCCGGTCGATGGCCGCGCGCGGGCACCTCGGCGGCCTGGCGGTCGCAGTGCCGCAGGCGATCGACCTGCTGGCCGTGGTCGGGTTCGACGTCGTCGTCGTCGAGACGGTCGGCGTCGGGCAGTCCGAGATCGAGATCGCGGCCGCGGCCGACACCACGCTCGTGCTGCTCGCCCCGGGCGCCGGGGACGGGGTCCAGGCGGCCAAGGCGGGGGTCCTGGAGGTCGCCGACGTCTTCGTGGTCAACAAGGCCGATCAGCCCGGTGCCGACGCGACGGTGCGCGACCT
The DNA here is from genome assembly GCA_964391765.1 of uncultured Bifidobacteriaceae bacterium. GTDB lineage: Bacteria > Actinomycetota > Actinomycetes > S36-B12 > S36-B12 > UBA10649. The sequence goes on along the minus strand of CAYMNG010000033.1, from coordinate 6,804 downwards.
TCGGGCGGCGGTCCGCCTTCGCGAGGGGGGCGGCTGGGCGCCGCCGGTCGTCCGGCTGGTCGCGACCACGGGCTCGGGTGTGACCGACGTCCTCGACGCGATCGACGCGCATCAGGAGTTGTTGGGGCGCAGTGGCGACGGGGACGCTCGTCGGCGTCGTCGGTCGATCGCGCAGGTGCGGGCGCTCGCCGTCGCCGAACTCGAGCGTCGACTGGCCGAGCACGCGGTCGCAGCGGCCGCGGATCGCGTGGACGCAGACACGGCCGCCGAGCACCTGGTCGCGGACCTGATCGATCCGGGCCGGTCAGCGCCGATGCCAGGCATCGGGATCGGCCAGGAGGTCGGCGACGTCGGCCGGTAGTGCGCCGTCGGCCACGTCGGCGAGGCTGATCCGTTCCAGGACGTGCCGCATCGACGCGCGCACCGCGATCCACACCTCGCGCAGGTTCGCGGAGGCCCCGGGGTACGACAGGTCCTCGGGGCGTTCGCCGCGCACAGCGGCCAGCGGGCCGTCGAGGGCACGCACGACGTCGGCGACGGCCACGTCGGCGGGGTCGCGGGCGAGTCGGTACCCGCCGTCGCCACCGCGCTTGCTCAGCAGGATCCCCGCCTGACGCAGGTGGCTGAGGATGCCTTCGAGGAACTTGACCGGGATCTGCTGCGCGGCGGCGATCGTCTCGGCCTTGACCAGTCGGGCCGGGTCGGTGCGGTGGGCCGCGGTGAGCTCGAGCAGCGCGCGCATCCCGTAGTCGGCGCGGGCGGACACGTGCATGGGCGCATTCTCGCCGGTCGCCGCCTCGTGGACGCAGTGGCCCCGTGGTCGGGGCGAGCCGGCGGTTGCGCGAGAATGCCGACCATGGCATCGAGTCCCCTTTCCGCCCGCGGCGCCGTCGACCTGGGCGCACTGGCCTCCGCACGACAGAACCAGGCGCGTGCCCAGCAGGCGATGGCCAACGCGCCGGCCGGCGTCGTGATCGACGTGACGACCGAGACGTTCCAGGCGCAGGTCATCGACCGGTCCCAGCAGGTGCCGGTCGTCATCGACCTGTGGGCGACCTGGTGCGGACCGTGCAAGCAACTGTCCCCGGTGCTGGAGCGATTGGCGGCGGAGGGCGGCGGCCGTTGGGTGCTGGCGAAGATCGACGTCGACGCCGAGCAGCAGATCGCCGCGGCGTTCCAGGTCCAGTCGATCCCGTCGGTGTACGCCGTCATCGCCGGCCAGCCGGTACCGCTGTTCCAAGGCGCCCTGCCCGAGGCGCAGGTGCGGCAGGTGATCGACGAGGTGCTTCGGGTCGCGGCCGAGCAGGGCGTCGCCGGGAGCATCGCGGGTGGATCGGCGGACCCGGCGCAGTCGGCCGATGCCGGCGAGCCGGAGCCCGTCGCCGACCCCCGGTTCGAGCCGGCCTATGCCGCGGTCGAGGCCGGGGACTGGGACGCGGCCGAGAAGGCGTACCGGTCCGTGCTGGACAGCGCGCCCGGGGACCCGGACGCCGAGGCGGGCCTCGCCCTGGTCCGCCTGTTCCGGCGGACCGAGGGTGCCACGTCGGTGGGCGATCCGGTGGCCGGTGACGCGGCGTCGCTGCTGGCGGCCGCGGACGCGGCCGCGCTCGTCGGCCAATGGAGCGCGGCGTTGGGCTGGGGGGTCGACGCGGTTCGCGCCTCGGCCGCCGAGGGTCGCGACGAGGCCCGCGCGCGCGTGCTGGACTACTTCCTGCTGGCCGGCGACGACCCCGCCGTGCCCCCGGCTCGCCGGGCGCTCGCCGCCGCCCTGTTCTGATCCGGTCGACCTTGAGCTCGTACCGCGTGTTCGCGCGCGAAACCCGGTGGAACCTCAAGGTCGAGCGGATGGTGGCGCGGGCGTGATCGGCTCGGACCACTGCGCCGCGCGCCTGGCCCGCCACCAGGACCGCGCGAACACGCCCGCGCGTCGGCGCAACGGCACGCGGGCGCGTCGGGAGAACACGTCGTAGTCGTTGCGCTCGATCTCGTCGGCGATCCCGCAGTACAACGTTCGCGCGGCATCGACACACGCGCGTGAGGACGGCGCGAGCAGGTCGACGCCGGTCCGCGAGCGATCCGCCAGGTCGCGCACACGCTCGAGCTGGCCGGCGAACGCGCGGCGGACCTCGGGGGTGACGACGCGGCGCGAGAGGACGTCACGGTCGACGCCGAACGCGGCGAGTTCGTCGGCCGGTAGGTACACCCGTCCGCGGTCGAGGTCCTCACCGACGTCGCGGAGGAAGTTCACCAACTGGAAGGCGATGCCGAGGTCGACGGCGTACGGCAGCGCACGGTCGCTGAGCGGTTCGAGCACCGCGGTGACCTGGAGCCCGATCGCCGCCGCGGAGCCGTACATGTACTCGTAGAGGTCGTCGTAGGTGGCGTAGTCGCGGACCGTGAGGTCCATCGCCATCGAACGCAGGAACGCCGTGAAGTGCTCGTCGGGGATCCGCCAGCGGCGCGCGGTGTCCACGGTCGCGCGGTACAGCGGGTCGGCGGACGTGCCGGCTGCGAGGTCGCGAAGGAACCGGTCGGTCAGCGCCGCCAAACGCTGCGCGGGGTCCGCGCCGGTCGGATCCGGCAGGTCGACGACGTCGTCGACCTGCCGCGCGAACCCGTACAGGGCGTGGACGAACGGCCGCTTCGCCGGGGGAAGGAGCATCGTCGCGAGGTAGTACGTGCGACCGTGCCGGGCGTTCGCGCGCCGGCACCGTTCGTACGACGACCGCAGGTCCGGGTCGGTGATGCCCGCGGCGTCCAGGTCGTGGCCGCCGATCACCGCGCCACCGTCCTCACGCGCTCGGCCAGATCATCTCGGCCCGCTCGCGACGTTCCTCGTCGGTCGTCGGTGCCAGGTCGTCGCCACCGAGCACGAGCGTGCGCTCTCGGGCGGACGCGAGGACGGCCAGGGCCACGACGGCGAAGGCGACGGCGTAGACGACGACGTCGGACGCGTCGCTGAGGTTGTCGGCGTTCGTCGACGCCTCGATCATCCCGTGCACCGTGAATCCGGCGGTGAGGACCACCACGGTGCGCAGGCCGGTGCTCGACAGCCCGGACGCGGCGAACAGCGGCAGCGCCCACAGCAGGTACCACGGCTGGACGACCGGTCCGAGGAGCACGACGGCCGCGAACGCCAGCGCCGCACCACGAACCGGGCTGCGGCCCGCGGGGCGCAGGACGAGGTAGGCGATCGCGCCGGCCGCCACCACCATCGCGATCGAGCGGGTGATGCCGAGCGCGGGCGTGCCGTCCGCCGTCCAGCCCAACGCGGTCGTGAGCGCACCGATGGCGCGGCCGGTCGCGGTCGACGGGGACAGCCACGTCAGCACGCTGCCGGGGGTGCCGAAGGCGGCGGTGAGGACACCGGAGCCGGCCCCGGCCAGGAGGAGGACCGACACCAGCACCGCGCCCGCGACGACGGCCGACAGTGCCCACGCGCGGATCCGCCCGACCCAACCGGCGTCCCGGCCGGCCCACAGCAACCCCACGAACGGCAGCGCGACGATGGCCACGGGCTTGATCGCGACCGCGAGGCCGACGGCGACCGCACCCCACGAACACCAGTGCCGCGCCGCCAGCAACAGGCCGAGGGCGACGAGCCCGACGACGACGGCGTCGTTGTGGGCGCCGGACACGAAGTGCATCACGACCAGCGGGTTCAACACGCCCGCCCACAGTGCGCGATCGGCGTCGATGCCGTGCAGCACCGCGAGTCTGGGCACGCTCCACGCCAGTAGCGCGACCCCGACCACGGCCGTGGCGCGGAACAGCAGGGCGCCGAGGTAGGCGTTCGGGTGGGCGAACGTGCTGATCGCCCGTTCGACGAGGAGGAACAGCGGCCCGTACGGCGTCGGCGACTCGACCCACATCGGGTCCGCGCCGGCCTCGAACCAGCCGGGGACGGCGTCGACGCCGGTCGTCGTCGGGTCGAAGCCGGCGGCGAACACCCGGCCCTGGGCGTAGTAGGAGAACACGTCCCGGCTGAACAGCGGGGGGGCCAGCAGCAGGGGGATCGACCACAGGCCGAGGACGGCGGTGACCTGGGTCACCGACGGCGGATCATGCCGGACCTGGCGATCGTGCAGGTCGGCACCGAGCACCAGCCAGGCCTGCAGGAGGACGGTCAGGCCGACGATGACCATCGCCCGGGCGGCCAGCGTGCCGGCCAGGGTCGAGCGGAGCACGTCGACCAGCGGTGCGTCGAGGAGGTTCGAGGTCAACGGCACCCAGCCGATGCCCAGCGCACCCAGCGCGACCAGGCCCGTGCCGGCCAGCCCGGGCAGCCCGTGCCGGACGGCGAACCGGTGCGGCCCGCTCACGCCGACACCGACGTGATCCGGCCCGACGTGCGGGACCGGCGGCGACCGGCGGTGATCTGCTCGGCCGCCAGGCGCCCGGAGATCAGCACCATCGGCACGCCGACCCCGGGCCGCGTCCCCGAGCCGACGAACACCACGTTGCGCCCCCAGCGGTTGCCGGGGCGGAACGGGCCGGTCTGGGCGAACGTGTGCGCGGCGGCGAACGGCGTCCCGGCCGCCATCCCCCGGGCGTGCCAGTGCGCCGGGGTCGTGACGTCGAGGACCTCGACGGCGTCGGCGAAGCCCACGTAGCCACGCCGCTCGAGGACCCCCATCGCCTCGGCCGCGTACCGCGGACCCTCGACGTGCCAGTCGATCGACGCGTGCAGGTTCGGGGTGGGCAGGAGGACGTAGTACTCCTGGCGCCCGGCCGGCGCCAACGACGGTTCGGTCCGCGTCGGGTTGGTGACCAGGATGCTCGGGTCGCGCATGAGGCGACCGCCGTCGATGACGTCGGCGAAGACCTCGCGCCAGGCGCGGCCGAAGTGGATGTTGTGGTGCGCGATCGCCCGGTACGTCGCCCGTGACCCGACGAGCAGCAGCAGGCACGACGGTGAGTACCGCAGCCGGCGCACGGAGCGTGGTTGCTGCCCGAGCAGGTCGCGGTACGCGACCGGCAGGTCGGGGTTCACCACGACGACGTCGGCGCGGATCTCCTCGCCGGTCGCCGTCCGCACGCCGAGGGCGCGGTCGCCGGCGACCAGCACCTGCGTCACCTCGGTGCCGTACCGGAACTCGACGCCGTGTGCCGCGGCGGCGGCGGCCATCGCGGTGGGCAGGGCGTGCATCCCGCCGTGCGGGACGACGACGCCGGCGACGGAGTCCATGTACGAGATGACGGCGTACAGGGCCAGCGCCTGCTGCGGCGACACGCCGGCGTACAAGGACTGGAACGAGAACACCCGCTGGGTGCGCGGGTCGTCGAAGAACCGCGCGATCCGCGGGGCCAGGCGGCCGAAGCCGCCCAGGGCGGCGAGTCGGGCGAGGTCGGCGGTGACCAGCGACCACGGGGAGTCCAGGTTGCGGTCGATGAAGCTGTCGATCTGCAGGCGGTACAGCGTCGAGACGTAGTCGACGAACCGGCGGTAGCCGGCGGCCTCGCGCGGTCCGATGACCGTGGCGATCTGCGTCGCCATCGCGTCGGTGTCGGAGTGGACGTCCAGCGAGGACCCGTCCGGGAACCACGCCCGGTACAGCGGGTCCAGGTCGGTCAGGGTCAGCCAGCGCGACGTCGACTCCCCGACAGCGGCGAACGCGCGATCGATCAGGTGGGGCATCGTCAGGACGGTCGGCCCGGTGTCGAAGCGGTACCGGCCACTGGGTCCGTCGAGTTCGAGCCGGCCGGCGCGCCCGCCGGGCACCGGCTCGCGTTCGAGGACGGTGACCTGCCGGCCCGCGCCGGCCAGGTGCATCGCCGCCGCCAGTCCGCCCAGGCCGGCCCCGACGACGACGACGTGGTCGGTCGGCCCGACGACCGGTCTCACTCGGCCCGCCGCGTCGCCGCCAGGGTGAGGTCGGCGAGGACGGCCCGCGCGGACGCCTCCAGGTCGGCGCCGTCGAGCGCGGCGAGCGCGTCGGTGCGCATGCGTTCGATCAACTGCTCGGTGTCGTCGAGCGCGCCGGTGTCGACGAGGATCTCGCGCAGCGCGGCGACGCCGTCCTCGTCCAGGGCCGGATCGCCGAGATGGCGGCGCAGGACCTCGGCCTGCGCGGGGGAGCAGCGCTCGCTGGCGAACGCGACGAGCACCGTCCGCTTGCCCTCGCGCAGGTCGTCACCGGCCGGCTTGCCGGTCACGGCGGGGTCCCCGAACACGCCGAGGACGTCGTCGCGCAGTTGGAACGCCTCGCCCAGGGGCAGGCCGTAGTCGGTGTACGTCGCGAACACCGCCGGCTCGGCGTCGGCCAGTGCCGCGCCCAGGTGCAGCGGTCGTTCGATCGTGTACTTGGCCGACTTGAACCGGACGACGCGCAGCGCGCGAGCCACCGAGCCGCCGCCGCGGGCCTGTTCGCGCAGGTCCAGGTACTGCCCGGCCATGACCTCGGTGCGCATCTCGGCGTAGACCGGCGTGCCGCGGCCCAGCGCGTCGGCGGGCAGCCGGGCGCCGCGCAGCACCTCGTCGGCCCAGGCCAGGCACAGGTCGCCGAGGAGGATGGCGGCACCGACACCGAACGGCGCGGCGGCGCCGTGCCAGTCCTGCTCACG
>CAYMNG010000033.1:0-230 GCA_964391765.1 uncultured Bifidobacteriaceae bacterium | reverse complement strand
GTGCAGGCCGGCGAACCGGCGGTGGACGGCCGGCTGGCCGCGCCGGGTGTCGGACCCGTCCATGACGTCGTCGTGGATCAGCGCGCACGCCTGCAAGAACTCCAACGACGCGGCGGCCGTCACCACGCCGGCGTCGTCGTCGGCGTCGCCGCCGGCGGCGCGCCAGCCCCAGTAGGCGAACGCCGGGCGGACGCGCTTGCCGCCGGACAGCAACGCCGCCAGCGCGTCGG
>CAYMNG010000032.1:0-22456 GCA_964391765.1 uncultured Bifidobacteriaceae bacterium | reverse complement strand
TCCCCGGCGACGTCGACGTCGCCGCCGGGACGGTCGCACTGTCGGCCGGCGCGGCGGCGGACCTCGACGCAGGAGTCGGGACCCACGTCACCGTCGGCGCCGTTGCCTTGGTGGTCGCCGACGTCGTCGACGTCGAGGCGTCGTTCTCGCACACCCCGGCCGTCTGGGTCGACCTCGCCGACTGGCAGCAGATCGTCGGTCGCGGGACGGCCGGCGCGACGGTGATCGCCCTGTCCACCGACGGAGTTTCGGACGCGGACATCGCGGAGGCGGACGCAGCCATCGGCACGACGTCGGTCACGACGACCGCGGCGCGCTCGGCGGTCTCGTCGTTCACGGCCGAGAACATGTCGTTGACGATCATGCTCGGGTTCCTCATCGCGATCTCGGCTCTGGTCGTCGGGGCCTTCTTCACCGTGTGGACCATCTCTCGCAGCAACGACCTCGCGGTGCTCAAGGCACTCGGCGCGTCGACCCCGTACCTGCTGCGCGACGCGCTCGCGCAGGCCGCGATCGTGCTGGTCGGTGGGGTAGCGCTCGGCACGGGTGCGGCGGCCGCGCTGGCCTCCGCGCTGTCCGAGTTCGTCCCCGTCGTCGTCGACCCGATCACGGTCGTCGTCCCCGCGGCCGGCCTGTTGGCGCTGGGCCTGCTCGGTGCCGCGGTGGCGGTCGTCCGGATCGGCGGGATCGACGCCCACGCGGCGCTGTCCGCCGGGCGCTGACGCCGCGCCCGCACCCGCCCGTGCCCGCCCGCGCCCGCCCGCCCGTCGATGCGCGACGGCCGCACCCTTCGCCCTCATCAATCGCAACACCAATGCCCGCAAGGAGAGACCATGGACCTGTTCCTCGACGAGATCACCCTGAAGTACCCGGACGGCGACACGATGCTCACCGCCGTCGATGCCGTCAGCGTGCACATTCCGGCCGGAACGTCGACGACACTCCTGGGCCCATCGGGCTCCGGCAAGTCGAGTCTGCTGGCCGTCGCCGCCGGCCTGACGCCGCCGACGGCCGGTCTCGTACGGATCGCCGGCGCGATCGCCTTCACGGCGGCGACCCGATCGGCCGAGGCGACGCGCGTTCGCCGGCGCCAGGTCGGTGTGGTCTTCCAACAGCCGCAACTGCTGGCATCGCTCACCGCGTCGGAGCAGATCGAGCTCCAAGGCCGGTTGCGTGGCGTCCCCCGGGGCTCGTTGCGCGCGGACGCGGCCGACCTCCTCGACGCGGTCGGGCTGTCCGGGTTCGGCCATCGTCGACCCGCGCAGTTGTCCGGCGGCCAACGGCAGCGGGTCGCGATCGCCCGGGCGTTGATCGGCGCGCCGGACGTGCTCCTGGTCGACGAGCCGACGAGCGCGCTGGACCACGATCGCGGCACGCAGATCGTCGAACTGCTGACCACGCTGGCGCGACACCGTGGCACGGCGACGCTGATCGTCTCCCACGACGCGTCGACGCTGGGGTCGGTCGACGCACGTGTCGAGTTGCGCGACGGCCGCCTCACCACCGCCGACACGACCCAGACGGTTGGCTAGGCCGCGAAATCCCCGGCAAACCAACCGCCTGGGTCGTGTCGGCGGTTTCGGGATTCGGCGGTTTCGGGGTGGGGGGACGTGCCTACGCCTCGCGCAGGGTGGCTTGGCAGACTTCGCCGGTCCGCAGGTTCTTCGCCCGGAACGTGAACGTCTCGCGGGCGTTCACGTCGTCGGGACGCCGAAGCTCCCATTGCGCTTCGGCCCGCGGCACGTCGTCGGTCAGCACCGCACGGCGGACCTGCGAATACACGCGCTTTCCGTTGTGCTGCACAACCAGTCGCCACCGCTGACCCGGCGTGGCCGACTTGACCTCGAAGTCCAGCTCATGCTGCCGACGCTCGAGATCGACGCTTGCCTCCCACCGACTGCCCGCAGAGCAGGCACCCTTCGCGTCGACGCCGGCCGCCGCCGGGCCGGCCACTCCGACGAGGGTCGTCCCGACCACCAGCCCCGTCACGGTGAACGCGACGGCCGTCCGCGCTGACGTCCTCGTCACGACGCTCTCCTCTCCTTGCCCCAGGCTCGGGGCGTTCGACTCTCGCGTTGTGACGCGACCTGGCCTCACGTTCGGACAACGGTAACCGACGACGCGGCCCTGCGCGGGCTCGGCGGCCGGCCCGGGAACCACCGACGCGCCGATCCCGATGAACGTCGCCAGCAGGTGGATCGACGGGATCCAGCGACTCGCCGGTCCCGAGGTCCAGCCGTCCGAAACCGCCGACACGACCCAGACGGTTGGTTTGCCGCTGATTTTTCGGCCCAGCCAACCGTCTGGGTCGTGTCGGCGGTGGTGAGGCGGTGGTGAGGCGGTGGTGGGGCGGCCGTCGCGGCGTCGATGCATCCGAGCCGTGCTCGGCGGCCCGCGCGGGCTGTCACACTTGCGGCATGACCGAGCACGAGGACGTCAAGGAGCGCATGCGGCAGGCCCTCGAGGCCAAGAACCGGAAGTCCGCACAGGGCAAGCCGCACGGCGCGACACCCGCCGGGACCAACGGCCACGAGCACTCCGACCGCGAAGGCGGCAAGCGCGAGTTCCGCCGTAAGTCCGGCGGGTAGCGCGCCCGTGCCCGGATCGGTCGCACTGCTGCGCGGGATCAACGTCGGCGGGAAGAACACGATCTCGATGGCCGACCTCGCGGACTGCCTGCGCGGTGCCGGGTTCAGCGGCGTTCGCACGTACATCCAAAGCGGCAACGTCGTCTTCACGACCGCGGCTGACCCCCAGACCGAGGCGCGGATCGAGGAGGCGATCAGGGCACGTTTCGCCCTGGACGTGCTCACCGTGGTGCGGACCCACGCCGACCTCGCCGCCGTGGTCGCGGCCGCGCCGACCGATCACGGCGCCGCGCACCTGCGCAGCGACGTCGCCTTCCTCAAGGATCGCGATTCGGTCGAGGCGGTCCTCGCCGCGCTTCCCGAACTGCGGCCCGGCGTCGACGCCGTCGCCGCAGGTCCGGGTGCGATCTACTTCTCGCGCGTCGCGGCCCACGCGACCCGCAGCCGGCTCAGCCGTATCGCGGCGATACCGGAGTACCGCACGATGACGATCCGCAACTGGCGCACGACGACGCGACTGCTGGAGTTGACAGCGCAGGGGTAGGGCACCGGCCCGAGGCCGGCGAGCGGGTTCGGCGTTCTGCGCCGTACTGCGCGACTGCACGTCCACCACGGACGCGCATCGGTCGGCGCAGACTCGCCGGGACCGGCTCGGCGTCGATCGCGCACGTCCGAACCGCGCTGGCCGAGCCGGGCGCCTCGAGAGTCGCGGCACCGACGCGTCGCACCGCGCAGGTGGACCTGACGTGCGCGCAGTGTTCGTGGTTGCCGCGTATTGTTTGGGATCACCAATCACGGGACACCGCAGTCACCAAGTCGCGCAGGAGGGACACGGATGGGCGCAGCAGACGGCCGTTACACGGTCAAGAGCGTCGCCCGGGCCGTCGACATCCTCGAGTCGTTGGAGGACGCACCTTCTGACGGGCTCACCGTCACGGAGGTCGCCAAGGTCGTCGGGTTGTCGAAGGCCGCCGCATTCGCCACCTTGTGGACGCTCGCCGCTCGCGGGCTGGTGACGGCCAGTGGCGAGGGAACGAGTCGGCGCTACCGTCTCGGCCTGGCGCTGGTCCGCCTGGGTCAGCAGGCGGCGTCACAGACCACGATCGCCGACGTCGGCCGACCTGTCCTTCGCGCACTCACCGAGCAGACGGGCCTGACGTCCCGACTGGCTGTGTTGGAGGAGGACTGGGCCGTCGTCATCGGCCGGGTCGACTCGCGCACGGCCGTCCGACTGGACCTGCGCATGGGTCAGCGGGAGTGGCCGCACTGCACCGGGGTCGGCAAGGCCCTGCTGTCGACCCTGCCCGAGGCGGAGATCCGCGACATCGTGGGCCGAGTCGGCATGCCCGCCCGCACGGAGCGCACGATCACCGACCCCGACGCGCTGGTCGAGTCGCTGGCCCGGGCTCGTGCAGCGGGCTTCGTGATCGACGACGAGGAGGACGCGCCCGGGATCACGTGCCTCGCCGCGCCCATCATCGACGAGCACGGCCGACTCCTCGGGGCCGTGTCGGTCACCGGGTTGACCGCTGACCCGGCACTCATGCGGCCCAAGAGCGTCGGTCGGCAGGTCAAGGCGGCGGCCCAACAGATCGCCGATCTGGCCAGCCGGCGGGGATAGCGTCGCGGACCCGGCCGGCGAATTCGGCAGCGCCCGGCCGGAGCCCGACCCCGCCGAGCACGGCGACTGCGAGTGCGTGTCCCTCAGTCCGCAGCGACGAGCCGTTGACGCTGGGTGCCCAAGTGATCGATGCCCAGGGCCATGACATCGCCGGCGCGCAGGAACGTCGGCGGCGTCAGTCCCATCCCGACCCCCGGAGGCGTTCCGGTATCGATGAGATCCCCCGGCTCCAGCACCATGAACTGACTGAGGTACCACACGAGGTACCGCACGTCGAAGATCATCGTGCGGGTCGATCCGGTCTGGCGGCGAACGCCGTTGACGTCCAGCCACATTCCCAGGTCCTGAACGTCACCGATCTCGTCGCGGGTCAACAACCAGGGGCCGCACGGGTTGAACGTCTCGCACGACTTCCCCTTGACCCACTGCCCACCCCGCTCGAGCTGGAACGCTCGCTCGGAGACGTCGTTGACGAGGACGAAGCCGGCGATGTGCGCCCACGCGTCCGCCGGTGACTCCAGGTACCGGCAGCGCCGCCCGATCACGACGCCGAGCTCGACCTCCCAGTCGGTCTTCGTCGACCCGCGCGGTACCACGACGTCGTCGTTCGGCCCGACGAGGGTGTTCGGCGCCTTGTTGAACACGATCGGCTCGGTCGGCACCGCCATGCCGGACTCCGCGGCGTGGTCGGCGTAGTTCAGCCCGATGCACAGCAACTGGTGCGGCCGGGTGATCGGCGGGCCGAACCGCTGACCGACCACCGACACCACGTCACCTGCGGCCGCGCGCTGGTCGACGTACGCCGACAGTGCCGCGACATCCAGGCCGGCCCAGTAGTCCGGGTCCAGGTCCGCGGTCAGGTCCGAGATGTCGACGGCCAGCTCGTCGGAGACGAGTACCGCCGGACGCTCCTGGCCGGGCTCACCGATGCGGACGAGTCTCATGGTCAGTTCTCCTTGGGGTGCGGGGTGTGTTGGATCTCGGGCAGTCTCGCAGCACCGACCCGGGCCGTCGGCTCGGACCCGGGGATCAGGCCGAGCGCCATCGCCAGATGCTCCAGCACGTGACCGTAGGGCTGGCCGGTCGCGCGGGTCAGCGCGAGTTCGCAGGTCCGGTTCGCGCTGGCATGGGCCGGCGCGCCCAACCGGCGCACCTCGTCGGACTGGGCCGCCGAAGCCGACGCGGTGAGTTCGGGATGCAGCAGCCCGCGGTCTCCGGCGAAACCGCAGCAACCCCACTCGTACGGAACCTCCACCCGCTCGGCGACCAGGGCCGCGAGGGCCAGGAGGTCGTCGGTCGATCCTCGTCGCGCGGTCGAACAGGTCGGGTGCACCGCGATCGACGGAAGCCGGCCCACCAGCGGCAGTTCCCCACGGGCCAGCAATGCGGGCACGACGGTGTTCCGGACGAAGGTGAGCGCGTCGACCACGGTCACCGGTCCAGCGGGCGCGCCCTCGGCGAGCGCGGCGAACCCCTCGGTGCACGACGAGGCATCGGTGACCACCGACAGCCGGCCGGCGTCGGTGACCTGCCACAGCCATCGTCCCATCCGATCGGCCAGTTCGGCATGGGCCCGCCGCATGCCCTTCGACGAGAACGGCGTTCCGCAGCAGGCGGATTCGACCCCGGGAGGCACGTCGACGACGACGCCGGCGTGTGCGCACAATGCGGTGAACGCGGCCCGCACTCCGGGCAGGCCGTCCTCGGGCCCGAACATCACGCCGACGCAGGCCGGGACGTACACCGCGATCGGATCATCGGCCCGTCGCTCCCGGCGCCGCTCACCGCCCGCCGGCAGCCCACTGTCCCACCGCGGCGCGACACCTGCGGGAATCACCCGGTCGAGCACCTGACCGGCTACCGCCGCTGACCGCGGATGCCCGTGGGCCATGGACAGCGCGCGGCTCGCGACCGCGGTCGTCATGTCCCAGTGCCGGGCCGCGGTCGCCCAGGTCGCGTCCGCCGCCGCGTCGACCCGTTCGGCCCGCAACCGCTTGGTGAGTGCGCCGGTATCGATCTGCAGCGGGCATGCGGTCGCGCACATGCCGTCGACCGCGCACGTGTCGACGACCGCATAGGCGGTGACGGCTTCGAGGCGCTCGACGGTCTCGACGTCGACCGTCGGCGTCGTCTTCAGGTGCCGCAGGTGGATCGTGGTGTCGTCACTGACGATCACCCCCGGGTTGAGCACGCCGGCCGGATCCAGCAGCGTCTTCACCTCGCGCATGACGTCGTACAGCTCGTCGCCGTACTGCCGGCGCACGAACGGAGCCATCACCCGACCGGTTCCGTGTTCGGCCTTCAGCGTTCCGCCCGCTCCGAGCACCAGGTCGACCAGGTCGTCGGTGAACGCGGCGTAGCGCGCCAGCGCCTCTGGGCGGTCGAACCGTTCGTTGAGCAGGAAGTGCAGGTTGCCGTCCTTGGCATGTCCGAAGATCACCGATTCCTCGTAGCCGTGTCGATCGAACAGCCCGGCCAACCCGGCGCAGGTCTCGCCCAGCGCCGGTATCGGCACGGCGACGTCCTCCAACAACGCGGTCGTGCCGGCGGGCCGCGCTCCGGCGACGGCGGCGTACAGGCCCTTGCGGGCATGCCATAGGTCCGCTCTGGCCGCGGCGGCCGCCGTGAAGTCCGCCGGCGCGGCCATCACCAGTTCGCCGATGACGGCGCGACCCACCTCGACCCGCTCGTCGAGTGCCCGCACGCTGCCCTCGCCGAACTCCACGAGCAGCCCGGCGTGGGCGTCGACGGCGACCGACGGCAGCGCCCGGGTCCAGGCCGGGTCCTGCTGGGCGACCCGCAGGGCGCGGGCGTCGAGTACCTCGATCGCGGCCAGGCCCGTGTCCAGCAGTGGCGGCAGCGCCGCGAGGGCGCGGTCGAGCGAGTCGAACACCAAGAACGCGGTGGCGGCGTGCGGTCGCAGCGGAACCGTGCGGAACGTCGCCCGCGACACGAATCCCAGGGTCCCCTCCGAGCCGACGAGGAGTCTGGTCAAGATCTCGGCCGGTTCGTCGTGGTCGAGGAACGCGTTCAACCCGTAGCCCATCGTGTTCTTGATGGCGAACTGTCGCGTGATCTCCCGTACCGATCGCGGATCGGCTCGTACGCGGTCCCGAAGCCGCACCAGTCCGGCGTGCACCGCCGGCTCGCGCGCACGCAGGTCGTCGTCGGCCCGGACGGCGCCGAGGTCCAGGACCGACCCGCTGGCCAACACGACCTGCATCGACTCCACCGTGCGATAGGCGTTGAACTCCGTGCCGCACGTCATACCGGAGGAGTTGTTCGCGACGACGCCGCCGACCGTGCACGCGGCCTCACTCGCCGGATCCGGGCCGAGGCGGTAGCCCAGCGGCGCGAGCCGGGCGTTCACGCTGCGCAGCACCGCACCCGGTTCGACACTGATCCGTCGGCCGTCGTCGAGCACCTCGATCCCACGAAAGCCTCGCCGCGTGTCGACCAGCAGCGAATCGGTCTGCGCCTGACCACTCAGGCTCGTGCCCCCAGACCGGAACGTCAGCGGCCGGCGCGCGGCAGTGCACGCCGCCAGGAGCGCGGACACCTGCGCGACCGAGCGTGCCGTCGTCACGGCCGAGGGTACGAGGAGGAAGTGCGACGCATCGTGCGCGGCGGCGAGGCGCCGGGCCAGGTCGACGTCGTCCGCGGTCGCAGCGCGTGGCGCGCGTCGCCGCCTCACCCGACGGAGTCCGGCAGCAGCAGCACCTTGGCGGCCGGATGCCCGTCGACGAGTCGCTCGTACCACGTCTGGCCGTCCGACAGCGGAGCCTCGACGACACCGGCACTCAGCCCGACCCGACCGGCCGCGAGCCAGTCCAGGCCGGTGCGGAAGTGCCGCGGTGAGTACGCGAACGCCCCCGCGATCGTCAGCTCCGAACGGATCGCCGTGTTCAACGGCAGCGACGTCTCGTCGCTGTGCAGTCCGGCCAGCACCAGGGTTCCGCCCGGGGCCAGCGCCAGCAGGCAATCCCGCCGGGTCTGCTCGACGCCGACCGCGTCGAACGCGACGTCGACGCCTCCACCGGTGACCTCACGTACCACCGGAGCCAGGCCGTCCGCGCCGGGTGTCAGCGCGATGTTGCCTAGCGCGACCGCGCTGGCCAGCCGCTCGGGATGTCGTTCGACGACGTACCGGTTCGCGACACCGCTCGCGGCGAGCACCTGCAGGATGAACAGGCCGATGGCCCCGGCGCCGACGACCAGGGCCGTCGACGCGGCGCCGACACCGGAGACCTCGACCGCGCGCAAGGCGAACGCGACCGGCTCGACCATCGCGCCGGTCGCGAGCGGCATCCCCGCCGGCAGGGCGACGACCGCGGACAGCGGGACGCGCACGTACCGCGCGTTCGCGCCGGGCAGGCTCGCACCGAGCAGGAGTCGGCGCGGGCACAGTTGCTGCCGCCCGGCCACGCAGTAGTCGCAGGTCCCGCAGGTGACCAGCGGATTCGCGGTGACGAGGTCGCCGACAGCGACCGGCCCGTCCGCCGCACCGCGGCCCAGCGCGACGACCCGACCGGACACCTCGTGGCCGAACACCAACGGTGGCTGGCGGATGCTGCTGCTGCCGAGGAACCCGCTCAGCTCGGAGCCGCAGATCCCGGAGTACGCGACCTCGATCAGGACGTCGTCACGAGCCACCTCCGGCACCGCGATCGCACGCATCACCATCACGCGCGGCGCCTCGTAGACCAGCGCCGGCATCAGGTCGTTCGCCGTCGCAGCGGAGCCGGACACGGATTCAGGGTTCATGGTCGACTCGCATTCTGTGAGGGCGGTAAGGGTCCAAGCAGGTCATCGGGCCGGCCGGCGAACGAGGCGACCGGCGCCCCGGCGACCCCGGCGTCCAGCACCAGGACCCGTCCGTCGCCGGCGCGGACGCGCTCTGGCCCGCGTTCGACCCGCGCCGTCGTCACGTACATCTCCGCACGCTGGGCACCACCGAAGCACACCGACGTCGGATACGTCGCGGGCAGGTCGACGGCGACCAGGAGCCGACCCGTCGGATCGAAGCGACGGATCTGACCGCCACCGTAGAACGCGATCCACACGCAACCCTCGGCGTCGACCGCCAGCCCGTCCGGGATACCCGAACCGAGGTCCGCGCGAAGCATCCGTACGTTGGACAGTGCCGCGGAAGCGGCGTCGAAGTCGGCCTCCCACAACACTCCGGGGTCGGAGTCGATGAAGTAGAACCGGTCGCCGGCCGGGCTCCAACCCAGTCCGTTCGCCGCGTTCAGACCGGTCAGCACGCGGGTGAGGGTGCCGTCGAGGTCGAGCCGGTACACGGAGGCGAGCCCCGTTCCCCCGTCGGTGGCCATGCTGCCGGCCCACAACCGACCCCCCGGGTCGGCTGCGGCGTCGTTCATCCGCACCCTGGCCGCCTGCGTCGCCTCAGGCTGCGCGAGCCGGTGCAGCGCGGGCTCCGACCCATCGGGGCGAAGGATCGCGAACCCCTGGTCGACGACGAGCAACCACGCATCGGTCGGCCCCGGCAGCGCGAACGCGGCGCTGAGGGTCGACCCGTCGATCGCCACGACCTCCGCCACGTGGTCGCCCTCGCGGACGAGCAGCCGACCGGCGTCGATATCGACCCAACTCAGCCGCCGACGGACGGGGTCCCAGAACGGGCCCTCGCCCAGGGCGCACACCGGCGTGTCGAGCACCGTGATGGTCGTCTGCGTCATCGGTTACCAGTCCGCCACCGCACCGTCGGCATGGAACCACTGCGGTGCTCGGTCCGGCCGGGGCGGGTGGTCCGCCGCCGCAAGCCGGTCGATCGTCACGCCGATACCGGGCATCGTCGGCGGCAACGCGTGCCCCGCCTCGATCCGCAGGTCGTCGGCGACGACCTCGCCGCGCCACGGCACATCGGCGCGCATGACCTCCTGGACCAGGAAGTTCGGCAGCGCGAGCGCCACGTGCACGTTGACCATCGTCGCGACCGGACCCAGCGGGTTGTGCGGAGCCATCGTCACCCCGAAGGTGTCGCACAGGCTGGCGATCTTGCGCAGTTCGGTGATACCGCCGACGTGGCAGACGTCCGGTTGGGCGACGTCGATCGCCCCGGCCGTCAGCACGCTGAGGAAGTCCCGCCGGCCGTACAGCCGCTCACCGGCCGCGAGCGGGACGCGGATGTCGCGAGCCGCGCGGATCAGTTCGTCCGGCCGGTCCGGCGCGCACACCTCCTCGACGAACCACGGTCGAAGCGGCTCCAGTTCACGACAGATCGCCACGGCCGCGGCCGCGCTGGTCCGGCCGTGGAAGTCCACCATGATCTCGACGCCGTCCCCCGCGCCGGCCCGGGCCGCCGCGGTCAACTCGACCGCCGCGGCGATCTGCGCAGAGGTTGCCGGCCCGTTCGAGCGGCCGACCGGGAGGATCTTCAGTGCGGTGAACCCGTCGGCCACCGACGCCGCGGCTCGCTCGGCGAACGCGATCGGATCGGCCTGGTCGTACACCGCACCGGATTCGCCACCACCGAGGTGGTCGTACAGCCGCACCCGATCGCGCGCGAGACCGCCGAGCAGTCGGTAGAGCGGTACTCCCAGGGCCTTGGCGAGGATGTCGTGCAGCGCTTGGTCGATGCCGCTCAGTGCGGACATCGTCACCGGGCCGCCCTTGAAGAACGGGTGCCGGAACATCATCTGCCACAGCCGTTCGACGTCCGTCGGGTCCCGGCTGATCACCAGTTCGGCGAGGTCGCGCACCGCGCCGACGACCGCGTTCGTCTGGAACTCCAGCGTCGCCTCGCCGACACCGTGCAGACCCGGCTCGTCGGTGTCGACCAGGACGAAGACCCAGTTGCGCAGCCCAGCGTCGACGACGAGCGGCTCGATCCGGGTGATCCGCACGGTGTCCTCCTCGGGTCGTTGGTTCGGTCGGTCGGTGTCCGGTCGACTGCTCAACAGCGAAGGAGGTCCGGCAGCACGAGCGGCCCCCCTTCGGTCTCCAGTTCCCGGGTCGGCCAGTCGTCGGCACGGGTGAGCACCTGTGGCCCCGCCGCGGTGACCAGGAACGTGTCCTCGGACTTCACGCCGGGAAGCGTCGGGTTCCAGGCGGCCGCCTGACCCAGTTCGATCGGCACATCGGAGAACTCGTTCGGCGCGTCGTGCGGCCCGGGGCTGAACTCGCGGGTGTCGTATCCGACGGCGCCGCCTTGCACGTGGACCCGCCAGTGGTCGGCGAAGCCCGCCGCCGCGTACGCCCGGACGCCGGCCTGCAGCGCCGAACCCCAGGTTCCACCCGGAGCGGTCGCCGAGATCGTCGTCGCGGCGATCTGCCGGACGAGTCGATCGCGCTCGACCGTGACCGGATCGATGTCGAACGCGACGCTGCGCGACAGCACGGTCACCAGCCCGGCACGTTCGGCCGCGAGGGTGACCGTCACAGCGCCTTCGATCGGCGTCGGCGTCGGCAGCCAGTGCCGGAACGCGGTCAATCGCCGCCCGGACCCGATCAACAGGACGAGGGGGACGACTCCCTCGTCCGCCAGTCCGCCGGCGACCGCGGCCGCCAGGCGCGTCTCCGGCCAGCCCGGGCGCGTGGCCGTCGCCGCGTCCTGCACGACCCGGGTCGCCGCTGTCGACAACGCGGCCAGCCGTTCCGCCTCCGCGGGCGACAATCGACTGCGTAGCACCCGAATGCGGTTCGAGAGGTCGAGGCCGAACCCCAGTCCGTCGTCACCCAGCAGACCATCGCCCACCTGCGCGCGGACCTGGTGGATCCAGGCCGGCCCGTACCACGGCAGGTAGACCGGGCGCAGCCCCAGCCCGGCGACGTCCTCCTCGGCCTGCAGCCGACCGCGTTCGGTGTCGGTCGCCATCAGTACGACATCGTCGGCGGTCACCAGGACCCACACCGTCGCCTCCCGCCGGCCACGCAGCAGGCCGTTCGTGAGGCCGTCACCGAGCCAGGCGACCGACGCCTGCGTCCCCAGGACCACCGCATCGATCCCGTGCTCCGCCGCGAGCCGGCGAACCTGCGCGACCCGGTCGCGCACGCGGGTCGATCGGTCCGACGCGGGCGTCCCGTTCGTCACGAGTCGATCCGCTCCGGCTGCCCGGCGGCACGGGCGATCCGGTCGAAGAGCCGGTCGATCTCCGCGATGCTCTCGTCGTCCAGCGCGTAGCCGCGTGGCTCGCGCTGCCGGGTCGACGTCAGCACACCCTGCCGCCAGAGCAGGTGCTTCTCGACCGCGACGTAGCCGTCGATCGACGACAAGGTGCCCACGAGCATGTTCAACGGCCCGGTGATCGCGTACGCGGTCTCCCAGTCGCCGCCGACGACGGCGTCCCACAGTCGGCGGATCGCCCAGCAGACCTCCGAGCCGGGCATCGTGCCGACGATCCCGCGCCGGAAGCTGTCGATGATCGCCGCACCGCCGGATCCCTCCAAGATCGCGGACCGGCCACCGGTCAGGTCGCGAAGCCGCGAAAGGCGCGGGCCGATCGGATAGGCCTCGGGCTTGAACAGCACTCGATCGCCGAACTCCTCGAACAGCCGCCCCTGGACCGTGAGGCTCAGCGGGCGCCCGACGTATCCGCTGGCGTCCTGGACGACCACCGGGAGGTCGACCGCGCGAAGGATCGCGACGAAGTACCCGTAGACGGCCTCGTCGTCCAGCGCCGCGGTGACCGGCGGGTTCGCCATCAGCGCGGTGGCACCGACCGAAGCGGCGTGCACGGCATGACCGACGGCGATCGGCAGGCTCTCGGCTCCGCAACTGATCACCGAAACCCGGCCACGCCCGCGTGCGGCCGCGACGACCCGTTCGGTCAGCAGACGCCGCTCGCTGCCGGACAGGCTGAGGATCTCGCTGACCATGCCGGTGGTCAGTCCGTCCACGCCCTGGTCGAGGATCCAGGCCAACTCCGCGTCCAAGGCGGCCACGTCGATGGACCCGTCCTCGCCGTAGGGCGTCTGGACGACAGGCAGCACGCCGGCGACCGCGGGGACGCTTGCCATGTTCTTCTTCCAATCTCCGGTGGTTCGGTTCGTTGTCGACATTCGGTTCGTGCGGACGAGCACAGCGGCGGCGCCCCGTGGTCGGCCGGTCAGGAGCGTCCGACGATCGGCTCGACGAACGTCGCCGGTCGTTCGTCCGGGACGGTCAGGAAGTCCAGGTCGCAGCCGACCGATGCCGGCAGGACGTGGCGGCGGTACATCGCCGGCCAACCGCGCACGTGCGCGCTGGCCGGTGGCGTCCACGTCTCGGCGCGCCGGCGCAGGTCGACGTCGTCGGCCAGCACAACGACGGGTCCCTCGGCGCGGGCGAGGTCGACGGGGGCAGCGTCCGCGACCAGCGCGAGCGGGCCGCCGACCGCGGCCTCCGGCACCACGTGCAGGATCACGGTGCCGAAGCTGGTACCGCTCATCCGGCCGTCCGTCACCCGCAGCATGTCACGAACCCCTCGCGCTGCAAGGCGTTTGGGAATCGGCGCCATTCCCCACTCCGGCATGCCGGGCGCCCCGACCGGGCCGCACCCGCGCACGACGAGCACGGCGTCCACCGGGACGTCGAGATCGTCACTGTCCAGTCGCCGGCGCATGTCCTCGTAGTCGGCGAACACAACGGCCGGGCCTCGATGCCGGCACAGGTCCGCGGAGGCCGCGGCGACCTTGATCACCGCACCGCCAGGAGCCAGTGACCCGTTGATCACCGCCAGGGTCGGCGCCGGTGCCAGCGGGTCGTCCCCCGGACGGATCACCGGTCCGGGCGGGGCAGCACCTGCGCTCACCGAGCGCCAGGTTCGTCCGTCCGCGCTGACGCAGTCCAGATCCAGGCGATCGCCGAGCGCGGCGACCAGCGTCGGTGTCGCGCCGGCGGTATGGAAGTCCTCGATCAGCCCGGCACCGCACGGCTCCACGTCGACCAGGAGGGGGACGTCGCGGACCGCGGCCTCGACGGCAGCCAGGTCGAACCGCACGCCCAACCGGCCGGCGATCGCCAACAGGTGGATGATCGCGTTCGTCGACCCGCCGACCGCGGCGAGGACCCGCGCGGCGTTGCCGAACGCCGCCGCGGTCATCAGCGTCGACGGTCGGACATCGGCCTGGACCAGTGCGACCGCCCGTGATCCGGCCTGCTGGGCCGCGGCTCGGATCTGCTCGCCGCCGGCCGTCGCGCTGGCCGACGCCGGCACGGCCATTCCGAGCATCTCGGCGATCAGTCCCATCGAGACCGCCGTACCCATCACGTTGCAGGTCCCCGGTCCCACCTGCGACAGGCAGGTCTCGAACTCGGCCCACTCCCGGTCGGAGGTCCGCCCGGTCCGTCGGCGGTCCAGCTCGCGCCACACGTCCGTGCCGGCCGCCAACCGACGCCCGCCGAACGCCCCGGCGCGGCGGGTGCCCACGAGCGCGACCAACGAGGGCAGGTCGGTGCTCGCCAGACCCATGAGGGCGGCGGGAACCGTCTTGTCGCACCCGGCGAGCACGACCAGGCCGTCCAGCGGGTAGGCCCGCGCCATCTCCTCGATCTCGACGGCGAGCAGGTTGCGGTACATCATCGCGGAGGGCTTCATCAGGTCCTCGCCCAACGAGGAGGCCGGGAACGCCATCGGCGTCGCACCCGCGGCGCGGACTCCGTCGGCGACCGCCTCGGCCAACCGACCGGCGTCACCGTGGCACGGGTTCAGGTCGCTCGCGGTCACCGCGATCCCGATGACCGGTCGTCCGGGCCGATAGCCGGTCGGGGCGACCGCGACGCGGTGCAGGAGCGCGACCTCGTCGTCGCCGGCGAACCACCTGGCACTTCGCAGGTCGACGTCGGTGGGCGTCGCGCCCGCGTCGGCGCTGGATCCGGTCATCGCTCGGGCCCAGCGAGGTCGGGCAGCAGGGCGGCGGTCCATCCGCCGTCGACCCGGATCGTCGAGCCGGTGACGTACGCGGCCTCGGGCGACAGCGCGAAGGCGACTGCCGCGGCGACCTCGGCGGCATCGCCGATCCGGTGCAGGGCACTGGCGCGTTCGAGTCGACCGGTGTTGGCCGCCGGGTCGGCGGCCGATCGCAGTGACTCGCGCAGCGCGGGGGTCCAGATGGCCCCCGGCGCGATCGCCACCGCGCGGATCCCGTGTCGCCCGTACGAGACCGCGATGCTGCGCGTCAGCGCCTCGACCGCCGCCTTCGTCATCTCGTAGACCGGGTAGTGCTCGGCTGCCCGGTGGGCGTGGACCGACGAGATCGACACGACCGTGCCGGCCGTCCCCGCGGCCGTGAAGGCGGCGACGGCTTCGGCCGCACCCCACAAGGTGCCGAGTTGGTTCACGTCGACGACGGTGCGCACCGACGACTCGTCCAGGTCGGCCAGATCATGGGTCACGGTGATCCCGGCGACCGAGACCCACGCGGACATCTCGCCGAGTTCGCGCGCTGCCGCGCGTGCGGCCTGGTGCGTCGCTCTCTCGCGCACGTCCCCGACGACGGTGCGCACCTGCGGCGCGCCTTCCGCCAGGCGGCCAAGGCCCGATTCGTCGCGATCGACCGCTACCAGCGCCCACCCGTCGGTCAGGAGCCGCCGCGCGACGGCCTCGCCGATCCCCGCGGCCGCGCCGGTGACCACGACCACGGTCATGGTGCGGCCCCGACCGGTCGGGCACCGGCAACGGCGCGGCCCGGCAACGTGTCGATAGCGGCATCCACCGCCGCCAGGACCGCCTCCATCGCACCCTCGTCGAGCAGCGTCTGCCAGACCTGGTACCGGTTGCGTGCGTATGCCGCGCGATCGGGCAGGTACATCCGGAACCCCGGGCCGTTCGTGCAGTTGAGCACCAGCACGCACCGGTCCGGGTGCCGCCGACGCAGTTCGGTCTGGAAGGTCGAGAACAACTCGCCCGGTTGGGCGACGACGATCGCGTCACCGACCTGCCACAGCCAGACATGGTGCACCGGGTCGTCGCCGGTCAACGCGTCCCGGCGCAGTGCGAGTTCGCGACCGACGCGCTCTCGTGCCGCCGCCTCGTCGATGCCCACCCAGCGGGCCCGAACCTGCGCTTCGGTCTGGGCGGGCTTGACCGGCACCGGAATCCGCAGGATGCGCGCGCTCAGGTCGGTCGACGCGGCAGCAGGGACCTGCTCCCACAGACCCAGCGGCGCGCCGGACTCCATCACGCCGGTGAAGTGCAGGATCCGTCCCGGTGCCGGCAGTTCTTCGAGCGCGGCCATCGCGGCGTGACCGACGATCCGACCGTTGCGTTCGACGACCGCGAGGTCCCCGGTGTACTGGTCACGGGGGCTCAGGTCACCCGAAGCGCCCTGCAGGAAGACGCACGGCGCCCCGGTCGACTCCTCCACGAGGCTGCGCGCCGGACCGATGAAGTCCGGCGACAGCAAGGGGTTCTGCCAGGCGAGAGTGGTCGGATGGCACGCGTAGTTGACGATCGTCGCCAGAGTCTCGCCGTCGGGGTCGGCGATCCGTCCGACGACGATCGTGTCGTCGGCGGCGAGGTCGGGATTGAACGCGGTCACGTCCCGCTCGCCGTACGGCAGGTCGCGCACCACGGCGAGCCGGCAGGAGCCGGTGC
The DNA here is from genome assembly GCA_964391765.1 of uncultured Bifidobacteriaceae bacterium. Taxonomy (GTDB): domain Bacteria; phylum Actinomycetota; class Actinomycetes; order S36-B12; family S36-B12; genus UBA10649. The sequence goes on along the minus strand of CAYMNG010000032.1, from coordinate 5,711 downwards.
CCCAGGTGATCTCGGCGGGGCGCGCGGAATCCGCCGCTTCGCGGCAGGCGTCGATGATCGTCGCCACCACGGAGTCCAGGTACGCCGGGACGAGATCCCCGCCCGGCTCGGCGACTCCCGAACGCGACAGGCTCGGGCCGGCATGGGTGTGCACCAGGTGGATCAGCAACCGCTCCGGCGTGGCAGACAGTGCAGCCAGCACGGGTTCGCGCACCGACGCTTCGTCGGTCGCCTCGCGCCACCACCCGAGATCGGTCGACACGAGGTAGCACGGCGGTTGACCCGCGCTGGTGATCGCGATCGCGGTCACCGTCAACGGCATGTGCACGCCCTCGGCCCGTTCGAACCGGCCCGGCGCCCCCCAGTTCGCCGTCCGGATACCCAGCGGCGGGGTCACGTCCCGGCGGGCAACACCGACGGTCGCAGAACTCGCCGGCGGCCGCCAATCGGTCGGCGGCACTGGCGTTGGATCACTACTCACTGTCGAACTCCCTGATCGGCTCGGTCGTCGGCTGGGTTCGCTCGGTCGGCCGGATCGACGCCGGGGCCTGCGGAAAGTGGCAGGCCACCCGGTGACCGGCCGCCACCGCACTCAGTTCGGGTCGCACGTCGCGGCACCGGTCCCGATCACGCGAGGCCGCGCATCGGCTGAGGTAGGCGCACTGGTCCCCCGGCGTCGGGCCGGGGATCGTCGAACCGGTCTGGTCGTCCAGTTCCTGCCGACCACGTCGGGACTCTCCGCTCGGGGTCGCCTGGAGCAGGCTGTGCGTGTACGGGTGCTGCGGGTCGGCGAGCACCGTGGCCATCTCACCGACCTCGACCGTCCTGCCGTGATACATCACCGCGACCTGCGACCCCATGTAACGGGCGACCGCCAGGTCATGGGTGATCAGCAGGTAGCTGAGCCCGTGCCGGTCCTGCAGGTCCCGCAGCAGATTCAGCACCTGCGCGCGAACCGACACGTCGAGCGCCGACACCGACTCGTCCAGGACGACCAGTTGTGGGCCCACAGCCAACGCCCGTGCGATCGCGACCCGCTGACACTGACCGCCGGACAACTCGGACGGTCGACGGGTCAGGTGCCGCTCGTGCAACCCGACGGCTTCGAGTACCTCGAGCACCCGCTCCCGCCGGCTCACGCTGTCGCCGATCCGGTGCGCCTTCATCGGCGCGCTGACGATCTGCTCGACGCTGTGCCGACGGTTCAACTGCGACGACGGATCTTGCAGGACAACCTGCATCCGTCGGCGGACCTCACGCATCTCGCGCTCGCCGCATCCGACGATCTCCCGGCCTTCGATCGTCACGCTGCCGGCGTCGGGACGCTCCAGGCCCAGCACGATCCGCGCGGCGGTCGTCTTGCCGCTGCCGGACTCCCCGACCAGCACCAGGGTTCGGCCGGTCAACACCTCGAAGGACACGTCGTCGACCGCGCGCACCGCGTTGGGACCCGAACCGAACGTGCGGTGCAGGCCTTCGGCCCGCAGGTACACGCCGTCGACGGCCGAGGCGCTCATCGGTCCTCCCGTGTGGCGTCGAAGTCGCCGGCGACCTGGCCGGCCACCGGGTCGAACGGGAAGTGGCATGCGACCTCCCGGTCGCTCGGTCCCGCCGGGTCGACCGTCAGTTCCGGGTCGACGCGCAGGCACAGGTCCTGCGCCCGCGGACAGCGGGCGGCGAACGAGCAGCCGGGCGGGAACTCCCCCGGGTGCGGGGGCTGCCCGGGGATCGTCGGGATCGGAGTTTCGAGGTCGGTGGTCAGCACGCACCGCGAATCGAGCAGCGCCTTGGCATACGGGTGTCGCGGCGCGTCGAACAACGTGCCGGCCGGACTCCGCTCGACGATCCGCCCCGCGTACATGACCTGGATGTCGTCGCAGAACTCCGCGGCCACCTCCAGGTCGTGGGTGATCAAGATGACCGCGGCACCTCGGGCCTGACTCAGTTGTAGCAGCAACGCCATGACCCGTGCCTGCGTGGTGACGTCCAGCGCCGTCGTCGGTTCGTCGGCGACGATCACCTGCGGTTCGCACGCCAACGCCATCGCGATGACGATCCGCTGACGCATGCCGCCGGACAGCTGATACGGGTAGGCCGTCAAGCGGTGGGCCGGATTGGGGATGCCGACGTCACCGAGCAGGTCGATCGCGCGGGCCCGGGCGACGGACTTCGCCGTCGGCTCGTGCATGCGGATCGCTTCGACGAGCTGGTCGCCGATGGCCACCACGGGGTTCAACGCCGACATCGGGTTCTGGTACACCATCGACAGCCGCCGACCGCGGACGGCGCACATCTGCTTCGCCGTCAGCCCCAGCAGATCAGTTCCGTCCAGGCGGACCGAACCGCCGGCGATCCGGGTTCCCGGCGGCATCATCTGCATCAGCGCCAGGGCCGTCAGCGTCTTGCCGCTGCCGGACTCGCCCACCAGTCCCAGCCGGGCCCCGGGGGCCAGGTCGAATCCGACACCGCGCACGGCGGGTACCGCCCGGCCACCGGCCGGAACCAGCACGACGAGGTCGCGCACCGACAGCACGGGCGCACGCTCGGACACGTTCATGCCGCACCGCCACGGGAACGCGAGCGCAACGTGTCACTGGTCAGTGTCAGCGCCCAGATCGTCACCACGATCCACAACGTGGGGAACACCACCAGCCAGGCACTGCTGTAGAACTTGCCGTACCCGTGCAGGAGCAGGGTCCCCCACGACGCGTCCGGCGGCTGGACACCCAGGCCGATGAAGCTCAACGTCGCCTCCAGCGCGATCGCGGCAGCCGCGTTGATCGTCGCCTGCACCACGATCGTCGGCACGACGTTGGGCAGGACCTCGGTGGCCAGGATCCGCGTGCGCGTCAGTCCGCAGGCGCGGGCCGCGACCGCGTAGTCCGCGGACAGTTCGGCCAGCGCGACACTGCGCACGATGCGAGCGGTCGTCGGTGACAGGAGGAGCCCGACGATGACGATGAGCGACACGATCGACGAGCCGAACGCAGCCACGCACACCAGCGCGAAGACGATCTGCGGGATCGCCATGAACGCATCAGCCGAACGCATCAGGACCTCGTCGGCCCAACCCCGACGAGAGGCAGCAACGATGCCCCAGACGGTGCCGACGATCACGGAGATCACCGTCGCGCCGGCCGCGACGAGGATCGTGATCCGGCCGCCGGCCAGGATCCGCGCGAACAGGTCGCGCCCGAGGTCGTCCGTCCCGAACGGGTGCGTCAGGTCCGGTCCGAGGAACGGCCGGCCCGCTCCGATCTTCGTCGGCTCGAAATGCCACAGGAACGGCCCGATCAGGCACACGCCGACGATCACCAACAGCAGCACCAGCCCGACTCCGGGTCGCCATCGCCGGCGGCTCGCGGGCCGCGGCGCGGACGCAGTGTCGGGATGCACGACGGTCGTATCAGGCACGGTCGGCCCCCAGCCGCACGCGCGGGTCCACCAGACCGTTGATGACGTCGACGATGAAGGTCGTGAGCACGAACATGAATACGATCAGCAGCACCACGCTCTGCAGCACGGCGTAGTCCCGCTTCAACGCGGACTCCAGCGCCAGCGAGCCCAGGCCGGGCAGGCCGAAGATGTACTCCACGACGACGGTCCCCGCGAGCGTGTAGCCGATCAGCAGGCCGAACATCGTCAGGGTCGGTACCAACGATGCCCGCAGGATGTGCGCGAACAGCACGCGCGGACGTCGGGCGCCCTTGCCGGTCGCGGTGCGCACGAACGCCTCGTCCTCGGTCTCGAGCATGGATTCACGCATGTGCCGGATGAGTAATGGCGCCGCGACGAAGGTCAGTGCCACGACGGGCAGGACCATCAGTCGCAGGTTCTTCACCGGATCCTGCGAGAGCGGCACGAAGCCCCGGGAGGGAAACCACCCCAACGCGCTGGCGAACACCAGGATCAGCACCAGGGACACGACGAACAGCGGCACCGAGATGCCCAAGGAGGTCAGCAGGCCGACGGCGTGGTCGGCCGGGGATCGACGTCGGTAGACCGCGGCGATCGTCAGGGGAACCGACACGATGGCGGTCAGGAACATCGCCAGCACGGTCAGTTCGAGGGTGACGGGGATCCGCTCGGCGATGATTCCCGATACCGGCAGTTGGCTGGCGTAGGAGGCGCCGAGGTTCCCGCGTAGGACGCCGCCGACCCATGTCAGGTACTGGGTCACGATCGGGGCGTCCAGACCGGCCTCGCGTCGCAGGCGATCGATGACCGCGGGGTCGACGCCGGTCGTCGCGCCGAGTCGGGCGAGGACCGGATCGCTGGGAAGCACGCGGAGGATGAGGAAGACCACCATTGAACTGGCGACGATGATCAGCACGCTCCAGGCGAGCCGAGTCACGAGATACCTGCCCATGTGGCCTTCCTCATCCTCCCATTCCGTTGTCGGACGCGTGCACTATCTCCAATCGAGCAGTGTGTCCGCTAGGACGTGGACACCGCTGCGTTCTCCAAGTGGACCTGTCCGCCACCCTCCATCCACGCGCCGCTGATGGTGCTGGCCGCGCCCGCGACCTGGGCGACCTGCAGCGGCGTGATGAGCGGCACCTGCTCGTTCTCCAGCATCTGCGCCTGTGCCCACACCTCGTTGCGCGCGACCGGGTCGATGGTGCCAACGGCCTTCTCGTACAGCCCGTCGAACTCCTTGTTGTCCCAGTTGCACTCGCAGCGACCGGTCAGCAGGAAGTTCATCGAGAACGCCGGCTCCGGTGGCACGGACTGGAAGTTCGGCACCACCAGGTTCGGGAACGACTTGCCCGCCGGGTAGAACTTGTCGACCCACACGGCGACCTCGCTGTTCTTGATCTCCAGGTCGATGCCGATCTCCTTCAGCGACGCCTGCAGGATCTCCGCCGAGGCCTGCCACTCGGGCTGAGCACCCGCCAGGCCCCACCAGGTCAACTTCGAACCCTCCTTGATGCCGGCTTCGGCGAACAGCGACTTGGCCTTGTCCAGGTCGTAGCTGTAGACCTGCATTCCGCTGGCGTGAGCGGGGTTGTCGTCCGCCAGGATCGTGTTCGTCGTGGAGACGACGCCTTGGCCGTAGTAGGCCGCCTGCAAGATCGCATCCCGGTCGATCGCGTACGCGAGTGCCTGGCGGGCCTTCACGTTGTCGAACGGCGGGCTGGAGACGTCCATCTCCCAGGTGACGGCCTGGCTGGGTACGCGCGGGCGGATCAGTTGCAGACCTTCGACGCCCTCGAGCGACGGCGCGTCGGCCAGCGGGGTTCCCCACAGGAGGTCGATGTCGCCGTTGCGCAACGACGTGACCGCCGCGGTCGGATCGGCGGCCTTGACGAACTTCATCCCGGCCACCTGCGCCTTGGGACCCCAGTACGAGTCGTTACGCACGATCTCCAACGAGGTGTCCGGCGAGAAGGCCTTGACGGTGAAGGGCCCCGAGGTGACCGGCGCGGTATTGATCGCGTCGATCGCGCTCATCTTCATGATCTTGACCCACGTGATCGCCTCCGGCAGGAGCGCGTTCGGCGCGGACATCGTGAAGACCACGGTGCCCGGGTCCGGTGCCGCGACGTTCTTGATGTTCGCGAGCTTGTTGCGCTCCTGGGTGACGGTGTCGGGATCGATGTAGTAGTCGAACGTCGCCTTGACCTCTTCGGCGGTGATCGGCGAGCCGTCGGAGAACGTCGCCGACGGATCGAGCGTGAAGGTCCACTCCGTCGCGTCGGCATTCGAGG
>CAYMNG010000031.1:0-23006 GCA_964391765.1 uncultured Bifidobacteriaceae bacterium | reverse complement strand
GCTCCTCCTCGATGATCTCGTTGCACAGGTCGATGCACTCGTCGCAGATGTAGACGCCGGGGCCGGCGATGAGCTTCTTGACCTGCTTCTGGCTCTTGCCGCAGAAGGAGCACTTGAGCAGGTCGCCGCTCTCGCCGATGCGTGCCACGTGCGCGCCCCTTTCCTGCCCCGACGAACCGGGGTGGCCGTCCCGCGACGGCCGACGTCGATCGCCCCGTCCGGCGGACGAGTACGACGACCGTACCTCGCCGCGTGGCCCGATGCAGGCATCCGGCACGCCGGCACGCCCGGCGGGCCACGCACGACGTCGTAGAGTGCGCCCCGTGAGCAGCCCGGATCGCCACGCACCGAGCGTGCCGGCGGTCGCGGGCACCTGATCGACGTGCATCGACGCCGCTCTGCCGCGCCCGGCGACGGCCTGTGGGCCGACGGCCGCATCCTGCTGAGGTCCGCCTGGGCGATCGAGCCACGACGGATGGCCCTGCAGGTGGTCCTGCTGCTGGCCACCGGTCTCACCGGCGGGGTGAGCATGCTCCTGCTCGTCCCGGTCGTGAACTCCGTGGCCGCTTCGTCGAGCGGCACGGTCATCGACCTGCCGATCATCAGCGCCGTGCCCCTCGCCGGTGTGCCGCTGCCCGCCCTGCTGGCCGCAGTCGTCGCGCTCGTGGCCGGTCAGGCGCTGCTCGTGCGGTGGTCCGCCGTCAACGCCGTGCTCCTGCAACAGCGCCTCGTCGATCGACTGCGCGGCGACGCGCTCGACGCGATCCTGCACGCGCGGTGGTCGTTCATCCTGACCGCGCGCCGCAGCGACGTCGCCGAGATCGCGACGTCCGGCTCGAATCGCGCCGGCGCGGCGTTCACCGCCATCCTGCAGGGCTCGGTCGCCGCGGTGATCGCGGTCGCGACCGCGATCGTGTCCGGGATCGTCGCGCCCGCACTGACCGTCGTCGTCGTCGCCGCGATGGCGCTCATGCTGGTCGCGCTGCTGCGGAACCTGCGACCGGCGCACGCCGTCGGACGGCAGTTCGGACAGCGCAACCGCGCGCTGCAGGCGGCGATGACCGACTCGATGGACTCCCTGCGCCTCGTGCGGGCCCACGGCGCGGCCGGCGTCTGGCGCTCGAGTCTGGCCGAGGCCCTCACCGACACCCGCGCCGCCCAGCTGGACCACGCTCGGCGGACCGCGACGACGGCCGCGGTCGCGACGATCGGCGTGGTGCTGTGCGCGGCGGTGCTCGTCCTGGTCGCGGTGGCGATCGAGGTGCCGGCGGCGACCGTCGTCCTCGTCCTCGTCCTGGCCGCGCGCCTGGCGCAGGCGGTGCGCATGCTGGCGGCCAACCTCCAACAGGCCGCCAACGCCCTGCCGGCGGTCGCCGACCTGGCCGACCTGACCGCACGCGCACAGGCCGCGCGCGAGGCACCCGGTCGCGGTGGCACCCTCCCCGCCCCCGATCCGCGCACACCGGCGGTTCGACTGCGATCGGTGACGTTCTGCTACCCGGAGTCCGACGAGGGCGTCCGGAACCTCACGTTCGACCTCGCCCGCGGGCGGATCACCGCGCTGACCGGTCCCTCCGGGGCCGGCAAGTCGACCACGGCCGACCTCGTGCTCGGCCTGCTGTCGCCGGACTCGGGAACGGTCGAGGTCGACGGCACCGTCTTGGCCGCGGACCTGCTCGCCTCATGGCGTCAGCGGGTGGCGTACGTGCCGCAGGAGACCGTGCTCGTGCCCGGAACGGTCCGCTGGAACCTCGTGTGGTCCAGCGGCCGACGCGACGTCACCGACGCCGAGTGCTGGGCGGCGCTCGACGCGGCCGCGGCCGACTTCGCCCGTGCGCTGCCCGACGGGCTGGAGACCGAGCTCGGCGATCGCGGGACCCGCCTGTCCGGCGGGCAACGTCAACGGCTGGCGCTGGCCAGGGCACTCCTGCGCCGCCCGGAGGTGCTGGTGCTCGACGAGGCGACCTCCGCCCTCGACGAGCGGACCGAGACGGCGGTCATGGCACTGCTGCGCGACCTGACCCCGCAGTTGACGATCCTCATCATCGCCCACCGGGCCAGCACGATCGACGCCGCGCACGACGTCGTCCGGCTCGCGGACGGTCGGATCGTCGACGTGACCACCGGCCCGCCCTGATCTTGAGTTCGTACCGCGTGTTTCCCGCGCGGACCCGGTGGAACCTCACGGTCGACGCGGGGGGACGGCGGCGCGACGGGCCAGGTCGTCGAGCGCGGCGTCGATCGCGGCCGCGGTCGAAATCGCGAACCGACCGGTCGTCAGCCCGTCGTGGTCCCCGTCCACCTCGACCACGACCGGCGACCGGGCCAGCACCTGCCCCCAGCCCAGGTCCGCGGCGACCGCGCGGGTCGTCGTCGCGTCCGCGCCGGCGGCCCACCGGGCCCGCACGAGGACGACCGGCACGGGGCAGTCGGTGTCGACCCACCGGCGTACCGCCTCCTTCACGACCGCCTCGAACGCGCGGTGCTGCGCCGCGTCGCGCCGCGGTACCAAACCTGCCGAGGCCGCCAGCCAGCGCCGACGCAATCGGCGCCACAGGTACCGCGGAACCCAGTAGGCCCGCCGCGGCCACGAACTGCCCAGCCCCCGGTCGGCCCGCCACGTCCGGTTCACTGCCAGCGCCCGACGCAGGTCCGCTCGCAGCCGCCTGCTCGCCACGACGTTCGCGGTGACAGCCCGCGTGTCGAGCAGGACCACCGCGACGACCTCCTGACCGGCCGCGGCGAGCTGCCGGGCGGTCTCGACGGCGACCGTCCCGCCGACGGAGTGTCCGACGAGCACGAGCGGTCCCGCGAGCCCACTGTCGGCGATCGCGCCGCGGGCCGATCCGGCCATCGCCGAGACCGTGCGATCGGGCCGCGCGCGGCCGGCGAAGCCCCGTGGCCGCACCGCGACGCACCGGCGCGCGCGCAGCGCCCTCGCCAGTTGCGCCACACCGTCCAGGTGCGCGCCACTCCCCCCGGAGAACAGCACCGCGACCGGCCGGTCCGCCGGCCCGGACGCGACGGGGACGACGGCGGCGGCCGCCCGGTCGCCCGCGGCGCGGCTCGTCGGCGATCGGGCCCACGCCGCCAGGAGGGCCGGCGTCGGTCGGGCGAGCAGCGTCTCGACGTCGACCGAACACCCGATCCGTACGGTGATCGCCGCGGCCAGCTCCGCACCGGCGAGCGAGTCCGCCCCGAGGGCGAAGCAGTCGTCGTCACGCCCCACGTCGTCGATCCCCAGCACCTGGGCGAACGCTGCCGCGATCGCGACCTCGGTCGCCCCGACCGGAGCCGCGTACGGCGGTCCGGTGGTGGCGGCCGCGACGTCCGCCAGCGCCGCGCGGTCGACCTTCCCCCGCCCGGTGACCGGCAGCGCCGCGACGACGACGACCCGCCCCGGCACCTGCGCGGCGGGCAGCCGGCCGGCCAGATCCGCACGGACCTCGATCGCCCGGACGTCGCCGGTCACGAACGCCGTGAGCTTCACCGGGTGATCGGCCGCCACGACGGCCGCGGCGTCCACCCCGCGGACGTCGATCAACGTCCGCTCGAGCGCAGCGAGGTCGACGCGCACCCCACCGACCTTCACGACGTCGTCCGCCCGACCGAGCAGTTCCAGCCGACCGTCCGCCAGCCGGCGGGCCCGATCCCCGGTTCGGTACTCGCGCCCGTTCGGACCGTCGACGAACCGCTCGGACGTGCGCAGCGGGTCGTCGAGATACCCCAGCGCCAGCGTCGGACCGGCGACTGACAGTTCACCTGCCACGCCGGGCGCGCAGGCGCGGCCGTCGCTGTCGAGGACCCGCACGTGCATCCACGCGCAGACACGCCCGACATCGACGACTCCCGTCGAGATGTCGTCGTCCGCGGCGATCGTCCGGGCGGCGATCTGGTTGGTCTCCGAGGTGCTGTACCGGTGCAGGATCCGCGCCCGCGGGAACCAGGCGCGGGCCCGCTCGACATCGGCGCCCAGCAACCGATCCCCGCCCAACGCGACGAGCCGCACGCCCGGCAGGCCACCGGCCGGCGGCTCGGCCAGGTGCGCGAGCACGGCGGGGACGACGTGCACGATCGTGCCGCCGGCGGCGGCGACGACGTCGGCGAAGCCGCCCGGGCAGTGCGCGTGCACGTCGAACAGCACGACGCCCGCCCCGTGCAGCAACCCGGTGTAGACCGGAGTCGCGGCGGCCACGGTCGCCAGCGGCGAGACGACGACGAAGCGATCGGTCGCCCGCACGCCGACCGAGGATCCGTATCGGCGGGCGTTGGCGAGGACCGACCGGTGCGAGTGGACGACGGCCTTCGGCACGCCGGCCGTTCCGGACGTGAAGGACACCGAAGCCGGGGTGTACGAACCGACCGCGGCCCCGGTCGCGGCGGGCGCGCCCGAAGCGCGGTTCGGATCCGTGCCGATCGTGCGCGCCGCGACATCGACGACCGGAGCGCTCGCGTCCAGCGACCGCGCCCGCCCGGCGAACCCCGCACCCGCGAGGAGCACCCGAGCACCGTGCCGGGCTACGACGGTCCGCCACACCGCCTCGGGTGCGCGCTGGTCGAGCACGAGGTACGCCGCACCGGCCCGCGCGCACCCGAGCATCGCGACGATCGCGTCCGCGCCGTGATCGGCGAGGACCAGCGCCGGACCCGGCTGTGGGGGCGCTTCCCGCACCGCGGCGGCGACCGCCGCGCTTCGGGTGTCGAGGTCGCCGTACGTCAGCGGACCGTCGGCGTCGATCACCGCCGGAGTCGCGGCCGCGGCGGCGGCGACGACCTCGGCGAAGGCCGCGCCGATCGTCGACCCGGCGACGATCGGCGGGGCGGTGCCGCTCACGCCGGCCTGCGTAGGACCCGCCGGCGCACCAGGTCGGCGACCTCGTGGCCGACGCCCGCGGCGACGCTGGCGAACCCGCCGGTGTGATCGATCCGCTCGGGTGGGAGCAGCGCGTCGGTGAGGCCCATCGCCAGCGCGGCGCCGGCCCCGCCGAACCGGGCGGAGTCGGCGTACACGCCGACGACCTGCGCGAGCGAGAGGTCGTCGACGAGCCACTGCGGGCGCACGGAGGCCATCGCCCACCGGTCGGCCAACGTGGCCAGGTCGACCCCGTGGGCCGGCACGAAGCCGTTCGCGCCGGGCAGCGGGCCCAGGAGGAGTTCGGTCAGTGCGACCGACTCGCCGACGACCCGTCGCAGCCGCCACGTCGCGTCGCCGGGCATCCGGACGTCCGGATGCCCGACGAGGCGGGCGATGTCGACGAGCAGCCGAAGTCGCGCGTAGCGGTCGACGGCGGCGTGGTAGCACGCCGCGGCGAACGCATCCGGAACCGACAGGGTCGGCACGGCGACGTCGCCGATCCCGACGTCGACGGATCGGGCCAGCAGGGTCGAGGTCGGCGGGATCGGGCGCGAATGCCACCCCAGGCGCCAGTGCAGGTCGATCTCCACCCCGTCGCTGCCGACGTACGACCGCTCGCGTCGGACGGCGAGGTACCACTGCCGCCACCGACCGGCCGGCGGGAGCGGTTCGCCCCGATATCCGGCCGACGTGAGGGCCGCGTGCGTCGCCGGGAGGTCCTGCGGGCGCACGAGCAGGTCGACGTCGACCGACCCCCGCGCGGTGACGTCACCGGCGGACTGCACGGCCAAGGCGGCGCCCTTGAACGCCAGCACGCCGACACCGGCACGACGCAGGACGTCGACCGCGGCCACGGTCGCACGAGCACGGTGCAGATCCGCGATCACCTGGCGCACCGCGATCGCGCGCAGCGGCGTGCGCACGGCCTCGGGGACGCCCAACGCCTCGGCGCGGTCGACGATCAGGCCGCCGACCCGGTGGACGCGCGCGGCCTCGACGATGTCCGCGGTCGACGCCGCGGACCACCTGACCGGACCGGCCGGCCCGCCGCGCTCGACACGCAGCGCGCCCGCCGTCGCGACGACGACCACACCCACCCCCGGCCGCGAGGCGACCTGGCCGGGCGGCCGGGCGGGAACCGACTCCATCCACGCGATCCTACGGACGAGCGGCCGATACGTTAGCGGCCATGCTCGCGCTGCCCACCGGCTCCATCGTGCCGAACTGGACGCCGGCACCGACGGCCACGGACGCGCTGCGCTTCGCGGTGGTCGCGGGCGAGGGGATCGGGCCGCAGATCATCGACGTCGCCGTCCGGGTGGTGCGCGCGGCGGCCGCCGCGCACGGGCTGGCGGTGGACGCGGTCGTGTCCGAGCCGATCGGCGCGGTCGGACCGGCCGGGTTCGCGCTGGACACCCGGGCGATCAACTTCTACGACGCGGCGTTCGCCGACGGACTGCCGGTGCTCACCGGGCCGGCCGGCGGCCGGTTCGTCTACGACCTGCGTGCCCGCTACGACCTGTTCGCCAAACTCGTCCCGGTGCGCACGTGGGCCGACCTGGCCGATTCGTCGATCGTGCGCCCGGAACGAACCGCCGGCGCCGACGTTCTCATCGTGCGCGACAACATCGGCGGGCTGTACCAGGGGCGGTTCGGCCGCTCCGCCGACGGCCGGACCGCGTTCCAGGACGCGACCTACCACGCGGACGACATCGAGCGACTGCTCGCCGTCGCACTGCGCGCCGCGCGGGCCCGGCGCGGTCGCCTGGCGGTGGTCGTCAAGCCCGGCGGCATTCCGGCGATCAGCGCACTGTGGCGCGAGACTGCCGAACGATCCGCCGTACCCGATGTCGCGATCGAGATCATCGAGGTCGACAACGCCTGCTACCAGCTCGTCGCCGATCCGCACCGGTTCGACGTCGTCGTCACGCCCAACCTGATCGGCGACGTCGTCGCCGACACCGCGGCACTGGTCCTGGGTTCGCGTGGCCTGTCCTACTCGGCGAACTTCGGCGACGGCCCGCGAGCGGTGTTCCAGACCGGTCACGGGGCCGCGAACGACCTGGCCGGCGTGGACCGCGCGAACCCGGTCGCGCAGATCTGCACAGCCGCCTGGCTCGTGCGCGACGGCCTGGGCCGACCCGACGTCGCGACGGCGATCGAGTCCGCGGTCGTCGACACGCTGGCCCGGGGTCTGCGCACTGCCGACGTCGCCGGACCGGAATCGACCGTCGTCGGGACCGCCGAGTTCGGCGACCTGGTCGTCGACCGGATCACCGCGCGATGACCGGCGTGCGGGCGCTGCTCCTCGTCGACCTCCAGCACGACTTCCTCGACCGGCCGCACGTGGTGCCGACGGCTGCGGACGTGGTCGGCCGGTGTGCGCATCTGCTCGCCGCGTTCCGTTCAGCCGCGCTCCCCATCGTCCACATCCGCACCGCAGTGCGGCCGGACGGCAGCGACGCGATGCCGCACCGGCGCGCGGCGGGTGCGGTGGCGTGCGTCATCGGGACGCACGGTGGGCGACCGCCGGACGTCCTCGTCGAACGACCCGGGGAGTTCGTGACGACCAAGCAGCACTACCGCGGGTTCGGCGATCCCGCGCTGGACGGCTGGCTGCGCGACCAGGGCACGACCGGTGTCGTCGTCGCCGGCCTGTACACCCACGCCTGCGTGCGCGAGACGGTGCTCGACGCCTACGAGCGCGGCTACGACGTCGTCGTCGCCGCGGACGCCGTCGCCAGCGACGACCCCGGGCATGCCGACGCGACGTACCGGTGGCTCTCGACCCGCGCCGCGGACTTCCGTTGCACTGCCGAGGTTGTCGGCACGCTGCGATCGGCGGACGCACCGCGGCCGGCAGATCAGGTTCAGCCCGTCGTCGACGCCGCCGTCGCCGCGCAGCCGTCGTGGGCGCACCGCCCGGTCGCCGAGCGGGTCGACACCGTCAACCGGTGGGCGAGGGAACTCACCGCCCGGTCCGACGTCCTCGCCGAAGCGATCGTCGCGGACGTGCACAAGCCGGTCACGGCCGCTCGTGCGGAGGTCGCGCGCGCGATCGACCTCGCGCTCGCGGCGGGCGCGCTGGGCGGATCGACCGCCGACGAGCGCGTCGGTGACGGTGTCGTCGCCCGCGTCCGTCCCGCCGGTGTCGTCGGCCTGATCCTGCCGTGGAACAACCCGTTGGCCCTGCCCGTGGGGAAGATCGCGCCCGCGATCGTTCTCGGCGACGCCGTCGTGCTCAAGCCCGCACCCGAGGCCGCGCGCACGACCGCGGCGCTGGTCGCCACGCTCGCGGCGGTCGGCGTGCCTGACGGGCTGGTCGGCGTGGCGACCGGCGGTCCGCGGGTCGGCGCCGCGCTCGTCCGGGCGCCGGGCGTCGACGTCGTCGCGGTCACCGGGTCGATCCCGACCGGCCGGGCGATCACCGCCGAGTGCGCCCGGCTCGGGCGCGGGGTGCAGGCCGAACTCGGCGGCAACAACGCCGCCGTCGTGCTCGCCGACGCCGACCTCGACGTCGTCGTCCCTGCCCTCGTGCGCAACGCGTTCGCCTTCGCCGGACAACGGTGCACCGCGATCCGCCGGTTCGTCGTCGACCGGTCGATCCTGGACCGGTTCGTGCCGCGGGCTATCGCCGCGACGACGGCGCTTCGGCTGGGCGATCCGACCGACCCGGCCACCGACGTCGGACCGATGATCTCCTGGGCCGCCGCCGAGCGGGTCGCGTCCGTCGTCGCGGACGCGGTGACCGCCGGCGCGGGCGTGCTGTGCGGGGGCGGTGCGCCGGCACCGGCCCCCGGCCGGGCGACCGCGTACCTCGAGCCGACGCTCCTGCTGGTCGAGGACCCGACCGCCGACGTCGTGCGTGCCGAGACGTTCGGCCCGGTCGCGGTCATCGTGCCGGTCGACGGCGAGGCCGAGGCGATCGCCGTCGCCGACGGGGTCGACCAGGGCCTGATCATCGCCGTGTGCACGACCGACCCGGCTGCCGCCACCCGCGTGCTCGACGCCGCGAACGCCGGCATCGTGCAGTGGGGGCCACAGATCGTCCCGGTGCACCCCGAGGCACCGTTCGGCGGGTGGAAGGCCTCCGGCTACGGGCCGCCCGAGCACGGCCGGTGGGACGCGCTCCATCTCGGGCGGACCCAGGCCCTGTACGTGGCGGAACCGCCGACCTGATGACCGACGACCTGACGACCGCCGACCGACGACCGCCGACCGACGACGTCCTCGCCTCGACCCGCCGCCTGCGGTGGGCGGTCGGCGCGCTGGCCGTGCTCGCGGCCGCGCTGACCACGCTCGCGTCGCGGTCCGGGATCGGGATGACCACGGACTCCGTCGCCTACGCCTTCGCCGCCCGCGCCGTCGCGGCCGGCGAGCCGCCCACGACGATGACCGGCCACCTGCTGGCGCAGTTCCCGCCGGGCCTGCCGGTCCTCCTCGGCACGATCGCGCGGGCCTGGCCCGGCGGCGCGGACGTGACGACGGTCGCTGCCGCACTCGGTGCGCTGCTCGCCGGCGGGCTCGTAGTCGTGACGTACGCCCTGGCGGCCAGCGCGCTGCGGGACCGTCGGCTCGCGCTGGTGCCGACGGCCCTCACGGCGGTGGCCACGTCCACGACGATGCTGTACTCGCGGATGTGGTCCGAGCCGTTGGCGTGCGTCCTGACGACGGTGGTGCTGCTCCTGCTCACCCGCGCCGTGGTCGCTGCCCGACTCTCCGGCCCGACGTTCGCTGCGGTCGTCGTGCTCGTGATGCTCACCCCATGGGTCCGCTACGTCGGGTTGGGCCTGATCCCCGTCGCCGGGGTCGGTGCGGCCCTGGCGCTGCGCCGGCACGGTCCGGTGCGCGCGGTCGCCGCCGGGATCGCCGTCGCTTCGGCCGGCGCGCTCGGCTCGGTCGCCCTGGTCCTACGCAACCTGGCCGCCGGCGCCGGCCTGTTCGGGCCGCACGGTGCGCCGCAGGGCAGCGTGGCCGACTACCTGGCGGACACCACGACGACGCTCGGCGCGCTCGTGCTGCCCGCTCCGGTGGCCGACCGCTGGCCCGCACTCGCGGTCGCCGTCGGGCTGGTGGTCGCCGTACTGCTGGCCTACGGGACGGTCGTCGCCGTCCGGGACCGCGACGCCGCCATGGCGGTGCTCCTGCTCTTCGTCGCCACCTACTGGCTGACGGTCCTCCTCGCCGGCCGAGTGTCGTTCGTGGAGTTCATGCGGTACCGGATGGCGGCACCGGCCCTGGTCCCGCTGGCGATCCTCGCCACGTACTCGGCGCGACATGCGCTGCGGCGCACCGAGTACGGCCCGACCTGTTTTCGCCGCGGGCTGCTGGCCGCGGTGGCGATGCTGGCCGTTCTCGCCGGTCCGGTCGCGCTCGCGCAGAGCGCCGGCTACGCCTGGACCGTGGGTCGGCACGGCCACGGGTACGCCGACGCCGCGGTCATCGACTCGGCGGTGTCGCGGGCCGTCGTCGCCCTGCCTTCGTCCGCGGTCGTCGTGTCGAACGACCCCGCCGCGGTGTACTGGGCCACCGGGCGCGTCGTCGGCCCGTACCGCACCGGTGAGGTCCCGCTCGAACCCGGAACCTTCATCGCGGCCTTCGACCACGCGGTACCGGGCGTGACGCGGTCGCCGATCGACCCGGCCGCCGACGGCGTGCCCGTCGACGTCGTGCTCACCGCACCCGACGGCCGACTGCTCGTCGTCGCCGCGCGCTGAGTCGGGCGGCTCAGGACGGGACGGGGCTGCCGGCCGCCTCCCACTGGGCACGCACGTCGGCCGGCACCCGCCCGCGGTCAGGGACCGCGATGCCCACCCCTCGCGCCCACGACCGGATCGTGGCCGCGGACGAGGTCGCCGCGGACGTGCCCGCCGACGCCGCCGGTCGCGGCCGGGGCCGGCGGGGGCTCGCGGCCGGCGACCGCGAGCCGGCGACCGGGCGCGCGGCCCGGATGAAGGGCTTGAGCACCGCGCGCAGTTCGGCGAACGACACCTCGGTCAGGTCGATCTCGTAGTCCGTCCCTTCCAGGGCGAACGTGCGCGTGCGCGCCCCCGCGTCTCCGGTCAGGTCGTCGATGATCAGCGTCTTCTTCGCCACGGGCCACATTGTGCCCGGTCGAGGTCAGCCGCACGCGGCCGTCGGGTACATCGTGTGCAGGCCGTCCAGGTCGCCGGCGTTGAGCGCGTGCGCCGTCGTGATCGGATTCATGATCGACGTCTCGTCCGCCACGTGGTCGAAGCCGATCGCGTGCATCGTCTCGTGCACGACCAGCCACCCGCGGCCGACACCGGTGGTCCCGTCCGGCTGCGTGACGACGTCGAACCCCGCCCAGGTGTCCGCCGGCCACCAGTTCGTCGTCGAGAACCGGACGTACGCACTGTCGGCGTCGTACCCACCGAACCCCGCGACGCCGGAGCCGTAGCCGGTCAGGTCCGCCCAGCCGAAGACCAACTGGGCCTTGGCCCGGTCGGTCGTGGGCACGAACCGCAACCCGGTCTGTGCGCCCACCAGCGCCAGCCCGGCGACGACGTCGTCCTGCATCCGCGCCGCCGCCGGCGGCTGACCGGTCGCGTCGTAGTACCACGGCACGGTCGCGCAGGCGGCGAACGTCGCGCCGGCGTCATACGGCAACCAACCGGCCGGCTGCACCCAGCGCGCCGGCGGTCGCCAGCCGCGGGGGACGAAGCCCACGCGCACGGTGTCCCGGCCGACGACCTGAGGACCCCACTTGGTCGTGACCTGGTACGTGCCCTTCCCCGGGTAGACGTGGGTGAAGCGCATCGTGCACGCCGCCGGGCGTCGGGACACCTGCGCCGGCGTGCACGGCGATGTGCGCCGGCTGGTCGTACCGTCGCCCCAGCGCACCACGACGGCGTGCGCGTTGCTCACCCGAGTGAGGGTCAGCGTGTACGAACCCGGGACGTCCGGCGCGGCCGGGCGCGCCGCGGCGGCGCCGGCTCCCCCGACCAGTGCGGTGGCGACGATCGACGCCGCGCCGGTGACTACGACCATCGTTCGCAGGACGCCCATGCCCGGCACGGTACCCGACCACCCGGACGACGGGCCTGGTCGAAGCCCTCTCCCGTAAGGCTTCGACCAGGCCCGCCCAGTCCCACCAGGGACTGCGATGCGCACAGTGTGCCCCGCGCGGAGCCGCCGTGGCCCACTCTCGACGGCCATACCCGGGGCATGGCCGTCCGTGTTGTGCTACACACCTATCGTCGAAACTCTCGGCGGCACGCTCGTACTGGCGAGACTGGGGGTGGGGATGGACGGCGCGCTCGGTGGCCTGCCGACGCTGTTGGCCGCCCGCAACGGCGCCTCCCACCCCGATGACGTGGCCCGCGCCCTCCTCGACGGTCCCGGCGCGATCCTCGGCGCGACGTCGGCCGCGGTGTTGTGGGCCCGGCCACCGCATCTGGTCATGCTCGGATCGCACGGCTTCGCCGAACCCGAGGAGGACGGGTTCACCATCGTCCCCCTCGCCGTCGACTACCCGCTGACCCGCGCCTACTGGGAGGCCGAGGCGATCATCGACCCGATCGACGAGGTCGCCGACCGGTACGTCGACATGCCGTTGACCGAACCGAGCTGGGCGCACTACCGCGATCGGGTCAAGGTCGGGACGATCGCCAGCGTGCCGCTGATGAGCCAAGGTGCGGTGATCGGCACGTTCGCGTTCGGCTGCGCGGGGAAGACCGACTGGTCCAGCGTCGACATCGCGCTGCTGGACGCGGTCGGGGCGGCGCTCGGCCTGTGGTTGACGCATCCGGCCAGCGGCGTCCCGCGACCGATGCCGATCGCCCAGCCGCCGAACCTCACCGCGCGCCAGTTGCGGATCGTCCGGCTGCTCGCCGACGGTCGCAGCAACACCTCGATCGCATCGGTGCTCGAGGTGTCCACGTCGACCGTGAAGCAGGAGGTCGGCCGCGTGCTGTCGGCGTTCGCGGTGTCGAACCGCACCGCGGCCGTCGACGCCGCTCGGGCCAGCGGGCTCCTGGCGCCGGAATCGACCGACGACGTCGATCCGAACCGGACCCGGCCGTGACGAACACCGGCCTCGGACGTCTGCCGTCGTTCCTGCGCCACCTGTCGACGTACCCGTCACCGGCGGACGCGCTGCACGCCCTGGCGACCGGTCCGTTCGAACGCCTCGGGATGCGCGGCGGAATGCTGTGGCGGCTCGCGAACCCCGACGAGCTCGTCGCGATCGGCGCGTACGGCCACACGGCACTGGAATCCGGGCGCTACGCGCGGGTCCCCCTGGAGCTGGACCTCCCGCTCGTGGAGTGCGTCCGAACCTCGACGGTGACCGTCGTCGAGCGGCCGAACCTCGACCGGCTGTACCTGACCGCGCTGGATCGACGGCTGTGGGACGGCATCGGTGATCGGGCACAGGCGGTCGTGTGCAGTCCGATCCGGTTCGCCGGCGACGTCGTCGGCGCCCTGGGCGTAACCCTCGACCGGCCCTGGCCCACCGACGAGCGCACCACGGCGCTGCTGTGCGCCGTCACCGACGCGCTGGGCCTGTGGGCGACGCACCCGCGCACGGGGAGCACGCCGATGAACGCGCCACGGCCTCCGCGCGGATGGTCCCTGGCCTTCACCGATCGACAACGGGACGCGCTGCGTCGGGTCGCCGCCGGCCAGTCGACCGCGCAGATCGCCGCCGATCTCGCCGTGTCGGAGTCGTCCGTCAAGCAGGACCTGCAAGCGGCGATGAGCGCACTGCGCACCAGCGACCGGCGACGAGCCGCCGAGCGCGCCCGCGAACTGCGCCTGCTGTGATCCGGCGGCTCGACCGACCCTGATCCGCGACCGCTGCCACTAGGGTGGGTGCGCCGTCGAGTTGCGCAAGGGGGAACCACCCGTGTCGACCGACGAACGCCGCCACGCCGTCGGGCCCCGCGCCGTCGACTCCCACGCCGTCGAGTCCCGGCCGACCGTCGCCCTACCGGACTTCCTCACCCGGGCACCTGCTGCCCGACCGGCCCCGCTGCGCGACTACCGCCACCTGGTCGTCACCGCCGACGTGCTCGTGGTGACCGGCGCGGTGGCCATCGGGTACCTGATCCACGGCGTCGACCCGGCCGAGGACCGCTCCGCGTTCGCGGCCTATCGACTCCTCGCCGTCGCCCTGGTCGGGCTGTGGCTCGCGGCACTGTACGTGCGTGGCTGCTACGACGACCGACATCTGGGCGTCGGACCGGACGAGTTCGACCGGCTCCTCACCGCGACGATCCTCCTGTTCGCCGTCGTCGCCGGCCTGGGCTACTTCCTGGACACCACGGTGTCCCGCGCGTACGTGTTCGTCTCGCTCCCCGTCGGCCTGCTCGCGCTGGTCGCCGAGCGCTGGCTGCTGCGCCGGGTGCTGTACCGGCGGCGCGCCCAGGGTCGAGCGTGCTACCGCACCGTCGTCGTGGGCAGCCCCGACCGCGTCGCCGCGCTGTCGGCCGACCTGGACACTGACGCCTACGCCGGGTTCCGCGTCGTCGCGACCCACGGTCCGCCGCAGGCCGGCGACCTCGACTCGTGGACCGCGGCCCTCGCCGAACTCGTCGCGGCGACCGACGCCGACGCGGTCGCCGTCACCCCGAGTCGGCGGATCGACGCCGAGGCCGTCCGCCGGCTCAGCTGGGCCCTGGAGGGCAACGGGATCGACCTGCTGGTCGCCCCCGCCCTCAGCGACGTCGCCGGCCCGCGGATCACGATGCGGCCAGCGGCCGGCGTGCCGCTCATCCACCTCGACGAACCCGGCCTGTCGTCGGCTCAGCGCCTCGCCAAACGCGCCCTCGACCTCGTCGGCGCGGTCCTCGCCCTCGCCGTGCTCGCCGTGCCGATGGGTGTCGTCGCGCTCGCGGTGCGCGCCTCGTCGCCGGGCCCGGTCCTGTTCCGACAGTGGCGCGTCGGCCAGGGCGGGCGGACCTTCCGGATCCTGAAGTTCCGCACGATGGTCGACGGCGCCGACGCCGCGCGCGACGACCTGCGGGCCGCGGCCGGCCACGACTCCCCGGCGTTCAAGCCCGTCGACGACCCGCGGATCACCCGCACCGGGCGGTTCCTGCGCCGGTGGTCGATCGACGAGTGGCCGCAGCTGGTCAACGTCGTGCGCGGTGAGATGAGCCTGGTCGGCCCGCGACCGCATCCGATCGACGACGTCGCCCGGTACGGCCGGCACGACTACCGCCGACTGCTGGCCAAGCCGGGGATCACCGGCCTGTGGCAGGTCGCCGGCCGTTCCGACCTGGGCTGGCCCGAGGCGATCCGCCTGGACCTGCACTACGTCGAGAACTGGTCGATGACCCGCGACCTGATCCTCATCCTGCGGACAGTCCGCGTCGTCGTGACCGGCGCCGGTGCCCGGTGACCGCGACCGACCGCCCGCACGCCGCGGACCGGCTGGCGGCGATCCCCCGGCGCGACGTCGCCGGCCTGCCGTTCAGCGTCGTGCCGCTTCTCGACGCCGTCGACATGCTCGTCGACCTCGGCCGGCGCCCGCCCACCCACGGTGTCGCCGTCGCCTTCGCGAACGCGTACTCGATCGCCCTGGCCGACACCGACGCCGAGTACCGGCAGGTCCTGCGGCGAGCGGACCTGTTGGCCAGCGACGGGATGCCGGTCGTGTGGGCCGGCCAGCGGCTGCATCCGACCCTCGCCGGTCGCTGGACGCGGGTGTACGGCCCGGACGTCATGACCGCGGTGCTGGCCCGATCGGACTCGGCCGGACCTCGGCACTACCTGGTCGGCGCCACCGCGCCGACCCTGGCCGCGCTGCGGGGGCGCATCGCCCGGCAGTGGCCGGCCGCCGTCGTCGTCGGTGCCGAGAGCCCACCGTTCCGCCCGGAGACCCCCGCCGAGCGAGACGAACGCGACGCCCGCATCCGCGCCGCCGGCGCGACGGTCGTCTGGGTCGGCCTGGGCACCCCGAAGCAGGACGTCGAGGCTCGCCGGCTGGCCGACCGGCTTCCGGTCACCGCGCTCGCGGTCGGCGCGGCGTTCGACTTCCTCGCCGGCACGGTTCACCAGGCGCCGCGATGGATGCAGCGATCGGGACTGGAGTGGTCGTATCGCTGGGCCCGCGAACCGCGGCGGTTGACCCGCCGCTACCTGTGGGGCAATCCGCGGTTCGTCTGGGCGGTCGGCCGGCAGGTGGTGAGCCGTGCGGATCGCGCTCGTCCATAGCTACTACTCCGACGACCACCGCTCCGGGGAGAACGTCACCGTCGACGAGCAGGCCGGGCTGCTCGCCGCGGCCGGGCACGAGGTGCACGTCGAGGCACGGCGGACACTGGTCGAGCGCGATCGTCCGGGGTACGCCGTGCGGTCCGCGGTCCGGGTGGCGACCGGTCGCGGTGACTCGCCGACGCCGGCGCTGGCCCGGTTCGCCCCCGATGTCGTCCACGTCCACAACCTGTTCCCGAACTTCGGCACCGCGTGGCTGGGCGACTGGCGCGGTCCGGTCGTCGCGACCCTGCACAACTTCCGGTGCATGTGCGCCAACGGGCTCCTCCTTCGCGACGGACGCACCTGCGTGGACTGCCCGACCGGCTCCTCGTCGGCCGCGGTGCGGCACGCGTGCTACCGCGGCTCCCGGTTGGCGACGGTGCCGTTGGCGATCGCGACCCACCGACCGCCGACCCGGGATCCGGTGATTCGGCGAGCCGACCGCCTCGTCGTCCTCGCCGACCACGCGCTCGCGGTGTTCACCCGGTTCGGCGTGCCCGCGGACCGGTGCGACGTCGTGCCGCACGCCATCGCGCCCCGGCACGCCGGCGCCGTCCCCGGGCCGGCCGTCCCGCGTTTCCTCACGGTGGCCCGGTTCGCCCCGGAGAAGGGGGTCGTCGAACTCGCCCGCGACTGGCCGGCCGACGTGCTGCTCGACATCGTCGGCGGCGGCGCGGGCGCACCGGCCGTCGAAGCGGCAGCGGCCGCGAACCCGGCGATCACCCTGCTGGGCCCACGCGACGCGTCCTGGCGGGACACCGCGTCGGACTACTCCGCCGTCGTCGTCCCCGGGCTGTGCCTGGAAGCCTCCGTCCCACGGGTCGTCCTGGAGGCGATGGAGGCCGGCGTCCCGGTCGTCATCCACGAGGCCGGCGGCGGCGCGGACGTCGTTCGGGCGGCCGATGCCGGCCGGACGTACCACGACGCGACGAGCCTGCGCACCGCGCTCGCGCAGATCGTCGCGGACGGTGCGAGCCGCCGCGAGGCCGCTCGCGCGGCGTACCTGGCCGGCCACACCCCGGCCGACTGGCTGGCCGCGATCGAGGCGACCTACGCGCGCGCGGCCTCCTCGGCGAGCTGAGCCAGCGGCAGGTCGACGTCGGCCAGCCGGTCCGCGTCGACGACCGCGCGGGACCGCACCAACTGCCCGATCGCGTCAGAGACGTCCCAGACGTTGACGTTCATCCCGGCCGCCACCCGATCGTCCTTCAGCCAGAACACGACGAACTGCCGACCGGCGACGTCGCCCCGGAACACCAACCGGTCGAACCCGGTCGGGCCGAGGTCGCCGACGTACTCCATGCCCAGGTCGTACTGATCGGTGTAGAAGTACGGCAGGTGGTCGTAGGAGACGTCCTGGCCGAGCATCGCGCGCGCGGCGGCCGCCCCGCTGGCCCGGGCGTTGTCCCAGTGCTCGACCCGCACGCGCCGCCCGTAGTGCGGGTGCTGCCAGCGGGCGATGTCGCCGGCGGCGTACACGGCCGGATCCGACGTGCGCAACGACGAGTCGACCAGCACGCCGTTGTCGACGTCCAGGTGCGCGGACTGCGCGAGGTCGACGGTCGGTGCCGCGCCGACGCCGACGACGACGACGTCGGCCTCGAGGTCGTCGCCACGGTCGGTGAGGACCGCGGCGACCTGCCCGCGGGCTCCGCCGAACCCGCGCACGCCCGTCCCGAGCAGGAGGTGGACGCCGTTGTCGCGATGCAGGTCCGCGAACACCCCGCCGATCTCGGCGCCCATCGGTCCGTACAGCACCGTCGGCTGCGGTTCCACGACGGTCACGTCGTTGCCGTAGCCGCGCGCGGCCGCGGCCGTCTCCAGGCCGATCCAGCCGCCCCCGACGACGACGACCCGTCGACCGCCGCCGGCGAACTGCTCGCGCAGCGCGTCGGCGTCGGTCAGCCGGCGCAGGTAGTGCACCCCGTCGAGGTCGGCACCGGGCACGGGGATCCGGCGCGCCGTCGATCCGGTCGCCAACAGCGCACGGTCGTACGGCAGGACCGAACCGTCGGCCAGCGTCACCCGCCGGGCGGCGGCGTCCAGTTCGACGGCGGCGACGCCGCTGCGCAGGTCGACGTCGTGGTCGGCGTACCACGCGGCCGGGTGAACGTACGTCGCGCTGCGCTCCTGCGTCCCGGCCAGGTACCCCTTCGACAGCGGCGGTCGCTCGTACGGCGGATCCGCCTCGTCGCCCACGATCGTGATCCGACCGTCGTAGCCCTCCTCGCGCAGGGTCTGCGCGGCCTTGGCGCCGGCCAGGCCACCTCCGACGACGACGACGTCCTTCACCGGGTCCTCCGATCTGTCGCTGAGGTCACCCTCAGTTCACCCCATCCTCACCCTCGGGCCGTCGAGCGCGCAACCGCGTCAGTGGTTCAGGCTCGGCGCACCCGCAGGCGGCCCCACGTAGACCAGTCGACCGTGGCTGAGTTCGGCCACCACCGTGGCCCGTTCGATCGTCGCGCGTCGGTGCGCGACGGCGATCACCGTGACCTCACCGCGCAGGTCCTCGAGCATCACGGCGATCAACCGTTCGGTCGCTTCGTCGAGGGCACTGGTCGCCTCGTCCAGGACGAGCAGACGCGGCCGGGAGTACAGCGCGCGGGCGATCCCCAGGCGCTGGCGCTGACCGCCGCTGAGCGAGCGGCCACCGGGCCCGACCGCGGCGTCCAGGCCGCCGCGGCGCCGGACCTCGTCGGCGATGTTCGCCCGTTCCAGGGCCCACCACACGTCCGCGTCGTCGACGTGGTCCGCCGGCACCGCGGCGGCGACGTTCGCCCGCACCGAGGCGTCCCACAGCGCCGCGTGCTGCGGCATGTACGCGATCGCCCCCGGCCAGCGCTCCTGGGCCTGCGCGGGCGGCAGTCCGCCGATCCGTACCGACCCGGACTGCGGTTCCAACAGGCCGAGGATCACGTCAGACAGGGTCGACTTTCCGGCACCGGTCGCGCCGACGAGCACGATGCTGTCGCCGGCCGCGACCGAGATCCCGACGCCGTCCAGGGCCGGGCGATCGGCACCGGGGTACGTGACGCTGACGTCGGCCACCTCGACCGTCGGGGCGAACCGGGGGTACGTCATCGCGGGGACGTCCCGGCCGAGGTCGACCTCCGCCGCCGCGCGGGCCTCGTCGATCACGGCGAACGCCAGGCCCGCCTGGCCCACGGCGCTGGACATCAGGACGACCTGCCCCTGCAGCCGGACCATCGTCGGCAGCAGTCTCGCAGCCGCGGTCAAGAACACCGCCAGGAGCGCGAGCGCGGCCGGCAGGTTGCCCTGCATCGCCCGCCAGCCCACGATCGCGATGGCCCCGATGACCAGGGCGGCCTCGTAGGCGATCTTCGGCACGTTGTTGATGAACAGCGTGTCCGCCCGCCCGACTGCCAGGGCGGCGGTGTCCGAGCCGAAGGCGTCCACGACGAAGCCCAGGCGCCGCGCGACCCGCAGTTCCCGGAACGAGTCCAGCCCCTGGCGCAGGTGCGTGCGGCCGCTGACCCCGCTGGCGAGCATCGCCTCCCCCACGCGGTAGGCCCAGTGTCCGAGCACCCGATGCACCCCGACCGCGACGACCGCGAACGTCACCCCGGCCAGGAGCGCCGCGACCGGGTCGAGCACGACGAGCATCGCGCTGAGCACGACGAGCACCGAACCCTCGGCGATCGCCACCGAGGTCGGGCCGAGCAGGCCGGTCGTCGCGAAGTACGCGGAGTTGGCCAGCGCCTCGTCGATCTCGATGTCGGTGCGGGCGTGCACGCGCACGACGTCGGCGCCGAACCAGCGCCGGGCCAGGCGGTCCGACACCGCGGCCTGCTGGCGGGCCAGGAACCGGAACACGCGGAAGGTCAGGATCGCGTTCAGCGCGCTCTTGCCCAGCAACAAGATCGCTGCCAACGAGCCGGTGACGGCGGCGAGCGTCGTGATCGGGACCGCCTGCAGGCCGAGCCGGTCGATCACCTCGGCCATCGCCGACGGCACCTGCCCGCCGGCCGGGATCGCGTACACCAGCACGACCGTGGCGCCGACGAGCAGCACGCCGATCAGGTCCAGCAGCGACGTGGCGACCTGGGCGGCGAGGACGAGGAGGTAACGCCGCCGCGCGCGCGGCCCGATGAGGTCGAGCGCGGCCGCGAGTCCGGCGCGCAGGCGGCCGTTCCCCGGCCGGGCGTCAGGGTCGGCCACCGGCCCGGGTCACGCCTTGCGCGAGGAGATCACCGCGTCGATGATCCCGTACTCCTTGGCATCGGCGGCGGTGAGGATCTTGTCGCGCTCGATGTCCTGCGCCACCTGCTCGGGCGTCCGGCCGGTGTGCTTGGCGATGATCCCCTCCATCTCCGCCCGCATCCGAAGGATCTCGTTGGCCTGGATCTCGATGTCCGAGCCCTGCCCGCCGCCCTCGGTGTACGGCTGGTGGATGAGGATTCGCGCGTGCGGCAACGCGAACCGCTTGCCCGGCGCCCCCGCGGCGAGCAGCACCGCGGCGGCGCTGGCCGCCTGGCCCAGGCACACCGTCTGCACCTGCGGCTTGACGAACTGGATCGTGTCGTAGATCGCCGTCATGGCGGTGTAGGAGCCGCCCGGGGAGTTGATGTAGATCTGGATGTCGCGGTCGGGGTCCATCGACTCCAGGCACAGCAACTGGGCCATGACGTCGTCGGCCGACGCGTCGTCGATCTGCACGCCGAGGAAGATGATGCGCTCCTCGAACAGCTTCGTGTAGGGGTTGTGGATGCGCTCGCCGGAGGCGCTGCGCTCGCGGAACTCCGGCAGGATGTACCGTGCCGACGGAGCCGACGGAGCCGGCAGCGCGGTGATCGACGCGTGGGACCCGGTCGTGCTCACTTGCCCTCCCCCTTCGCCCGCCGCGCCGTGGACCCCGGGGAGTCGGCGGCGGTGCTGTAGACGTGGTCGATCAGGCCGTACTCGCGCGCGGACTCGGCGTCGAACCAGCGGTCACGGTCGGAGTCGTGCTCGATCTGCTCGAGCGTTTGCCCGGTGTGCTCGGCGATGAGTGCGGCCATGCGCTTCTTGATGAACAGCATCTGCTCGGCCTGGATCTTGATGTCGGACGCGGTTCCGCCGAGTCCGCCGGAGGGCTGGTGCATCATGATGCGCGTGTTCGGCGTGGCGTACCGCTTGCCGGCCGTTCCGGCGCACAGCAGGAACTGCCCCATGCTCGCCGCGAGGCCCATCGCGACGGTCGTGACGTCGTTGGGGATCAACTGCATCGTGTCGTAGATCACCATCCCCGCGCTGATCGATCCGCCGGGCGAGTTGATGTACAGCGTGATGTCCTTGTCCGGGTCCTGCGCCGAGAGGACCTGCAACTGCTTGGCGATCCGGTTGGAGTTCTCGTCCCGGACCTCTCCCTCGAGCCAGATGATCCGCTCGTTCAGCAGCCGCTCGTCGAGCATGTCGCCGAAGCCGGTCATGCCGCCGCCCGTTCCCCGGGACGCCGGCACGTAGATGTCGCCCACCGCGTACCTCCGTTCGCCGGCGCGCGATCGCGCCGCCTGTGTGACCCTAACCCGCTGCCCGTCCCGGTCATGCCCTGGTCGCGGCCCCGTTCGCCGTCAGCCGAACCGGGCTCGACCGATCAGGACTCCTCGACGACGTCGGCCGACCCGACGGACTCCGGAACGATCTCCACGACCTCGACCGACTCCTCGATCGTCTCCACGACCTCGACGACGTTTCCGTCCTCGTCGACGACGACCTCCTCGGTCACGGTGATCTCGTCGACCTCCTCGAGCACCGGACCCCGGCCGAGCTCGGCGTCCAGCGCCGCGAGGTCGACGACCTCACCGTCCGCGTCGACGACCGACGCGGTCTGCATCACCAGCGCCAGCGCCTTGCCGCGACGGATGTCCTGGATCGCCATCGGCACCTGGCCGGCCTCGACGAGCGCCTGCGCCAGCGCGTCCGGGCTCATGCCGTACCGCGGGGCCTGCTGGAACAGCCAGACCGACAGGTCGGTCTCACCGACCGTGACCTCCTCGGCCTCGGCGATCTTGTCGAGCACGAACTGGCTCTTCAGCGACTCGCGGGCCTCCTTCTCGACCTCCGCGCGGTGCTCGTCGGAGCCCTCGTGGCCGTCCTCGAAGTGCGCCTCGACCTCGGCGGCGATGATGTTCTCCGGCAGGGGGATGTCCACGGAGTCCAGCAGCGCCTGCAGCACGTTGCGACGCGCCTCGGCCCCCTGCTCGAGCTTCTTGCCCCGCACCAGGCGCGTTCGAAGGTCCTCGCGCAGTTCCTCGATCGTGTCGAATTCCGAGGCGAACTGAGCGAAGTCGTCGTCGGCGGCCGGCAGGTCGCGCTCACGCACGGCCCGCACCGTCGCGGTGACGATCAGCCGCTCCCCGGTCCAGTCGCCGTTCTGCGGGGTGAAGTCGAACTCGCGCTCCTCGCCGGCGACCGCACCGCGAACGGCCTCGTCGAACCCGGGGAGCATGCCGTCGGTGCCGAGCTCGTACGACATCGAGTCGCCGGACAGGTCCTCGACCGGGTCACCGGCATCGGTCGCCCCGGAGATGTCGACGAGCAGCACGTCGCCGTCGGCCGCCGGACGCTCGACCTCACGCAACGAGGCGAAGCGCGTGCGCAGCCCGTCGAGCTGGGTCTGGACGTCGTCGTCGGTCGGCGTCGCACTGGCCACCTCGACCTGGAGGCCGGTGTACTCGGGCACGTCGAACTCCGGGCGCACGTCGACCTCGGCGGTGAACGTCAGCGCCTCGTTGTCCGCCAACTCCGTCACGTCGATCTCCGGCCGGCCGATCGGCTGGATGCCGTTCGTGCGGATCGCCTCGTCGTAGGCCTTCGGCAGGGCCTCGTTGACGGCCTCCTCCAGCACCGCCGCGCGACCGAAGCGCTGTTCGATGATCCGTGCGGGGACCTTGCCCTTGCGGAAGCCGGGCACGTTCACCTGCTT
>CAYMNG010000030.1:16474-23338 GCA_964391765.1 uncultured Bifidobacteriaceae bacterium | reverse complement strand
CAGGTTCATGGGTCGGCGACCGCGATCGCCCTCTCAGCCCGCCGATCGTGCGAGCTCCCCGGACGTCGCCAGCGTAGTACCCGGCCGCAGGGGTGCGGTTCGCGGTCGGGGTCGTGGAAGGCTTGGCCTCGTGGAGACCACCGATCGACGCATCGTCGCGCTGCTCGCCGCGGACGGACGCATGTCGCTCGCCGACATCGCCCGCGAGACCGGCCTGTCGACATCGGCGCTGCACCAGCGTGTCCGCCGGCTCGAGCGGACCGGAGTCCTCACCGGCTACCGCGCGCAGGTCGACGCGCGAGCGATCGGGCTGCCGCTGACGGCCTTCGTCTCGTTGACCCCGATCGACCCGGCCGCGCCGGACGACGTCCCCGACCGGCTCGCCGGGATCGGCGAGATCGAGTCGTGCTGGTCGGTCGCTGGCGCGGAGTCGTACGTGCTCAAGGTGCGGGTCGCGGAGCCGGCCGACCTGGAGGAACTGCTGGCGCGGATCCGCTCGGTCGCCTCCGTCGCGACCCGCACGACGATCGTGCTGTCGACGCCGTACGAGAACCGTCCGCCCAGGCTCGACTGACGACGGTCAGCCGGCGGTGATCTCCTCGGCGATCGCCGCTGCGAACGCCTCGACGTCGCCCGCGGTGGTGTCCCACGAGCACATCCAGCGCACCTCGCCGGTCGACTGGTCCCAGGTGTAGAAGCGGAACCGCCGTTGCAGGCGCGCGGTGACCTCGGCCGGCAGCACCGCGAAGACCGCGTTCGCCTCGACCGGTCGGCTGATCCGCACGCCGTCGATTCCCCGCACCCGGGCCGCGAGGTCGGCGGCCATCGCGTTCGCGTGGCGGGCGTTCCGCCGCCACAGGTCGTCGGTGAGCAGGGCCAGCACCTGGGCGCTGACGAAACGCATCTTGCTGGCCAGCTGCATCGAGGTCTTGCGCAGGTACGCCACGCCGGGTGCGGCGTCGGGGTTCAGCACGACGATCGCCTCGGCGAGCATCGCCCCGTTCTTGGTTCCGCCGAACGACAGCACGTCGACGCCGAGGTCGGTCGTCAGTGCCGCCAGCGGGAGGTCCAGCGCGGCGGCGGCGTTGGCGATCCGGGCACCGTCGACGTGGACCCGCAGGCCCAGGCCGTGCGCATGGTCGACGAGGGCGGCGAGTTCGTCGCGTCGGTAGACCGTGCCGAGTTCGGTCGACTGCGTGATCGTGACCGCCGCCGGCTGGGCGCGATGGACGTCCCCGAACCCCCACGCCTGCTGGTCGAGCAGATCGGGGGTGAGCTTGCCGTCCGGGGTGGGGATCGGCCACAACTTGACCCCGCCGACGTGCTCGGGCGCACCGCCCTCGTCGACGTTGACGTGCGCGGTCGTCGCGCAGACCACCGCCTCCCAGCGGTCGGTCATGGCCTGCAACGCGACGACGTTCGCGCCGGTGCCGTTGAAGACGGGATAGGCCACGGCCCGCGGGCCGAAATGGGTGCGGACGGCATCGGCGAGTGCGGCGGTGACGTGGTCGTCGCCGTAGGCGACCTGATGGCCCTCGTTCGCCGCGCCGATCGCGGCGAGGACCGTCGGGTGGATCGCGGCGTAGTTGTCGCTGGCGAAGCCACGGGACCCGGTCGCCGTCACGACGACGATCCCGATGCCGATCCCGGCGCGACCGTGAGGTCCACGCGGTCGCCGTTGCCGATCGGGCCGACGCACACCGCGGCGATCGCGTCGCCGAGGTCGCGGACGTGGGTGAACGTCGTGAAGTCCCGATCCGGCGACGCGGCGATCATCGCGTCGGTGACCAGGGCCTTGACCGCGACGGTGACCGCCGCGGCCGCGGTGTCGCGCAGGTGGTCCGCGACGCCGACCATCCAGGCCTCCGCGGCCGACTTCGCCGCGGCGTAGGCGATGTTGCCCGCGGTCGGCGTCGCGGCCGCGGTGCTGGTCACCATGACGACGCGACCGACGTCGCTGGCGGCCACGTCCGGGGCGAACGCCGCGGTGAGCACCGCGAGGGTCTCCACGATCGGCGGCTGGAGCGCCCGCCAGTCCGCGACCGACGTCATCGTCAGAGTGCGACCGCCACGCCAGCCGCCGACCAGGTGGACGACGGCGTCGATCCGGCCGTACTCGGCGAGAAGTCGGTCGCGCAGGGCGAGCACGGCCGTCTCGTCCAGGAGGTCGACCGCGTGGGCCTGCACGGCACCGACACCGGCACCGGTGTCGGCATCGGCACTGAGCGCGGCGATCGCGGCCTCGGCGGACTCTCGTCGGGCGTCGAGGACGACGACCCGGAACCCGGCGCGGACCAGGCTCGCGGTGGTGGCGACCCCGCCGGCACCGGCACCGGCGACGATCGCGAGCGGTGCGCTCTGGTTCATGGCCGCGATCATGCCGTGACCCCGGCCACGGCGTCGATCGTGGGGGTCAGGCGACGTCGGAGGGTGTCGTAGAACACCGAGAGCGGGAACTCGTCGGGCAGCGCGGCGTCGACGAGTTCGCGCGGTTCGCCGGTCGTCGGCAGCGCGGCGGCCCCGCGCGCCCACGCCGAGGCGGGGTGGGGTTCGACGTACGCCGAGACGAACGCGTGCGCGGCGAGCCACTGGGCGCTCCGGGACCGGTCGATGCCGTCGCGGTACAGGGCCTCGACGGCCTCGCCGAGCGCGAGGACGGCGTCGGGCAGCCGGCCCCAGTCGACCGTCAGCGTGTTGTCCGTCCAGCGCACGACGTCGCGACGGTGCAGCCAGGAGAACAGCAGTTGGCCGGCCAGGCCGTCGTAGTTGCGCACGCGCGACCCGGTGACCGGGAACCGGAAGAGCCGGTCCAAGACGATCGCGTACCGGATGTATCGGCCCAGGTGGACGCCGGCGGTGTCGAGCGTCGACGTCTCGCGGTAGGTCGACAGGTCGCAGCGCAGTTCCTCCAGGGCGTACATCCAGTACGGCATGCGCTGCTTGATCATGAACGGGTCGAACGGCAACGTGCCGCGGCTGTGCGTGCGGTCGTGGATCAGGTCCCACAGCACGAACGTCTCCTGGGCCAGGCGCTGGTCGGACAGCAGGAGGTCGACCTCGGGCGGAACCGGCAACCGCAGGTCCTGCGCCGCCTGCGCCGACACCGCGCGGAACCGCGCCGCCTCGCGGTCGCAGAAGATCCCGCCCCAGGTGAAGTCGATCGTCGTGCTCGTCGCGACCGTCTCGGGGAACAGCACCGCCGAATGGGTCTGGTAGCCGGCCGTGAACCCGACGAACTCGATCGGGACGAAGGCGGCGTTGTCGTAGGTCGCTTCCTGGGCGGCGAGCCAGTCGGGCCAGAACGTGCGCGTGACGACGGCCTCCAGGTTGCGGTCGGGGTTGCCGTTCTGGGTGTACATCGCGAACACGACCAGGTGCTCGACGCCGTGCTCGCGGCGCAGGTCGGGGCGGAACAGGCGCAGCGACTCGACGAAGTCCGGGACGCCGTACGAGCCGGCCGCCCACGCGCGTAGGTCGGCGACCGTTGCGGCGAGGTGCTCGCGCTGGTGGGCGAACCGCGGGGTCAGCGACTCGATCGCGGCGATCGCCTGGTGGGCGAGGGCGTCCACGGCGACCTGGTCGTGGACGTCGAGGTCGATCGAGCCGTCCGCGGCCTGCATCGGTCGCAGCGCCTCGATCGCGTCGACCAGGCTCAGCCAGTCGTCGTCGGTCGCGGTCCACGCCGCCGGCGCGGCCTGGCTGGCGCGCGCGGCCGCCGGTGCGCCGGCGACCCAGGTCACGAGGTTGCGCCACAGCGCGCGGTGGTCCAGGTCGGCGATCGAGTCGTCGCCGAACAGGTCGGAGTCCGCGGTCACGACGACGCGACCGGCCGGCAGGTCGGTAGCGACCACGAGGGGCGCGGCGGCCGGGTCGGCAGTGTCGTGCGTACGAGCGACCACGGTGACGTCGTCGCCGGCGCGCAGCGCTCCCGCGCGGTAGAAGCAGGCCTGCTCGACCTCGGCGGTCAGGTCGTAGCGGCCGGCGCGGGCGTCACGGCGCAGGTCGGCGAGGACCCAGGTGGGGACGGCCGCGAACGCGTGTGCCGGATCCTGCACCGTGACGTTGTCGATCGTGATGGCGAAGCGGGCGGCCAGCGCGCCCGCGCTGTTGCCGTACTTGTCCTGCTCCGTCTCCCCGAGCACCAGCAGCCCGCCGCCCGCGCGGACGAACGCCTCGACCGCGTCGAGCTCGCGGTCGGTCAACCGCGGGGAGCCGTGCCCGACGGTGCGCTCCCAGGCGTCGTCGGCGCAGTGGGGCAGGACGAGCGCGTCGACGCCGGCGAGCGCGGCCGCGTCGAGGGGTCCGTCGGCATGGACGCGGACGTCGATCCCGGCGCGCTCCAACTCCGACCGGGCCTGCGCGTACGAGGCGTCGGCCGGGTTGACCGGGTTGATCGTCGCGGCGACGTCGGCGCGGGTGGACCACGCCTGGCGGTGGGACTCGTCGATGAGGACGGTGGCGACGGCGCGCACGGGGACTCCTGGCGAATAGGCAACTGATTTCGGGAAGAATTCCCGAATCGAGGTTAGCAGGCAGGACAATCGACGGCGAATCAGCGATCCTCCGGCGGATCGGCCGGCATCGCGCCGGCGGCGGCTAGCCGCGCAGTCGGCCGAGCGTGAACCCGATCGCCGTGCCGACGACGACCACGCCGAGGGTGAACAGCGCCGCGACGACGTCCCAGCCCAGCGCCGTCACGCGGATCACCAGCGTGGCCACGAGCATGAGGGCCGCGAAGCCCTGGAGGAACAGCGCGAAGCGAAGTTGGCGACGGGTCGAGTCGTCGAGCATGCGCTCATCCTGCCGAACCCGGTCGGGCCTCGTGGCCCGGCCGGATCCACGGCCGGCTAGGCCTCCGCCTCCGGGTGGTCCGCGCCGTCGATCACCGTCAACTCCGTGGCCTCGCCGACCGTGCCGACGGCACCGACGGCGAGCAGTCCGTAGCCGACTGCGGGGCCGATCAGGAGGGCGAACAGCACCGTCCCGACCCCGACGCTGCCACCGAGCAGCCAGCCGATCAGCAGTGCGCTCGCCTCGATCGAGGTGCGCACGATCGTCACCGGCCAGCCGGTGCGCTGGTGGATGCCGGTCATCCACCCGTCGCGCGGGCCGGGGCCGAGGTTCGTCGTCAGGTACAGCCCGCTGCCGAGCCCGATCGACGCGATCCCGAGGAGGACCATCGGCACCCGCACCAGCAGCGAGGTCGGCGTCGGCAGGAGGTCGATCATCACCTGGAGGGCGACCGCGATGACGATGATGTTCAGCACCGTGCCGAGGCCGGGTCGCTCGCGCAGGGGTACCCACATCAGCAGGACCACGGTGCTCACCGCGAACGTGGCCACGCCGATCGAGATCGGCAGGCGGACCGAGATGCCCTGGGCGAGCACCGTCCACGGCGACACCCCGAGGCCGGCGTCGACGATGAGCGCCTCGCCGGTGCCGAACAGCCACAGGCCGACGACGAGCACGGTGACGGTGCCTGGTCGGGCCCGCCACCGCGAGGCCGCGCTCCACCGGGTACGCGGCACCGACCGGGACGGGGGCGAGATCAGGCGCACCGTCGAAGGTTACGAGCCGGCGCGCGGGCGACCTGCGGCGGAACCCCCGCCGTCAGGTGGTCGCCGGCGATACGGTGTCCGCCTGCGGATCGCGCGGCGGCCGTGCCGCGACCGGAATCCTGGGGGCATGTCATGAGGTCGAGGAACACGTTCGTCGCCGGAGTCGTGCTGCTGGCGTCGCTCGGGCTGGTCGCGCCGGCCCAGGCCGCGTCGCCCGTCGCGGTGGCTCAGGCCGCGCCGGCGGCCGCGGTGGCCCGGACGGTGACGACGGTCAAGTGCATCAACCTGCGCACGGGAATCCAGCGCACGCTGGCCGGTCAGACCTGCCCGCGTGGATGGGTGCGCGCGGTGCCGCTGGCGTCCGTCGCCGCCAAGCGCAAGGCCTACCTGCGCGACGCCCGCTACCTGGACGCATCGCTCAAGCAGGCCAGCGACGCGTCGTTGTTCGGGGTCGGTCGGGCGGTGTGCCGGACCCTCGACAACGGCGGCAACTTCCAGAACATCATCGACGAGATGCTCGGTGCGGACATCACGACCGGTCAGACGTCGGCGATCTTGACCTCGGCGGTCTACAACCTGTGCCCCGGCCACCGTGCGTTCTTGGACAACTGGCTGAACTCGTAGCCGCGTTCACCGACCTCACCGCGCGGCTCCCGGGTTCGGCGGCGGAGCGTGTCTAGCCTGCGAGGATGAGTCGACGAACGCTGATCGCGCCCGCACTCGCCGCGGTCGTGGTGCTCTCGGGGTGCGGCGGCGGGGACGAGCCGGCCGCGAGTTCGAGTGCGACGGCGGCCGCGATTCGGGCACCGGTGCTGTCCGGTCAGCGGCTGACCGTCCTGGACCAGCCGATCACCTACCCGCAGGGAAAGCCGGCGCGCGTCTCCAGCGAGGTCGTCGAACTGCAGCCGGGTCAGCAGACCCCGTGGCGCAAGCAGCGCACGCCGACGTTCGTCTACGTGCTCGACGGGACCTGGATGGAGGAGTACGACGCCGGGGTCACCAAGACGTTCGCGGCCGGGACGGGGTTCATGCAGGCCCAGGGCGTGTGGCACAGCGGGTCGAACACCGGTCAGGACGTCGCCCGGGTGTTGATCGTGAACATGGGCGCCAAGGGCGTGAAGGACGCCGTCGAACGAGCGGGGTGAGGTTCGCCCGCCCGCGGCGCTAGCCTCGGCGACGTGAAGGCCGTCGACGAGTACCGCGATCAGGTCCTGGCCCGGATGCGGCCGCTGGCCGCGATCGAGTTGCCGTTGGCGTCGGCCCACGGATGCGTCCTGGCCGCGGACGTCGCCGCGCCGATGACGAA
>CAYMNG010000030.1:0-16464 GCA_964391765.1 uncultured Bifidobacteriaceae bacterium | reverse complement strand
GCGCCGTGGCCGCTGCCGTCGTTCGACAACTCCGCGATGGACGGCTACGCGGTGCGATCGACCGACGTCGCCGCGGCGACGGCGGACTCCCCGGTGAGCCTGCGCGTCGTCGACGACGTCCCGGCCGGGTTCCGGTCGACCGAGGCCGTGTCCGAGGGGACGGCGATCCGGATCATGACCGGCGCGCCCATGCCCGACGGCGCCGACGCCGTCGTCCCGGTCGAGGCGACGGATGCCGGCACCGACGTCGTGCGGATCGACGAACCGGCGCGGCCGGGGGCGTACGTCCGGCGCGCCGCGGAGGACGTCGTCGCCGGCGAGGTCGTCCTGCGCGCCGGAACGTTGATCGGCGCGCGGCAGATCGCGATCCTGGCCGCCGTCGGCTGCGGCCAGGTGCTCGTCCACCCGCGGCCGCGGGTCGCGGTCATCTCGACCGGGTCAGAGCTCGTCGAACCCGGAACGCCGTTGCGCCACGGCCTGATCAGCGACTCGAACAGCTACCTGCTCGTCGCCGCCTGCCGGGAGGCCGGCGCGGACGCCTACCGGGTCGGCCCGGTGCCCGACGACGACGCCGCCGTCCTCGCCGCGGTCGAGGACCAGCTGCACCGATGCGACCTGATCGTCACGAGCGGCGGGGTGAGCATGGGGGCGCACGATTCGGTCAAGGCGGTGCTCGCCGAACTGGGGACGGTCGAGTTCACCAAGGTCGCGATGAACCCGGGGATGCCGCAGGGGCACGGGGTCGTCGGGGACGGCGCGGTGCCGATCGTCACCCTGCCGGGGAATCCGGTGAGCAGCTATGTGTCCTTCGAGGTGTTCGTCCGACCGGCGATCGCCACGATGCGCGGCCTGGCGGTCGTCGACCGGCCGACGGTCGAGGTCCCCTGCCGGACCGGATTCCGGTCCCCGGCCGGCAAGCGGCAGTACGCCAGGGGGCGGTTCGTCCCCGGTGGGGTCGAACCGGTCGGCCACGGCCAGGGGTCGCACCTGTTCGGCGGGCTGGCGGCCGCGGACGCGCTCATCGTCGTGCCGGAGGCGGTCACCGAGGTCGTCGAGGGCGACGTCGTCACGGTTCTCGACCTGCGTTCGGGCTGACGTTCACCTGCTGTTCACCCGACGGACACCGGCCCGTCGCCCGGCGGCAGCCGTTGCGCAACGACGACGACCCAGACTGCGCGCGTGCACAACCGGCCCGGACGACTTCGTCGGACGTCGGCCGCGGTCGAGCCGTACGCTGGTGCCGCTGACAGCGGAGAGGGGTAGGCCGTCCGGTGGACCTTCTGCTGATCAGCGTCGTCGCGGTCATCGCCATCGCGCTGGTGTTCGACTTCACGAACGGGTTCCACGACGCCGCGAACTCGGTGGCCACGGTTGTGGCGACCCGCGCCCTGCCGGCGCGCTGGGCGCCGGCGTTCTCGGCGGCATTCAACTTCGCGGCGTACTTCGTCGTCGGAACGGCCGTGGCGAACACGATCGCCAAGACGGTCCGGACGGACTACGACGGGGTCGCGGTCACGTTCGCGGCCCTGTTCGCCGCCGTGGTGTGGAACTTCGTCACCTGGCGGTTCGGGATGCCGTCGTCGTCGAGCCACGCGATCATCGGCGGACTCGTCGGCGCGGGCCTGGCCGCCGGCGGACTCGACGCGATCGACTGGGCCAGCGTCGAGAAGGCCGGTGCGGGGATCGTCCTGTCGCCCGCGGTGGCGTTCGCGATCGCGTTCGCCGCGATGTACCTCGTCCTCGGGCTGCAACGGGTGTTCCGCATGCACGACAACCACCCGGTCTTCAAGGGCCTGCAGTTGGTCTCGGCGGCCGCGGTGTCGTTCGGGCATGGTGCGAACGACGCGCAGAAGACGATGGGCGTCATCGCCGCGCTGCTGCTCGGTGCCGGTTACACCGAGATGGCGGCGAACGGCAAGGACGTGATCGTCCCGGAGTGGGTCGCGCTGACCGCCTACGCCGCGATCGCCCTGGGGACCCTGTGGGGTGGCTGGCGGATCATCGAGACGATGGGCCTGCGGATCACCACCCTGCACGCCAACTCCGGCACGGCCGCGAACATCGGCGCGACGACGGCGATCTTCGGCGCGACGGCCGTCGGCATGCCGATCTCGACGACGCACGCGGCCGCCTCGTCGATCGTCGGTGCGGGTGTCGGGTCCGGAAAGGGGGCGAACTGGAAGGTCATCGGCGAGATGGCCATCGCCTGGGTGCTGACGATCCCCGCCGCCGCGACCGTGTCCTTCGTGCTGTTCAAGCTGACCCAGTTGCCCGTCGTCCTGGCCTGGTTGACCATCGCGGTCGTCATCATCGGGTTCGGCGGATGGGCGGTTCGCGCGATGCTCAACACGGTCCACGCGTCCGACATCGAGGCGGAGATCCCCACCGAGGAGCGGCTCGCCGAACCGCTGTCCGGCCACCCGCACATCGAGGGGCACGGCCCCGTCGACTGACCGATCGCCGCGATCGACGCGTCCCGGTCGTCTGTTCACGCACTGTTCACCGATGCGCCGCGCGTCGTTGAGCCGGTCGTGACTGTTCGGCAAACTCGGCCGAGCACCGTGGTCTCGTGATCGAGAAGCACGCCGCGAGCGTGTGTGACCCGCGACGGACGAAGGCCACGTACTGGGGCGACCGCGTCTTCGACGGGTCTGTCACCGTCGCGGCGTCCACCGCTTTCGTCGTGCTCGTCGGCATCGCGATCTTCCTGGGTCTGCAGGCGATCCCGGTGCTGCAGACGCAGGGGCTGTCCTTCCTCACGACCTCCGTGTGGGACCCGCCGGACTACGGCATCTGGGGCATGCTCTACGGCTCGTTGCTCCTCGCCGCGATCGCACTGGTGATCGCCGTCCCGGCGTCGCTGCTCCTGTCGGTCTTCATGGTCTTCCTCGCACCGCCACCGCTGGCGAAGGTGCTGACGAACCTCGTGGACCTCATGGCAGCGATCCCCAGCGTGATCCTCGGCCTGTGGGCGTTCGCCGTCCTGCAGCCGACCGCCGAGGGCTGGCAGCGGCTGCTCAACCAGTACTTCGGCTGGTTCCCGGTGTTCGCGAACGACAGCGGGAACTTCACCGGCACGCCGTTCACGGCCGCCTTCGTGCTCGCGATCATGATGATCCCCATCGTCACCTCGGTCACCCGCGAGGTCCTCGCCCGCACCCCACCCGATCTGGTGAGTGCCGCCGAGGCCCTCGGGTGCTCGATGTGGACCATGCTGCGCTACGTCGCTCTGCCCTACGGCCGTGGCGGACTCGTCGGCGGCGTCATGCTCGGCCTGGGCCGGGCGCTCGGCGAGACGATCGCCGTGTTCTTCGTCCTGAAGATCGTGTTCGACCCGGTCAACTACGGCCAGATCATCGAGTCCGGCGGCGGCTCGATCGCGACCCTCATCGTCTCGAAGTTCGGCGAGGCCAGCGGCCCGTACGAGACCCAGGTGCTGCTGGCCGCCGGCTTCGTCCTGTTCATCGGGACGCTGCTGGTGAACGTCATCGCCAATCTCATCGTCAACCGGACGGGACGGATGCACGGGTGAGCACGACGATCACGTTCGACCCGTCCCGCCTCGCCGAGCTCCAGAAGCAACCGGCCCAACGGCCGTGGGGCCGCCGCACGTCCGGCTTCCGGGTCGCCGTCGCCGTCGCCGTCGTCGTGCCGGCGATGGTCGTCGCGGCGGTGTGGGTCCTCACCGACATCCCGAAGGTGACCGTGATGGTCGGGATCTACTTCCCGCTGCAGCTCGTCGCGGCAGCGTGTGCGGCGATCGCCACGCGGGGGACGAGGTCGGCGATCGATGCGATCGTCATCGTCTCCGCGATCGGCGCGACGGTCTTCAGCCTCGTCGTGCTGACCTCGCTCCTGTGGTCGGTCCTCACCCGGGGCATGCGGGCGATGAGCGTCGCCTTCCTCACGCAGAACAACGAGTACATCAGCCCGTCGACGCCGCTCGGCTACGGCGGCGTCGGCCACGCCGTCCTCGGCACGGTGCTGATCGTGGCCGTCTCGGCGCTGATCGCGGTGCCGCTGGGGATCATGACCGCGGTCTACATCACCGAGGTGCGCGGACGGGTCGTGCCGTACGTGCGCTTCGTCGTCCAGGCGATGAGCGGCGTCCCGTCGGTCGTCGCCGGGCTGTTCATCCTGACGGTCTTCATCCTCACCGGGGTGCTGGCGCAGAGCGCGTTCGCCGGCGCGCTCGCCTACGCGATCTTGATGCTGCCCACCGTGGCGCGCACCGCCGAGGAGGTGCTGCGGCTGGTGCCGGAGGATCTGCGTACCGGCGCGCTCGCGCTCGGCTCGACGCGTGCGCGCGTCGTGCTCCATGTCGTCCTCCCGGCGGCGAAGACCGGGATCATCACGGCGTCCGTCCTCGGGATCGCCCGCGTCGTCGGAGAGACCGCGCCACTGCTGCTCACCGCGCTGCAGAGCAGCCGGACCGTGCTCGACCCGTTCGGCGGACCGATCACGGCCCTGCCGACGTACATCTTCCAGAACGTCGCCCAGCCCTACCCCGACGCCGTGAACCGGGCGTGGGGCGCCGCCCTCGTGCTGACGGTCCTCGTCGCGGCCTTGTTCACCCTGACGCGCGTCCTGTCAGCGCGACGACCCGGAAGGTAGGCCATGTCCACCGCTGAGTTCGACGATGTGCGAATCCCCGACGTGCGCGAGCTCGAACAGCAGCTGGCCGTGCCAGCGACGGCTGCGCCCTTGGAGGTGCAGGCCAGCGACGTCAGCGTGTGGTTCGGCAGCCGTAAGGTCCTGGAGGGTGTGTCGATCGACTTCCCGAAGAACAGCTGCACGGCGCTGATCGGCCCGTCCGGGTGTGGCAAGTCGACGTTCATCCGAACCCTGAACCGATTGCACGAACTCATCCCCGGCGCTGCGCTGGCTGGCGAGATCCGGTTCGAGGGCAGGGACATCTACGCTCCTGACGTCGATCCGGTGCGCATCCGGCTCAGCATCGGGATGGTGTTCCAGAAGCCCAACCCGTTCCCCAGCATGACGATCCGGGGCAACGTCCTGTCCGGGCTGAAGCTGTCGGGGATGAAGCGGCCCGACCGTGACGACATCGTCGAGCGGACGCTCTCCGCGGCCGGGCTGTGGACCGAGGTCAAGGACCGACTGGGCCACGCGGCCGGCGACCTGTCCGGCGGCCAGCAGCAGCGCCTGGTCATCGCCCGCGCCCTCGCGGTGGATCCCAGCGTGCTGCTGATGGACGAACCGTGCTCGGCCCTGGATCCGGGATCGACCCTGAGGATCGAGGAGACGATCCGAGAGTTGTCCAAGGAGATGACGATCATCATCGTCACCCACAACATGCAGCAGGCGGTTCGCGTCGCCGACAACACGGCGTTCTTCCTGTCGACGGACGGCGACCCCGGCCACGTCGTGGAACAGGGTCCGACGACGGAGATCTTCGGGAATCCGCAGGACCAGCGGACGCTCGACTACGTCAACGGCCGCTTCGGATGAACGGCGAACAGCGACACCTCGCGAGTCCGACGGGTTCGAGCCCCGATTGTTCACCTAGTGGTCGCCGCCCGGAAAGCGACGAGACCCCGAGACGTCAGGCGACGCTCCTACTTTGGAGCGGTAATGGTCAACAATGACAAGGAGAATCCAGTGCGTCGCACATTTGCGGCTCTGGCCGGCGCGGCGGTCGTCGCTTCGGCCGTCACGATCGCAAGCCCGGCCCAGGCCGCCAACACGATCAGCGGTGGAGGCGCGTCCTTCCCGTACCCGTTCCTGTCGGCGTGCGTCGCCGACTTCAACGCCACCCAAAGTGGCTTCGACATCCAGTACACGTCGGCCGGCTCCGGCACCGGCAAGTCGAGCTTCGCCAAGGGCGTCTTCGGATACGCGCAGACCGACAGTGCGTACGCCTCGGGCGAGCCATCCTTCGGCTGGGAGTACATCCCCGACGTCGGCGGGGCGATCGCCTTCCCGATCAACCTGAAGAACGCGACGACCGGCCGATCGCTGGGCTCGTCCATCCAGTTGAGGCAGGCGACGCTGGCCAAGCTCCTCTCCGGCAACCTGACCACCTGGCGCGCGCCGGAG
Organism: uncultured Bifidobacteriaceae bacterium; assembly: GCA_964391765.1. GTDB lineage: Bacteria > Actinomycetota > Actinomycetes > S36-B12 > S36-B12 > UBA10649. Next base: position 10,407 of record CAYMNG010000030.1, on the reverse strand, counting down.
ATCCTGAAGGACAATCCGCGCATCGCCGCTGCGATCCCGAACCTCCCGGTGACGGTGGTCTACCGATCCGGCAACTCGGGCACGTCGAACAACACGCTGCAGTACCTGAATGCGTGGGCACCGTCGATCTGGTCGAAGGTCCAGGACGACTTCTCGACCGCGTTCCCGGGTGGGAACCCGCCGGCCAACTCGGTCTCCGGCAAGGACAGCGCCGCGGTGGTCGCGCTGGTGAATTCGAAGCCAGGCACGATCGGCTACGTCGACTTCTCCGACGCCAAGGGCTACCCGGTCGCGCGGATCCAGAACGCGAACGGTGAGTTCGTCGCGCCGTCGACCGCGTCGGCGTCGAAGAACCTGGCGAACCAGACCAACGTCGCCGCCAACGGACTGGTCGCGTTGAACTACAACGTCAGGATCCCGGGCGCGTACCCGGCGGCGATCTTCAGCTACGGACTGGCCCGTACCGACGGCAAGGGCCCGAACGGGCTGGGTGTGCGGCAGTTCTTCGATTACGTGATCCAAAAGTGCGGGCCGGCCAAGGCGGCTGCGCTCGGCTACGTGCCGGTCGGTGGCAAGGTGCTGACGACCGCGAAATCCCTCGTGGCGAGGATCCAGTAGCCACGCCGAGAACGCCGACCTGCCCACCGGTTCACCCACAGGACGAGGACGATGCCCCGGATCATCTCGACGAGCCGGGGCGTCGTCCTCGGTGTGCTCACGGCCGCGGCGCTGCTCGCGGCGTGCACCCCGCCGCTTCCGCCGGACGTGCTCGCAGCCAAGACCGAGAACGAGATCACGTGTCGGTCCGGCACGTTGACGGTGCGTGTGCCCGAGGACTTCACCGGCGCGATGGACGCGGTGGGTCAGGCGCTGACCGGGGTCTGTGCGAAGCAGGTGACGGCAGAGGTGACAGATCAGGGCAACGGGCCGGTTCGGTTGGTCGATCAAGCGCCGACCGACGCGCAGAGGGCGGAGTTCGCCGCGGGGGCCTGCCCGCGCGGGTCGACCGTCGTCGTACCGGCCTTCTCGTACGTGGTCGCCCTCGCCTACAACGTGGTCGGACTCGAGGGGCTCGTCCTGACGCCCCAGGCGATCGCCGGAATCCTCGACGGCTCAGTCACGTCGTGGGAGGACCCGTTGATCACCGAACCGAACGGCGACTACGACCTCAGCGGCCTGCCGGCCATCCGCGTGCTCGGGGCCGAGCATGACCCGGGCTCGGTGACGGCGATGACGTCGTGGCTGACGTACGAGGACCCGTCGGCGTGGTCGGCCGGTGTCGTCGGGACCGTCCCGGCGGCCACGACCTACCCGACGCACAACGACCTGGTCGACGCGCTGCTCGTGAACGAGGGTGCCGTGGCCGTCCTTCCCGCGTTCCTCGCGGTCGCCGGAGGGATCCCCGTCGCGTCGGTCCCGGTGCAGGGCACAGTCGTCGCGCCGGACGACACGCAACTGGCCAAGGTCGGCGCGGGCGCGACGACGGTGACCGTCGACGGCGTCAGGGACATCTCGGCCAGCCCGGCCATCGGCGGTGTGCCGACCGCGGAGAACTTCGACCTCACGGCGTCGAAGGTCGTGCTGGCCGACGGGCAGCCGCTGCTCGGCTGGCCGATCATGGGGTACGCGCACCTGCTGCTGTGCGACGCTCCGGACACCGCACTGCCGACCTCCTTCGCGCAGTACGTCCTGCGGCTGGCCGGCCAGGGCGCGCTGGAGACGTACGGCGTCACGCCCCTGCCCGAACCGGTCCGCGTCGGCGCGTTGGCGGCACTGACCGCCGTCGCGGACTCCGGTGCGGTCGGGACTAGATGAACAGCAGCTGAGCGCCCTCGGTCTTCTCGATGAAGTCGCTGGCGCTGATGATGTCGTCGACGCCTTCGTAGAGATCGTCCATCGTCAACTTGTTCATGTCCGCGCTCAGTCGGCAGGCCCACAGGTGCCCGCCGGAGGCCTTGATGAGTTCGAGGAACTCCGGAACGGGTGGGATCTCCAGGTCCTCCAACGCCTTCTGCATCATGTGGGTGGCCATCTTCGTCACGCCGGGCAGCGGGGTCAGCGCCATCGGCATGTGCGCCGCGGTGTTGCCGACCGGGGAGAACTTCAGGTTCTCCATGCGGCCCTTGGTGATCATGTCGAATCCCCAGAACGTGAAGAACAGGTGCACCTCGAGACCCTCGCCGAGGGCCGCGTTCCCGAGGATGAGCCCCGGGTAGGCCATGTCCAGGTTCCCCTTGGAGCAGATGATGGCGAGCTTTCGGCCCGTCTCGACGTCGTCGTCGAACGCCGGGACGATCATGTCGTCGGTCATGTCAGTACCTCTCGGACGTCGCCGGTCAGACGCAGCCGGCGGGCTTGGGCAGACCGGCGATGTAGGCCATCTTCTTCGCCGGCTTCTTCGGGAACAGGACGAACAACTGCTTCGTGTCGATTCCGCCGACGGTCGACACCCGACGGATCGTCGGCGTCGCGCCCTGGGCCTTGAAGTCCTCGCGCAGAAAGCGGATCGCCTTCCAGTGGTCGTCGGTCATGTCGATGCCGATCGCGGTCGCGAGCGCGGAGCCCGTCGACTCGTCCCATTCGTCGTACTTGGTCATGAACCCTTCGTCGTCGACCGAGACCTCGCGGCCGGCGATGGTCGTCGTGGGCATTGTCAGTTCTCCTGTCGGTCAGGTGGTGGTGATCAGGTCGGTTCGCTTGCCGGACAACGACATGTCGGCAGCGAGCGGGATCGGGCGGCCGGGAATCAGCAGGTTCCAGTACATCCACTGGAACGACATCTTCCCCAGGTGGTTCAAGCGGGTCTCCTTCAGCAGGCTCATCGGCCCGAGGCCGGCGACCGGGAACTTGCCCGGCAGTGGCTCGGTGTCGTAGTTGAAGTCGATCAGCATCGCCTTGCCGTTGCCGGTCTCGATGAAGCAGTTCGCGTGCCCGTCGACGCGGTGGGTCATCGCCTTGCCGGCCACGTACTGCATGAAGTTCTCGACGAAGACGTCGATCTGGAAGTGCGCGACGGAACCCGCCTTGGATGTCGGGATGTCGCTCGCGTCGCCGAGGGCGAAGATGTCGGCGTACTCCTTCGACTGCAGGGTGTGCTTGTCGACCGGGACGAGGTTCAGTTCGTTGCCCAGCCCGGAGGCGGCGACGAAGTCGGCGCCCATGTTCACCGGGACGATGACGAGGAGGTCGTACGGAACCTCCCGCTCGTCGTAGGAGACCAGGACCCGGCGTTCGGCGTCGACCTCCATGAGCATGAAGTCCGGCTCGACCGCGATCCTCCTGTCGTCCAGCGATCCGCCGAAGGCCTTGGCGGCGATCGGCTTGGTGAACGCTCCGGGCAGTGGCGTCACGTACGTCATCTCGACGCGGTCGCGCATTCCGCGCGCGACGAAGTGCGCGTCGGCGAGGAACGCGAACTCCAGCGGCGCGACGGGGCACTTGATCGGCATCTCGACGACGCTGGTGACCAGGCGACCGCCGGACCACGACGCGAGCGCCTTCGCGAGCGCGACCGACCCCTCGTAGCTGTAGAACTCGTGGATCGAACGACGCCACTCGTCGCCGAGCAGTCCGGGGGTCTGGTCCGGTCTCGGCGTCACGCCGGTCGCGATGATCAGGACGTCGTACGGCAGGCGTCGTCCGCCGGCGAGTTCGACGACGTGTTCGTCGGGCAGCACGCGCTCGATCTGCGCGTAGACCAACTCGACGTCGGACTTCAGGTAGCGCCGGCGGCTTCGGGTCACCTGCTCGGGTCGGTACGTCCCGAACGGGACGAACAAGAACCCGGGCTGGTACCGATGGTCGTCGTCGGCGTCGACGACGGTTACGGCCCACTCGGTGGCGGGCAGCCGTCGACGCAGCTTGTTCGCGGTGATCGATCCGGCGGTGCCGCCGCCGAGGATCAGGAGGTTCTTCATACCCCCCACGGTATGCCCGGGGAACCGGCCGAACGCAGGGGCGAAGTGCCGGAGTCGGTGAGGCTAAGGTCCCGCCCGTCGGTGCACCCGCACGATCGACGCAGCGGGTCGGTGGACCCGCACGATCAACGCAGCGGGTCGAACGGGGCGAGTTCGGGTGGCGTCCGGCCGGTGACGACGAGCTCGGCCAGGAGCTCGCCGGTCGCCGGACCGAGGGTGATCCCCCACATGCCGTGCCCGCCGGCGAGGTACACCCCGGCGGCCGCGGTGGCGCCGATCAGCGGCAGGCCGTCCGGGGTGACCGGCCGTGGCCCGACCCACTCGTCCGTGCGCCGGCTGAGGTCGCCGCCGCGCAGCAACGGCGTCGCGGCCGCGACGAGGGCGTCGATGCGGCGTGGGTCGAACCGCGCGTCGGCCGGCCGGAACTCCATCATCCCCGCCACGCGAAGTCGGTCGCCCAGCGGCGTGCAGGCGACGCGCTGAGCGGGGAAGTAGACGGGGTTGGCGGGGATCTGGTCGGGCGTGCAGCTGAAGCTGTAGCCGCGGCCGGCCTGGACGGCGGTTCGCACGCCCGCGGATCGGGCCAGTTCCCCGGACCACGCTCCCGGCGCGAGGACGATCGCGTCGTACTGCTCGATGCCGCCGGGGCAGGTGCGCACCTGTGCGCCGGAACCGGCCGCGCGGACGGCGAGCACGTCCACGCCGGTGCGGATCAGGCCGCCGCGCGACCGGACGGCGTCGGCGAGGGCCTGGACGAACTGCGCCGGGTCGATGTACTGCTGGCCGTCGATGCGGATCGCGGCCCCGACCTCGTCGGACAGCGCCGGCTCGATCGACCGGGCGGTCGCGCCGTCGAGCAGTTCGAACCGGACCTCCTGGCCGGCGGCCCGGATGTGCTCGATCTCCTCGACCAGGACGCGCCGTTCGGACTCGGTGCGGTAGGCGGCGAGGAACGGGTCGGCGGAGCGGGTTCGGGCCGCGACACCGCCGGCGTGGACGCGGTCGTAGGCGGGGAGGGCGCGGCGGTTGATCGGGACCATCGCCGCCATCGCCGCGCGCCACCGGGACGCGGTGCTGTTGCGGGCGAACCGGGTGAGGAAGGAGATCAACGCGGGATCGGCGGTCGGGGGGACGTAGACCGGCGAGGACGGTTGGACGAGCATGCGCAGCCCGTACCGCAGCACCGCCGGCTCGGGCAACGGCGTGGCCAACGACGGCGTGAGCCAGCCGGCGTTGGCCCAGCTCGCGCCGGAACCGACGTCACGTCGTTCGAGGACGACGACCTCGACCCCGTGCTCCTGGAGGAACCAGGCGGTGGACAGGCCGACCATGCCGGCCCCGACGACGGCGACCCGCGTCGGTGCTCCCCCGGGGCCGGTCATTGCCCGGACTCGTGCTTGCCGGCGTGCCCGGTCTCGTCGTAGCGCCGCCACGACTCGCGGATCTCGCGTTCGGCGTCCGAGCGACCGACCCAGGTCGCTCCCTCGACGCTCTTGCCCGGTTCGAGGTCCTTGTAGACCTCGAAGAAGTGCTGGATCTCCAGTCGGTCGAACTCGGCGACGTGATGGATGTCGCGCAGGTGCTCCACCCGCGGATCGCCGGCGGGCACGCACAGGACCTTGTCGTCGCCGCCGGCCTCGTCGGTCATCCGGAACATCCCGACGGCTCGACAGCGGATGACGATCCCGGGGAAGGTCGGCTCGGCGACGAGGACGAGGGCGTCCAGCGGGTCGCCGTCCTGCCCGAGCGTGTCGTCGATGAAGCCGTAGTCGTGCGGGTACCGGGTCGAGGTGAACAGCATCCGGTCCAGGCGGATCCGCCCGGTGTGGTGGTCCATCTCGTACTTGTTCCGGCTGCCCGCGGGGATCTCGATGGTGACGTCGAACTCCAACGGCTCCATGGACCTGCCTTCCGTACGGGGTCGTCGGCCCGGAACGGACCGACCTGGTGTCCTAGTGTTCCGTACGTCGTCGTCGAAGGAGGCCTTGGTGCGCTCACGCCGGGACCGCCGACCGGTGCCGCTGGGGCCGTGGCCCGCGCTCCTCGCCGCGGCGGTCGGGCTGGCGCTGGTGCCGGTGGGCGGGACCGCGCACGCGGCGGACGCGCCCCCGCCCGCGCCGGCGCCGGCGGTACTCGCGCCCATCGATCCGACGGCGAGCACGGCGCCCGCGCCGACCCCGGCCGGAGTGCGGGCCCAGATCGGCCCCGCGCTGTCCGGGCGCCTCGCGGCGGCGTCGGTCCTCGTCGTCGACCCGGGGACCGGGACCGTGCTGTACGCCCGCCGCGCGGACCGTCCGCGCATCCCCGCCTCGACCACGAAGATCCTCACCGCGGTCGCGGCGCTGAGTGTCCTCGATCCGACGGAACGGCTGCCCACCAGCGCGTACCAGGACGGCCGGACGGTCTACCTCGTCGGCGGCGGCGACCCGACGCTCACCCGCCGTGGCGGGGGGAACCCGACCGCCGGCGGGCGGGCCTCGCTGCAGACGCTGGCCCGCAAGGTCGCCGCGGCCACCGATCCGGGAGCGCAGGTCGACGTCGTGTACGACGCCTCGGCGTTCCGCGGTCCGCGGCTGGGTCCGGGCTGGTCGGCGGGGTTCCCGGCGGCCGGGGTGGTCGCGCCGGTGTCCGCGCTCGTCGTCGACTCCGGCCGGGTCGGACCGGGTGCTTCGGCGCGCGTGGCCGACCCGGCCCGGCAGGCCGGTCAGGTGTTCGCGCAGATGCTGCGGGCCGCGGGGCTGCGGGTGGGGGCCGTCCGGGCCGGCACCCGCCCGGCCGGCGCCGCCGAGGTCGCGACGGTCCGATCACCGCCGGTGGCGGACATCGTTCAGCGCATGCTGACCGAGTCCGACAACGACTACGCCGAGGCCCTGGCCCACCTGGTCGGTGGGCGCCTGCTGGACCGGCCGACCTTCGCCGGTGGTGCGGCCGCGACCGAACAGGCGCTGGCCGGGCTGGGCTTCGCGATGACCGACGTACGCCTGGTCGACGGCAGCGGCCTGTCCGAACGCGACCGGATCCCGGCCACGACGTTGGTCGCCGTGCTCGCCGACGTCGCCCGGGGCGGGCACCCGCAGTCGGGCACGGTCGCCGCCGGGCTGCCGGTCGCCGGCCTGACCGGAACGCTCGCGGACCGGTTCACCACTGCGGCCACGCGCCCGGGCCGCGGGTTCGTCCACGCGAAGACCGGGACGCTCACCGGGGTCGTCGCGCTCGCCGGGATCGTCCAGGACGCCGACGGGCGGGTGCTGGTGTTCGCCGTCCTCGACAATGCGGTGACGTCCATCCCCGCGGCGCGCGACGGCGTCGACGTCGTCGCCAGCCGCCTGGCGCAGTGCGGATGCGGCGCGTGACGGCCGACGCCCGCCCGATCGACTGGGACCTGGCGATCGCCACCGCCCGCCGGCTGGCCCCGACGGGCCCGGACCTGCCGGCCGCGGAGGCGCGCGCGGCGGTCTCGACGATGCGGGACGCGGCCGCCGCCGCCGTGGCACCGGTGCGCGCCGTCACCGGGTTGGTCGCGCCGGAGACGTCCGCCACGGTCGTCGTCGACCGCACCGGCTGGATCGTCTCGAACGTCACCGGGATGCGGGTCGTGCTGGGGATGTGGGACGACCTCGCGGAGCGGACGGAGGCCGCGCCGGCGGTCATGCGCCACCTGGGTTCACGCGGCACCGCGCTGCAACTGGGTGCGGTGCTCGCGTGGCTGTCGGGCAAGGTGCTCGGGCAGTTCGAGACGTTCACCGACCCCGGGCAGCCCCGTCGGCTGCTGCTCGTCGCGCCCACGATCGTCGCCGTCGAGCGCCAACTCGAACTGCCGTCGGCGGACTTCCGGCTGTGGGTGTGCCTGCACGAGGAGACCCACCGGGTGCAGTTCGGGGCCGTCCCGTGGCTGGCCGACCACCTCGCCGCGCGCCTGGCCGCGCTCCTGGACGCGGCCGAACTCGGCGCGCGCGAGGCGCTGTCGCGGTTGGTCGCGTTCGCGTACGCGCTCGTGCGCTCGTTCCGCTCGGAGGGCGAGGGGAGCGTGGTCGAGGCCGCCCTCACCGCGCCGCAACGGGCGATCTTCGACGAGTTGACCGCGTTGATGTCCCTGCTCGAGGGCCACGCGGACGTCGTCATGGACGCGGTCGGCCCGCAGGTCGTGCCCTCGGTCGAGGTGATCCGCGAGCGGTTCACCCACCGGCGCGAGCAGGCCGGCACGTGGGACACCTTCGCCCGACGGGCCCTGGGAATGGACGCCAAACTGCGCCAGTACAGCGACGGCGCCGAGTTCGTCCGCCGAGTCGTCGACGAGGTCGGCATGGCCGGGTTCAACCGGGTGTGGACGTCGCCGCAGACGCTGCCGACGCGGGCGGAGATCCACGACCCGCGGGCCTGGGTCGACCGCGTCGCCCGGCCGTGAGCACGCGGGCGGCCTCGGCCGACCTCGTCGCGGTTCGCCGGGCCGTCACCTCTGCCCTCGGCGCGGTCCCGGCGGGTGCGACGGTGCTCGTCGGCTGCTCGGGCGGGCCGGACTCCCTCGCGCTCGTCGCCGCGGTGGGCTGGGCGGCACCGCGCCGACGGGTCGTCGCGCACGCCGTCGTCGTGGACCACGGACTGCAGGCCGGCTCGGGCCCGGTCGCCCGGTGGGCGGCCGGGGTGTGCGATCGACTCGGAGTCCCGGCGCGGGTCGTCGAGGTGCTGGTGGGAACGACCGGCGGCCCGGAGGCGGCCGCGCGCGACGCACGACGCGCGGCGCTGGTCGACGCGGCGCGCGCCGTCGACGCGCGCGCGATCCTGCTCGGGCACACGCGTGAGGATCAGGCCGAGACGGTGCTGCTGCGCCTGGCCCGTGGATCCGGCGCCCGTTCGCTGGCGGCGATGGCCGGGTCGGACGGGCTGTGGGGCCGGCCGTTCCTGGACCTGCCGCGAGCGGTCGTGCGGGCCGCGGCGTTCGAGGCGCTCGCCCCGCTCGGGGAGCGGCCGTGGGACGACCCGCACAACGCCGACCCGCGGTACGCGCGCGTACGCGTGCGCGGCTTGCTCGACCGGCTCGAGGCCGACCTCGGTCCGGGGGTCGTTGCCGGGCTCGCGCGCAGCGCGCGCCTCCTGCGGGCCGACGCCGACGCCCTCGACGCCCTCGCCGACGTCGCGTTCGCGGACCTGTTCACCGTCGGCGACGGCGACGGCGACGGCGGTGGCGTGTGCGCGGACTGCGCAGGGCTGTTGGCGCTGCCGGCGGCCGTGCGCTCGCGCACCGTGCGCCTGGCCTGCCGTGCGGTCGGCGGGCCGCACGGCCTCGACGAGGCGCACGTGCAGGCGGTCACCGCGTTGGTCACGGACTGGCACGGGCAGGGGGCGGTCGCCCTGCCGGGCGGGGTCGAGGCCGTTCGCGCGTGTGGCAGGCTGTGCCTTCGTCCGCGCCGACCCCGTCCAGGAGAGCCCAGTGGAGCCTGACGACATCTCCGCCGAACTCGAGCACGTCCTGCTGACCGAGGAGCAGATCGGTGCGCGGTTGGCGCAGATCGCCGCCCAGATCGACGAGGACTACGCCGGTCGCGATCTCCTCCTCGTCGGTGTGCTCAAGGGGGCGGTCATGGTCATGGCCGATCTCGCGCGCGCCCTGCACCGCACGGCCGACATGGACTGGATGGCGGTGTCGTCGTACGGCTCGGGCACCAAGAGCAGCGGCGTGGTGCGCATCTTGAAGGATCTCGACATCGACCTGACCGGTCGCAACGTCCTCGTCGTGGAGGACATCCTCGACTCGGGCCTGACCCTGTCGTGGCTGCTGCGCAACCTGTCCTCGCGCGGGCCGGCGTCGGTGGAGGTCTTCACGCTGTTGCGCAAGCCGGACGCGATGAAGGTCGAGGTGAGCCCACGGTACGTCGGATTCGACATCCCGAACGAGTTCGTCGTGGGCTACGGCCTCGACTTCGCCGAGCGCTACCGCAACCTGCGTTGCGTCGGAACCCTCGCCCCGCACGTGTACGGCGGGTGACTTCGGTTCTGCGATCGGCGTAATCATCGGACGATGCGGGCGGCAGGGCGGCCCGTGACCCCGTAGTACCGTGAGGCGGTGGATGTGCGGAGGATCCTGCGCGGGCCGATCTTTTGGATCGTGCTCGTCGTCATGCTCGTGCTGCTCGGCTCGAGCCTGCTCTCCGGCATCGGGGCGCCCAAGCAGGTCGACACCAGCGTCGCCATCGCCGACATCCAGGACAACAAGGTCGACACCGCGACGATCACCGACCGCGATCAGGTCCTCGACCTCACGCTGACCGACGGCAGCAAGGTCCGTACGCAGTACGTCGACGGCCAGGGGGTCAACCTCCAGGAACTGCTCCAGACCAAGGCCGACTCCGGGAATCTGCCGGGCGGCTACAACATCGTCGTCCCGACCGAGAGCGTGCTGCTGACCCTGCTGGTCTCGCTGCTGCCGGTCGCGCTGATCGTTCTGCTGTTCTTCTTCCTCATGAGCCAGATGCAAGGCGGCGGCTCGCGGGTC
>CAYMNG010000029.1:358-23562 GCA_964391765.1 uncultured Bifidobacteriaceae bacterium | reverse complement strand
CGCCTGGGAGTGGGTGAACGGCGGGTTGCGCGCGACGCTGGGCGACCCGGTCGCGCTGCGCTCTTTCCCTGCCCGGCGCGCTTCCGCTCTCGTCGCCGGCGGCGCGGTCGTCCTCGCGCGCACGCGGCTGAACCGCACGTCGGTCGCGACGGTCGTCGTCGGCCTGGCGGTCCTCGCGGTGGTCACCGTCGAGCAGGTCGCGCCCGCGCAGGCCGCCTACGCCGACGGCGCGGCCGGCGGACGCGCCGCGGTCGACGCGGCGCGCGCGTACGCGGCCCGACTCAACGCGGCGGTCCCCGGGCGGTGCGGCGTCCTGCAGCTGCCGTACGTCGGCTACCCCGAGCAGGGCGCGATCGAGCGGCTGACCGACTACGAGCACTTCCTGCAGCCGTTGGTGAACCAGGACAAGGACTTCTCGTACGGGGCCGTGCGCGGAACCCCGGCGGCGGCGGCCGTCGCCGACCTCGGCAACCGGTTCTCCGCCGCAGCGGTCGACCGGCTCGTCGCCGACGGGTTCTGCGCGGTCCACGTCGACCGTCGCGGGTTCACCCCGCGCGCCTGGGAGTGGGTGAACGGCGGGTTGCGCGCGACGCTGGGCGACCCGGTCGCGGTCGGTGCGGACGGGGTCTGGGTCGCGTACGCCCTGCCGACGGACGATCGGCGATGAGCCGCACGCACGCGGTCGTGGTCCCGACGGCACTCACCGATCTCGACCGGCTGTCGCGGGTCGTCGCGGCGCTGCTCGGGCAGACGCTCCGCCCGCGCGAGGTCATCGTCGTCGCCCCGCGGCCGGTGCGTGTGGACGGCGTCCGGGCCGTGCGCTCGCCGCGGTGGGGAACGGCGACGCAGCGCAACGTCGGCCTGGCCGCGGCGGCCGCCGACGTCGTCCACTTCGTCGACGACGACGTCGTCACCGATCCGGGCTACCTGCAGGCGATCGACGCCGCGTTCGAGGATCCGGCCGTCGTCGGCGCGACCGGCAACCTCGCGCGGCCGGCCGCACGACGCATCGCCCCTTCGTGGCTTCGCCGCACCCCGCCCGGGCGGGTCGACGCCGCCGGCGTCGCCACGCCGATCGACCTGGCCGGCGGCGATCACGACGTCGACTGGCTGCCCGGCGGGGTCATGGCCGTCCGCGCCGACACGGTCAGTGGCCTGTCGTTCGACGAGGTCCTCGAGCGCGGACCGACCGGTCCGTACGCGCTGGCCGAGGACGTCGACTTCTCCGTCCGCCTGCGGAGCCGGGGCCGGCTCCGGTTCGTCGCCGCCGCCGCGGCCGTGCACGTCGGTTCGACCGACTCACGCCTGGGTGACCCGCGGTTCTGGGAGATGCGGCTGCTGACCCGGCGCTATTTCGCGACCAAGGCCGACTTCGGCCTGTCCGCCGCGGCGGTTCGCCGGCGACTCGTCGTCGATGTCGCCCTCGCAGCGACCCTCGTCGTGACGCGCCGCGGCCACCGGGACTGCCTGACGGGCGCGCTTCGTGGACTGACCGGGCCGGGCCTGCAGCGGCGACGGCCGCCGACGGACGTGATCGACTCCCGCGCAGTAGGTTGGCCACGATGAGTGCCCCGCTGATCTCCGTCGTCGTCCCGGTGTTCAACGGCCTGCCCTACGTGCGCGCCGCCGTGGAGGCCGTCCTGGCCCAGGACCACCCGCGGATCGAGCTCGTGCTCGTCGACGGCGGGTCGACCGACGGCTCGCGTGAGTGGATCGACACCGTCGACCACCCGAACCTGGTCACCGACGCGCTGCCCGGCCACCCGCCGGCGGCCGCGACCTGGACGCGGGCCTGCGAGTTGGCGACCGGCGACTTCGTCAAGCTCTTGTGCCAGGACGACCTGATCTACCCGTCCGCCCTGCGCCTGCAGGCCCAGGACCTGCTCGCCGAACCGGCTGCGGGCATGGCGATCGCCCAGCGGGACATCGTGTCCGCGAGCGGGCGGGTCCTCTCCCGTGCCCGCGGCTGCGCCGGGCTGCCGGCCGGCCGGGTCGACGGCGTCCACGCGCTGGCCGTCGGCGCGCGGCAGGGGGCGAACATCTTCGGCGAGCCGTTGGCCGTCCTGTTCCGGCGTGACGCGATGCGCGAGGCCCTGCCGTGGGACGACAGTCACCCGTTCCTCCTCGACATGTTCTTCTACGCCAAGGTCCTCGCCCGGCACGATCTCGTCGTCCGCCGCGGGTCGGTCGGGGCGTTCCGGGTGAGCGCGTCGTCGTGGTCGACGCGGCTGGCCAGCCGGCAGCGGGCCCAGTTCCGGGCCTGGCAACAGCACGTCGAGCGTGACATCGCCCCGCAGCCGTGGTACCGGATCGCCCAGGCCCGGGTGAACAACGAGAAGACGACCTGGCTACGTCGGGCCGCCTACGCGTGGCTGAACCACCGCGGCGACCTCACCCCCTGAGGCCCCGGCGCCGTCACAGGTAGCGGCAGTCGACGACGTTGCTCGTCGGTCCGGGGAAGACCGCGTCGGCGAACGGCCAGGACGGAGTGAAGGTCAGCGCGACCGGCGCGTCCGGGTTCGCGGCGCACGTCGCGCGCGCCTGCGCGAGCACCGACGGCCACGGCGGGACGGCCGTCGAGCGCAGATCCGACGCCGGCAGCCCGGGCAGCCAGGCGATCGTCGCGGCCACCGCGACCACACCGACCACGACCTCGCGGCGCGGCACCATCCGGTCGAGGACGACCAGCCCCGCGGCCAGCCAGAGCAGCGTCGCGATGACGAAGTACCGGTTGTTGGCGTAGCCGGCGGCCGCCGGCACCGCGCCCAGGAACAGCCCGGTCAGCAGCAGCAGGCCGGCCCCGTTCGCGGTCGCGTCGCCGAACGCGACCAGCACGACACCCAGGACGACGACGGCAGCCACGACGGCCGGTCCGAGCCAGGACGGGCCCGAGGGCGTGAACGAGCCGGACTCCGACAGTCGCGCATGCCCCGGCCAGAACGTCAGCAGCGCACTGGGCACGGACTCGATCCAGCCGCGCAGTGCCGTCACCTGCCAGTTCATCGGCCGCGGCACGGCGGCGGTGAGCAGCGCCACCGCCTGGGCCGCCAGGCCGATCACCATGACGGCGGCCACGACGAGCGCGCTCGTCCGGGGGACGCGCCCGCGCGCGGTGGTGACCGCGAGTGGGACGAGGAGGATCGCCGACGACGGGATCGTCATCGCGACGACGAACAGACCGGCCGCGTACGCCCAGGTGGGGAACCGGCCGCGCGGCGGCAGGCACACCGCCACGGCGGCGACGAACAGCATCGGCAGGTACACGCTCGCGGTCACGTTGATCGTCTCGAACGACATGATCGGCACCAGCGTCGGCAGGAGAGCGACGACGACACCGGTGACCGCGCCCGAACCGTTGGCCCGCAGAACGAGCACGGTCACGCCGGCGAGCGCGGCGGTGAGCACCGCCGCCGCCGCGTTCGTGGTCAGCGGCCAGGCGTCCAACGGCGTCCGGCTCACCGGCCACGCGACGAGCCGCGGGACCAGGTGCAGGAACCCCGAATACGGCTCGACCGCGCATGACACGACGTCGTGCGCGCGTACGCACAGCGGGAACAGTCCGTCCTCCGCCCAGACGAGGTCGTCGAAGGCGTCGCGGTTGGCCCACCAGATCCGACCGATCGACAGCGTTCCGGCGAGTGCGGCCGCGGTTCCGGCCAGCACCGCGGTCGCCGCCGTCCTACGCACGGGGCTTGCGCACCACGTACAGCGGGCGGGCCTTCGTCTCGACGAACACCCGCGAGACGTAGATCCCGATGACACCCAGGAAGATCAGTTGCACCGCAGCGAAGAACATCACGCTCAGCACGACCGAGGCCCACCCGCGGACGAGGTCCCCCCAACCGAAGAGGATCGAGGCCACGACGTACAGCAACCCCAGCAGCGCCAGGGCCATGACGACGAACCCCAGCCCGATCGCCAGGTACAACGGCTTGTCGCTGAACCCGACCACCCCGGCGGTCCCGAGTCTGACCATGCGGCCCAGGGAGTACTTCGTCCGGCCCGCGTGTCGCTCCGACCGGTCGAAGTGGACCGGCACCTGGGTGAACCCGACCCACGCGACCATCCCGCGCATGTACCGGTCGCGTTCGGGCATCGACCGCAGCGCCTCCACGACCTCGCGGGTGATCAGCCGGAAGTCGCCGGTGTCGGCGGGGATGTCGGTGTCCGACAGCCAGCGCAGGACGCGGTAGTACGCCGCCGCCGTCCCGCGCTTGAACCAGGTCTCGCCCTGGCGCTCGCGGCGGACGGCGTAGACGACGTCGGCCCCGGCACGCCAGCGCTCGACCATCTGCCCGATCAGCTCCGGCGGGTCCTGCAGGTCCGAGTCGAGGATCACCACCGCGTCGCCGGTCGCCGCGAACACCCCGGCGGTGATCGCCGCCTGGTGGCCGAAGTTGCGCGAGAGGGTCACGACGGTCAGGTCCGCGCGTCGCGCCGACCATTCGCGCAGGACGTCGGCGGTCGCGTCGGTGCTGCCGTCGTCGACGACGAGGATCTCGGTGTCCAGGTCGGGCAGGACGTCCAGGCATCGGGTCAGTTCGGTGAGGAACGCGTCGGCCGACTCGGCCTCGTTCCACATCGGCGAGACGACGGACAGCCTCGGGCGCTGACCTGCCTGCTGCGTCACGGGTCCTCCATCGCCGGCGGCTGCACAATCTACCGGCCGGTCGTCGGGCGCTGGGTATGCTGCCGACGCCCGTGCCCGCAGGCGTCGAGGAGCCCCGTCGTGTCCGCTGTCGCCCGTCGCCGGATCGTCCTCGGCCTCAGCTTCGCGTTCTCGCAGGCCGTCCTGCTGCTCATCCTGCGGATGCCCTCGGTGCCTGGCTCGGGGTCGTGGCTGCGGGCCTTCCGGGCGTACTTCTCCTACGACCAACTGTCGTACGCGGCGATCGCCTCGACGACCGCCGCCGGCGTCAGCGGTCTGCCCGAGCCGTTCACCCAGACCGGCCAGTCGTACTACCCGAGCCTGTGGTACCGGCTGCTGGGATGGCTCGCCGCCGCGACCGGCGCGCCGGTTCCGACCGCCTGGACGCTCGCCGGTTGGGCCGTCGTCGCCGTGGCCGTCGGGGTCGTCGGCTGGGTCGGGTACTCCGTCAGCCGCCGCGCCTGGGCGCCCGCCCTGGTCGGTCCGGCGCTGACCGTGGGGACGCTGGCGATCCTCACGCACGACTACTGGTACACGCCGCTGGAGTCGCACGCGATCTTGTGGGGGCCGTTCGGATCGCTGTACGTGCTCAACGCCGAGGTCGCCGGCGCGGCACTCGTCGCGATCGCCCTCGCCGTCGCGCTCCGGGTCACCGCCGGACCGCCCCTGCGCTGGCGCGCCGCCGTCGGATGGCTCACCGTCGCGGCCGCGCTCCTGGGCGTCGTCGCGAACATCCAGACGTACACGTTCTTCACCGGGTTCGCGTTCGCCGGCGCGTGGCTGGCCGCCCTGGGCCTGCTGCGGTCGCGGTCCCGACGGCTCCTCGTCGCGACCGCGCTCCTCGTCGTCCTCACCGTCACCCTGGGTGGCCGGATCGCCGGCGTCGTCGGCGCGCTGCCGGCGTTCGGCCTCCTGGTCGCCTGCCTGGTCCCCGGATGGCTGCCGATCGCCCGGACCCACTGGCGCACGCTCGCCCCACCCGCCGTGGCCCTCGTCGTCCTCGCCGCACCGCAGGCGCTCCTCGTCGGCAGTGGGATCCTCGCGAAGGACCCGTTCCTCACCTACCGCCAGGACACCTCGCAACTGCTCGGCGTCCCGTGGTGGGCGGCGCTCAGTGCGACCGCGCCGATCATCGCGATCTGGCTGGCGAACGTCCTCGTGCACCGGCGCGAGCGCACGTCACCCGTCCTGGCGGCCCTGACCGGGATGGCGTTCGCCTCGGTGATGTTGACGTTCAACGACTGGTGGGGATTCGCCCAGGAGCCCTATCGGCTGCTCCTGGCCTGCGCGACGCAGAGTCTGCTGCTGCTGGCGCCGATCACCGCACTGAGCGTCGCCCGGGTCAGCGCCACTCCGCGGATCGCCCGCTCGTGGGCGCTGCGCGTCGTGTCGGCCGTCGCCGTCGTGCTCGTCGGCCTGTCACTGCTGGACTTCGGCGCGTTCCGCGTGTTCGTCAAGGACTCCGGGGTCATCGCGTTCGACTCGGCGCGCTACCAGGCGATGGGCCAGGTCGCCGCACCGGTCGACGGCCTGCTCACCGGCGGACCGTGCATCGACCCGCAGGAACTGAAGATCGCCACCCGCAAGCCGGTCGCGTTCTACAACCTCGGCATCGCCTGGCCGGTGAACCGCGGCGAGGTCGACGCCGTCGTCGACGCCTGGCGCGCTGGGACGTTCGCCCCCGACACCCTTCGCGCGGCCGGGGTCAGGTACCTGATGACCGACAGCGCGTGCGGTACGTCGTGGCCGGTCGAGGGCACGATGGGGATCGTCCGGTCCGGCACCCTCGACTACGCCGACGACACCGGGGCCGGCACGCTCACGCTGTGGCGCATCCTCACCTGATCAGCGTTCGCGCCGGGCGGCGAGCCAGAAGTGCGCGCGTCGACCGACGGTGCGGGCCGCGAGCGCCGCTTCGCTGCGCACCCGGTCGAGGATCCCGAACGGCACCCGACCCTCGGCGATCAGCGCATCGCGCCACCCGCGGAACTGCTGGCGCTGCTGGCCGATGAGCGAGGAACTCCACGACGTGCCGGACACCCGGAACGTGGCGAGCACGGCCTGATCGCACACCGCGCCCCCCGACCGGAGGACCCGGGCGTACGTCGCGACGTCGATCATGTACGGCCATCGGTCGTCCCACGGCATCGCCGCCCGGACGACGTCGCCGCGGAACAGCACCGCGGCCGGCTCGCCGAGGGTGTTGGTGCCGGCCAGGCAGCAGTCGCGCAGCGCGCGCTCGGCGGAAACCGCCCCGCGCAGGTGGTTCAACCCGTGGCTGGCCCGCAGCACCCGTCCGCCGCCGTCGACGACCCGACGACGTGACGCGGCCAGCACCGCGTCGGGTGCCGCGAGCAGCGCCGCGACCTGCTCGGACATCGCGTCGGGCGCGATCAGGTCGTCCGCGCACATGAGCTTCACGAACTCCCCGCGGCTCTCGGCGATCGCCTGGGTCCAGTTGTCCCCCGCCGGCTGGGTCCGGTCCCGGTGGACCACGCGCAGCCGTGGATCGGTCACCCCGCGCAGCCATTGCGCCGACCCGTCCGTCGAGGCGTTCTCCACGACGACGACCTCCAGCGGCGCGTAGTCCGAGGCCAGTGCGCTCTCGACGGCCGCCGGCAGGTAGGGCTGGCCGTTGTAGACCGGGATGACGATCGAGGCCAACGGCGCGTCCGGTCCGGCGTTCGTGCTCATCGCCTGTCCTCCCGTGCCAGCGCGTCCCACGCCGCCCGCAGGCCCTCGGCCAGCGGGACGACCGGCGACCAGCCCGCCAGCGGGTCGCCGAAGACCCAGTCCTCGCGCATCTCCCGCGGGCGCGCCGCGCGCACGCCCCAGCGCACGTCGATCGGCCGGCCGGTCACGGTCTCGACGCGCGTGACGAGTTCGCGCACCGTCACCGGCGTCCACGACCGCAGGACGGACGCGGCCGGCGCCGCGTCGGCCAGCGCGACGTCGGCGATCCCGCGGGCGACGTCCGCGACGTAGGTCAGGTCGATGAGCTGTTCGCCATCGCTCATGTCCACGGTCGTCCCCGCCCGCGCGGCGCGCAGCAGCGTCGGCACGAGCTTGGGCCGGACATCCGCGGGACCGTACGTGTCGAACAGCGTGACCGCCCGCACGTCGAGTCCGCGGACGTCGGCGTAGTAGCGGCAGACGTCGGCGAAGGCCTGCTTCGTCGCGGCATACAACGAGACCGGCCGGTAGGCCGCGCCGCCGACGTGCTGCCACGCCGACTCGATCGTCACGAGCCGCGCACCCGAGGCGCTCGCGGCCTCGGCCACGACGGTTCCCCATTCGACGTTGGCCCGCACGAGATCGGGGATGTCGTCCGGCGCGTGCGCGGCGAGGAAGTGCGTGGCCAGGTGCACGACGACGTCCGGGGCCAGCGTGCGCACGCGCGCGAGGACCTCGGTCGGGGCGAGCGAGGACGTCTCGCGCCCGACCGCATGGACCGCGCATCCGCGCGCGGTCAGCTCCGGGACGACGCTGCGCCCGACGAAGCCGGTGGCTCCCGTCACCACGACGCGCACGTCCATCGGCGATCCCGTCAGAACTCGAACGGCGAGGCGAACTGCGCGAGCGGCGGCAGCGCGCGGTCACGTTCGGACGACAGCGGTTCGTCGGCGGCCAGGGTGATCCCGGCCGACGCGTAGTGGACCCCCGCGTCGTGCTCGGCGCTGTGGAAGTCCTCCTGCAGGTACACCATCGCGGCGCCGTCGCCGACCACCTCGAACCCGTGGGCGCAGCCGGCCGGGATGAGCAGCCCGCCGGCCGTGGCGTCCAGTTCGGTCTCCCACACCCGGCCCTCGGTCGGGCTCCCCCGGCGCAAATCGAGCAGGAAGTCCCGCACCGCACCGTGGGTCACGAAGACGATCTTCCGCGTCGCCCGCGGCGGCAACTGCACGTGCAGGCCGCGGAAGACCCCGCGATCGGACCGGGACCAGAACACCTCGCGGACGACGAACGGCTCACCGGGGACGTCGTCGCCGCTGCCGAGGATCTTCGTCAACGAGCCGCGGCGGTCGTCGACGGGCAGTCGGCCGGTGAGGTGCGCCCCGGGGATCGGCGTGCTCCGCCACGGCCCTGACACGTCCCGCAGCGTACACAGCGCACCGCCGTCACCTCGGTGCGTGCGCGCTACCCTCGGTTCCATGCCGACGCCCGACGCGGCGCACGCGGTCAGCGTGAGCGTCGTCATCCCCGTGTATTCGGGCGAGTCGACGCTGCCCGGGCTCGTCGACGAGATCGCCGCGCTCCACGGCGTCGTCCGCACCCCCGCCGGCCGGCCGTTCACCGTGACCGAGGTCGTCCTCGTGTGGGACCGCGGACCGGGCCGCAGTGACGAGACGATCCGCGCACTCACGGCCGCGCACGACTGGGTGCGGCCGGTGTGGCTGTCGCGCAACTTCGGCCAGCACGCGGCCACCCTCGCCGGGATGTCCTCTTCCGGCGGGGAGTGGATCGTCACGATGGACGAGGACGGTCAGCACGATCCCGCCGACATCGCCGCGATGCTCGACCGCGCCTTCGAGGCCCGGTCGCAGCTGGTCTACGCCGCGCCGACGAACGCCCCGCCGCACGGGGTCGCGCGCAACATCGGCTCGGGGCTGGCGAAGGCGTCGTTCAAGTGGCTGCTCGGCGACCCGTCGCTGGAGTCCTTCCACAGTTACCGGCTCATCCTCGGCGAGGTCGGGCGCAGCGCCGCCGCGTACACCGGCTCCGGGGTGTACCTCGACGTCGCGCTGGCGTGGGTCGTCTCGGACACGACCACCTGCCCGGTCCCGATGCGGTCGGAGGGCCGACCGGCGAGCAACTACTCCCTGCGCCGCCTGGTCTCGCACTACGGCCGCCTCGTCGTGTCCTCCGGGACTCGACCGCTGGCCGTCGTGTCGGTGATCGGCCTGGTGTTCTTGGCCCTCGGCGTCCTGTACTCGGCCTGGGTGCTCGTCAACCGCCTCGCCGGGAACTTCGCCCCCGCGGGATGGGCGTCGACGTTCGTGTCGATCCTCATCGTCGGCGGCCTGACCCTGTTCTCCCTCGGGATCATCGCCCAGTACATCCGATCGGCGACGAACATGTCGCTCGGCAAGCCGCTCTACGTCGTCGTCCGCGACCCCGGGACGGTCTTCGACGACGCGGCCGACGCGTCCTGACGATGCTGACCTGGGTCGTCGGCGCGGGCGGGATGCTCGGCCGTGCGCTGGTTGCGCGGGCGACCGACCACGGCGCGACCGTGTTCGACGCGACGGCCGTTCCGTGGTCCGATCCGACTGCGGCCCAACGGGTCATTCGCGCGGACGTCGAGCGGTTCGCGACCACGACCGGGCCGTGGACCGTCCTGTGGGCGGCCGGGTCGTCCGTCGTCGCGAGTCGACCGACGCAGACCGGGTCCGAGCTCGCGGCGCTCACCACGCTCGTCGAGGCCCTCGCCCACCACGCCCCTCGCGGACCCGGGGCCGTCTTCGTCACCTCGTCGGCCGGCGGGGTGTACGCCGGCTCGGCGGGCGCACCGTTCACGGCCGCGACCCACGCCGTGCCGATCAGTCCCTACGGAGACCTGAAACTGCGCCAGGAGCAGGTCGCGCGAACCGCCCTCGACGGCCGAATCCCGTTGGTGATCGGCCGGTTCTCGAACCTCTACGGTCCCGGGCACAACACCGGCAAGGGGCAGGGGCTGATCCCGCTCCTCTGTCGGGCGACGGTCCGGCGCACGCCGCTGAACCTGTACGTGTCGATGGACACGGTGCGCGACTACCTGTTCGTCGACGACGCCGCGGCCCTGGCCTGGCGTGCGACGATCGACGCGGTCGGCACGTCGCCGCCCCGCACCCAGGTCGAGGTGATCGCCAGCGGACGGCCGGCGACGATCGCGGAGGTCATCGCCACCGTGCAGGCCGTCGCGCACCGCCGCGTTCCGCTCGCCCTCGGCACGGACGCCAGCGCGCGACACCAGGTGACGGACCTGCGGCTCGTGCCCTCCGTCGACGTCGGGTCGGTCCCCCTGACGCCGATGCCCAGTGGCGTCAGGCGCGTGCTCGACGCGGTCGCGGGCCAGCCGGCGTGACGCGCGCACTCGTCCTGGGCGGCACCGGCTTCATCGGCACGCCGGTCGCCGGTGCACTGCGCTCCGGCGGTGTCGACGTGGTCACGCTGGGCCGCTCGGCCGCGGCGGACGTCGTCATCGACCCGCTGGCGCCCGGTGTGCTGGACGCCTACCTGCGCCGCGAGCCCTTCGACGTCGTCGTGAACCTCGCGGGTGCGGGGTTGGCGGCCGAGTCGGTCGGGCTGTCGGTGATGAACGCGGTGAACGCCGACCTGCCGGCGCGCACGTTGCGCACGCTGCTGGACCTGCCGTCGCCGCCGGCGTTCGTCCACGCCGCGAGCAGCACCGAGCGCCGGCACGAGGACGAGCCGGACGAGTCGGAGTACAGCCGGACGAAGTACGCGGGCTCCCGGGCCGTGCGCGCGCTGGCGGCCGGCGCGACGACACCCGTCGTCCTGACCCGGATCCACAACACCTACGGCCCGGACCAGCCGCGGACGCGCTTCGTCTCGTGGGCGATCCACGAGATCTCCGCGGGTCGACCGATCCGGTTGCGGTTCCCGTTGCGGGAGCGAGACTTCGTGTATCTGGACGATGTCGTCCGCGGTCTGGTCGACGTCGTGCGGGCGCCGCGCACCGTCCCGGTCGAGGTCGAGTTGGGGACGGGCGTCGGCACGAGCCTGCGCGACCTCGCGCACGCGATCGCGCGCGCCGTGGGGCGACCGACGTCGCTCGTGCAGGCCGCTCCCGCCGTCGGCCCGGACCCGCATCCGCGGGCGGTGGCGGCCGAGCCGGGGGGCACGCTCGGCGGGTGCCGGACTACCCTCGCCGAGGGCCTGGCTCGAACGGTGGAGGGGTGACATGCGCTGGCTGATCACGGGCGGGGCGGGGTTCATCGGGACGAACCTGGCCACCCACCTCGTCGAGCGCGGCGACGACGTCGAGATCATCGACGACCTCAGCCGCGGCGGCTCCGAACTGAACGCCGCGTTCTTGCTGCGGGAATTCGATCTTCCGGTCAACCGCGTCGACGTCAGCGACACGTCCGGGCTCACGGGGTTCTTCGCCGGTCGAGAGGAGTTCGACGCGATCGCCCACCTCGCCGGCCAGGTGTCCTTCCTCGCGTCGCTGGCCGACCCGCGCCGCGACTTCGAGGTCAACGCGCTGGGCACGCTCAACGTGCTCGAGCACGTGCGGCAGTACTCCCCGAACACCGTCGTCATCGGGATGAGCTCGAACAAGGTCTACGGCGACCTGTCGGGGGTGCGATTCGTCGAAGAGCAAACCCGTTACGTCGCACCGGATTTCCCCGACGGCTTCGGTGAGAGCCTGCCACTGGAGTTCCACGGGCCGTACGGCTGCTCGAAGGGGGCCGCCGACCAGTACCTGGCCGACTTCGGCCGGATGTTCGGACTGCGGACCGCGAGCCTGCGCCAGTCCTCGGTGTACGGACCGCACCAGCATCCGCGTTCGGACCAGGGCTGGGTCGCGCACCTGGTCGGCGAGGCCCAGGCCGGGCGGCGCATCGCCCTCAACGGGGTCGGCAAGCAGGTGCGCGACCTGTTGCACGCCACGGATCTCGCCCGTCTCTTCGTCGCCCTGGCCAGTTCGGTGGAGCCCGGTGTGGGCTACCAACTCAACGTCGGCGGGGGATCCGGGAACGACCTGTCGATCCTCGAGCTGTTCTCCTGGCTGTCCGAGCGCACCGGCCGTCCGGTCGACTTCCAGACCGGTCCGACCCGGCCCAGCGATCAACTGGTGTTCGTGTCGGACAACCGCGCGGTGACGGCGCTCACCGATTGGGAGCCGCAGGTCGGCCTCGAGGCCGGGCTGACGGCACTGCTGCAGGCATCGGAGTAGGGCCCGGGGCAGGCCGGCCGGTTCGCCGTGACCGGCCGGGTTCCGACATCCACTGTCAGTCCCCCCTCCTATCCTGTACGTATGTTCGACTCATCGAGACCCGCGTCTGGGCACTCGTCGGTGCCGGCGTCTGGCGGCACCGGGCGTCCGCCGCGCCGCGACCTGGTGTTCGCGCGCGAGGGGTCGCCGATCGAGATGCACGTCGCGGGTCTGTGGGCCTCACGATCGGCGGACGACGCGGTCGAGGCCGCGCGGGTCGCGCGTACCCACCAGCGCGTCGACCGGGTGCAGGAGCAGTTCCTGGCGATCGACGCCGCGGCACTGTCACCGGACGAGGCGCTCGACGCACTGGTCGCGGTGCAGCAGCATCGGGCGCGGCTCGACGCGATCGAGGTCGAACTCCTCGTCCGCGCCGCCGGCGCGACGCGCGTCGTGCGCGACGTCCTGGTCGAGGACCGCGGCCCTGATGGCAAGCCGCGGCACGACCGGGCCCCGCGCACGATCTCGTTCACCGACGAGGTCGTCGACGAGATCGCGTGCGCCCTGCGCCGCCCGGTCACCACGGTGCATGCCCAGGTCGCCACCGCCCGACTCCTGCACGGCCCGCTCGCCCGGACACGCATCGACCTCGCGGCCGGCCGCCTCACGCTCGCGCACGCCACCGCCCTCGCCGACCAGGCCGCGCGGCTGGCCGCCGCGCCACTGGGCACCGACCCTGACGCCGACCTCGTCTTCGCGGCTGCGTGTGAGCAGTTCCAGGACCGCGTCCTGCCGCACGCCGCGCGGGAGACGGTCACCGAGTGCCGGGCCCGCGCCCGGCGCGTCGTCGCCACGATCGACCCGGCCGGTGCCGCCGCCCGGCGCGGGCGGGCGAAGCTGCACTGCGACGTCACGGGGCGGGCATTGGACGACGGACTGGCCCTCATCGAGGCGGTGCTGCCGGCGACCGACGCGGCGGCCGTGCTCGCACGGATCGACGCCGTCGCCCGCGAGGCGATCGACAATGGCGAGATAGCGGCGTACGGCCTGGGGTGCGATGCCACCCTCGGCCAGGTCCGCGCCGCGGTGTTCGCCCGACTGGTCCGCGACGGCGGCCTCGCGGGCGCGGGCGGTGCCCGGGTCGAGATCGGCGTGCTGATCGACGCCGCGACCCTCGCCGGCCTGACGCCGGACACGCCGGCCTGGTTGCGGCTCGGCGGCCAGAGCGCCGAGACATCGCGCGACGACCTGCTCCGCCTGCTCGAAGGGCCGGGCGTGCACGCCTCGTTCCGGCGGCTGGTCTGCGATCCGCTGACCGGCGCCCTGGTCGATCGCGGCGCGAACAGCTACCAGGCCACCCCGGCGTTGCGTGCCTGGCTCGAAGCCCGCGACCAGCGCTGCACTCACCCCGGCTGCACCCGCCCGGCCCGCCGCTGCGACGTCGACCACGCCGTCGACTTCACCGACGGCGGTCGCACGACCGTCGCGAACACCCGGCTGCTGTGCCGTCGGCACCACAACGCCAAGACGCACCTCGGCTGGACCGTCGAGAACCAGGCTGCCGACGGCTCCTACGACCTCGTCTCACCGACCGGTCGCCGCTACCGTCACGAACCGGTCCGGCTGCTCGCCGAACAGCCACCTCCGACACCGCCGGACCCGCCACCCGACGACGACCCGCCGTTCTTCTAGCGGCGCCGAACCGGGACGGCGACCCAGTCAGTTCCCGCGATCGGCTGGGCCGCGGCGAGGTCGAGGTGCGTCCGGCACTGCGCACTTCGCGCGAGCCCCCGCACGACCTCGGTCATCACGATCACCTGCGTCGTCGTGTGCTCCGACCACTGTTGGCACTGCAGGCCGGCGAGATCCCGGCTGAGGCCGAGGTAGCCCGGGTTGTTGACCACCGTCTGGGTACCCACGTCCGACGCCAGAGCCGTCAACGCCGGCATCTCCAGCGACTGTGTCGTCTCTGTGGCCGGGCTCATCACCCGCAGCCGGGCGACCTGGTCCTCGAAATTGGCGACGCCATCAACGGCGGCCTCGTACTCGACGCCGAGATAGACCGGAGCCGGATAGATCCGGCCGAGGTTGCTCGCGCACCACGCCACCGCGACAACCGCGAGCACGATGCTCGACGCGAGCATCGGAGCACGTGCGATGCCTACTGCGCGGACCCGTCTCGTGCCCGCGGCGACGAGCGGGACCAAACACGCGGTCACCAGCCCGATCTGCAGTGCGTGGCCGCCGACGAGGGTGGCGGTGTAGGAGCGTCCGGCGTAGTAGCCCAGGCAGAGCAGCGACCACCCGCCCACCAGGGTGAGCACGAGACCTTGCCGACCGAGCCAGGTGCCCACCGCGGCCCGACGGAGCAGGATCGCGCCGATCGCACTCGCGGAGACGAAGAGGCTCGCGACGACGACGTGCAGTCCGAACGCAGGCATCGCGACGTTGAAGTACCCCGCGGCACCGAAGATCCGTTGGAACACCATGACGAACTCCACGGAGATCGGCGCCCCCGCGACCGCGGCCCAGACCGCGTACCCGACGGCGACCGCCGTGCTGCCGGCGGCGATCAACCCGACCTGGGTAGCGCGTTCGCCACGGGATCTTCGAGCGAGAGCGACGGCGGCGAACACGGCTACCGCCGCTGGCAGGCCGAAGTCCGGGTTGTTGAGTACGGTCGCACCGACGAGGATGCCCAGAGCGACCATCGGTGCGGCCCGGACCGCCGGCCGTCGCAGCGCGACGAACGCGACCAGCAGCGTCACCGTCGGCAGCAGCGTCCGCAGTGGGATCGACGCGAAGTAGGTCGTCGCGCTCAGCCCGCGCGGGTTCATCGCGGCAGCGGGGGCGAGGACGACGAGCACCGCCGACACCACGTAGCGTCGGCCCCCGCTCGCGAGGGGGATCGTGACGGCCGCCGCAAGGGTCACGGCCTGCAGGGCGATCAGCCAGCCCAGCGTCAGCGGCAGGGCGTCGGCCGGCGCCGACCGCAGAATCGGGACGAGCGGCAGGCCGAGCAGCGCCGCGTACTGTGGCGCGAAGTTGCCGTACGGGACACGGCCGGCCGCGGGAGCCGCGATCTCGTCCACGACGAACCGGAAGCTGTCCCAGTCCCTGACTCCGGTCACGGTCTGCCACAGTTCCGGCGCGACAAGGCCAACGACAGCCACCGCGACCACGACGGTGACCGCGGTTCGGAACGCCGGCCGCAGCCGCCAGGATGAGACGACGACGGCCGCGAGCGCGACGCCGACGGCCACGTCGCCCAGGTCGACCGGCGGGCGCTGCCCGGCGCGGTCCACGTCGATGACGATGCTCACGCCAGCCACCAGGACCGCGGCGGCGGCAAGGATCGTCGGAACCGCCCGGCGCGAAGTGACCCCCCGGTGACCGTTCCGCCAGGTGACCAGGCCGCGGAGAGCGAGGGCCACCGCGACGGTGATCCACGAAACGAGAACGATCCGGTCGGTGGGCTCGACCAGGGTATGGGCGACGTCGGAGATGTCCGAGTCGCCGCCGGGACGCCACGGGGCCGGTCCGAACCGCACGCCGATGGCCGTGATGACGGCGACGAGGAGCACCGCGAGCGGCGCGACGTCCGCGGTGCGGGCGATCGCCAGGCGTCGGCTCGTCGCGGCCACACCTGTCATCGCCGGTTGGACTCCGCCCGGAGCCGCGCGAGGGTGACGAGGTAGGCGACGACGAACGGTCCCAGGCGTCGCTTGGTCTCGCCGGCGACACGCTCGTGGAAGTGATCGGGTACCTCGACGATGCGCAGCGCGGGGCCGTGTATCTGCGCGACGCGGAACAGCAGCTCCTCCACCACGTCGAAAGCGTGGCAGGTGAGGGTGACGGAGGCGACGTCTTCGCGGCGGAAGACCTTGTAGTTCGTCGACACGTCGCGGCAGTCGATGCCCAGGACGGTCGAGTAGGCGCGGTTGAGTGCCTTGCTCATCACGCGCAGCGGCAGCGTGTTGTCCGAGCGACCGCCGCGCACGTACCGACTCGCGACGACGACGTGCGCGGACTCGGCCACTCGGAGCAGGTCCGGCAGCCGAGCCGGGTCGTGCGACCCGTCCGCGTCCATCGTGACCACGTACGTCGAGGACGTAGAGACGGCGGCCAGGCCACTGCGGATCGCGTCGCCGAACGAGTCGGTCGGCTGCCGGTGGACGACCGTGGCACCCAGGCCGCGCAGTTCCTCGTCGTCGGCGGCCGGCGTATCGACCCGCACGGCAACGATGACCTCGACGCCGACGACGCCGAGATCGTCGAGTTCGCCCCGGATCCGCGGGATCAGGAGACGCAGGTTGGGCACCTCGTCGTACGCCGGGATCACGATCGACACACCGGTCATGCCTGACTCCCAACCGGTGCTTGATTCCTCACACGCTGCCGAGCGAGGCCTACACCGCCCGACGATCCTCGGATGGCCAGGAGGGTCGCGTGCACGACGAAGACGAGCCACATCGTAGTCGCGACGAATGGGAACAGCGACCCGACGATCATGAGGTTCGCGCCTCCGGTATCTATTCGCCCGACGAACGGAACGAGAATCGGAGACAGCGACGCACACAGCGCGGCAGCCAGGGCACTTCTCAGCACGTTCGAGCTTCCGCCAATCCGCAGGCCGTCCGGGGACCCGAGGACGGCCGCGCAGATCGGGATTGCGAAGGCCAGGTAGTAGGAGAACGACGTCGGAGCCCCCAGCGAGGCGAGGGCGAGAACAGAGGCGATCAGCACCCGCCGGTCCAGATTCCGTCCGCGCCATCCGAGCGCAACGAGGAGCGCGACGACGACGCGATTCATGTCAAGGTGCCAAGTCGCCCGCGCGCGTCGAGTGCCGTAGTGCCGTAGTGCCGTAGTGCTTGACAATCGCTCAGGACGACCGACTATTGCGAGCATGGACGGGAGAGCAACTGCCAAGATGTCGACGACGGCCGCATCACCGAGCGGCCTCTTGCCGATCTCCTCCATCGTCTCCGCCCCACTGGCATGGCGCTGTGACTTTCCGCAGGGTCTGACCGATGAGTGACTACAGTTCACTGCGATCGAGAGCCCAACGCACGGATTTGGCCGCAACAGCGCCGCTTACCGCTCCCTTCACCGTGTTCGTCGAACCGACGAACCTCTGCAACTTCTCATGCTCGTTCTGTCCAGAGTCGTTTCCTGACTACGTCGAGCGCTCGGGGGGTACTCACCACCTGACTCTCGAGGCTTGGGAGCACATCGCCAACGAGATCAGCGACCTCCTCGGCTCCAGCCGACTCAAGACGCTGAACTTCTACATGATGGGAGAGCCGTTGGCCAACCCGTCGACCCCCGACTTCATCCGGTCAGCAAGGGAACGAGGTCTTGCTGAACATCTGATTCTGACGACCAACGGTTCGCTGCTGTCGGGCAAACGCGCCGAACGCTTGCTCGATGCCGCACCTGACTTCGTACGGGTTTCGATCTATGGTGCAGATGATGAACACCATGCTCGGATCACGAGTAGCCGGGTCCCTCTGACGACAGTCCGCAACAATGTACGTGCGTTCCGCGACCTGCGAGACCGCGCACCGCGGCGTCTACCCCACCTGTATGTGAAGATGATCGATCAAGGCCCCCACGCGAACGCGCGCTTCTTGGAGGCGTTTGCCGACTGCGCCGACGAGATCGAGATCGAACCCGTGATGAACTGGAATGATCCCGATGGGGCGAGTCTTTCTGGACTGTCTCAACAAGACCTGCTATCAACCGACTACTTCAAGCAGAAGAAGAGTGTCTGTCCATCTCCGTTCTACACACTGGTCATTCACAGCGACCTCCAGGTGTCGGTCTGCTGTGTCGACTGGGCTAAGCAAGCAGTTGTGGGTGACCTGAAGGGTCAGAGCCTTCGCGAAATCTGGTGGGGCGACTCGCTTCATGAGTTCCGGCTGCTTCATCTTGAGCGCAGGCGTTCGGAAATCCCCGCCTGCGCGAACTGCACATACCTCCACACATTTCCTGACGTTATGGACTCACTTTCGGCGACCGACTATCGTCACCGACTGAAGCTCCTCTAGTGCTTGAGGTTGTGGTCAGTCGGGCGGCTTGGTGATGAAGTGCGGCCGCGGCCGAACCTCCCGGTAGATCAGGGCAATGTACTCGGCGACAAGTCCTAGGAAGACCATTGTCAGGCCGAAGAATAGGACCTGAAGTCCGACGATCGTGCCGAAGCCCCCGAATGGCACAGACCGGAAGAACGCCGCCCACACGAGGTAAAGCAGGCCAGCTACGCTCGCCAGCACCATTGCGGCGCCGACCATCGTCATCGCCCGAAGAGGCTTGTTCGACTGTGCCAACATGCCTTTGGCGGCGAACCCTAGAGCCGGCACGAATCTGAATTTCGTGGAACCACCGAAGCGCTTTCCGCGCTCGAACGGAATGGCGGCGCTGGGGAATCCTGCCCACGTGACAACGCCACGAAGGAACAGGTTCTGCTCCGAGACACTCAGCACAACCTCGCGCAGGCTCCGGTCCATCAATCGATAGTCGCTCGCGTTCGGCGTGATTGCTCCGTCGGACGCCCACGAGGCCAACTTGTAGTAGACCGGTGTGATCAGCCGCCTCCACAACGGCAGCGCATCACGACTGGACACGCTCGCGTAAACGTACAGGGCGCCGTCGCGCCATGCTTCGAGCATCTGCGGAATGAGTTCGGGCGGGTCCTCCAGATCGGCCTGCATAGTCACAGTCACGTCTGCCGTGCTTTCGGTCATTCCCGCGAGAATCCCCCCTTCGGCGCCGAAGTTCCGTACGAGGGAGACTCGTGTGAAGCGGCTGTCGCGTGCGCAGAGCTCGTTGATCAAGTCCGCCGACCGGTCGGTCGATCCGTTCTCGACCAAGATCACGCGCCAGGCGTAGGTCGGATTCGCAGACATCACATCGACCAGGCGCCTCGCGAGTTCAGAAATACAGTCTTCCTCGTTGAACACCGGGATCACGATGTCGACGGAGATCACGGCCCCGCCACTTCCCCTCTGGTTGGGACTTCCGCGAGCAGACGGAGAGTCCGATCGAACCCAAGTCGGCCCGACTCCGTCAGTCTCGACGCAACGTCATACTCGTCGCACAAGATGACTCTGCCGCACAGACGCTTCACGAGTGCCGTCAGTCCGCCCGGCGTGAAGAAGTTGAGGTGCTCCGACATTCGAAGTGGCATCAGCCTCCAGGAACGACCGTCTCGTCGGGCTGCAGCGGCGTTCCTGTCGATCGACCGCCATGCGGCGCGGGCGTGGCTCGCGACGAATCCGATCGGGAACGCCGCCCGCTGGACTCCGTGTGCGCTGCGAGACGGGACCCCGGCGGGGACCTCGACGTAGAGGAGCCGCTGCCGGCCCCACGCGACTCCACTGAGCGTCTCGGTGACGAAGGCGGCGGGATCGGGCAGGTGCTCGAGAATGCCGCACATCATGACCAGATCGGTGTCCGCGGCCTGTGGATCGGCAACGCTGCTGAGCGCTACCACACCGCGGTGGGGCGGGTGTCCCGACACTTCCACGACGTAGCGCCTCGGGATCGACAACGGAATGAACTGGCCTCGGTCGCCGCCGACATCGATAGCGCACGCCACGTTCGGTTCGCCCGGCCGCGCGTTCTTCTTCAGGATGTCGTCGAGCGCGGCCCGCCGGCTGGCCACGACATCGTCACCACCGCCAAGGTCCCCGTTCAATTCACTCGTGTACGACGGCTCCCACGAACTCCGCTGAGCAAAGTACTCCGAGCCCCGATACCCGGCGTAGAGCCGGGTCAACTCGGCGTCATCGAATCGATAGGCGAAGGCCGCTGTCCCGCATCCCACGCACTCTGCCAATCTGGTCGAACGCGGCCGAACACCAGCGCGTTCTCGAACCCACGGGCTGATAACTGCACGCCGAGCCAGGTTCATCGAGCCGCCGCAGCCCGGACACGATGGCGCAGTCACTGCGCGCCACAGTCGGTCGCTTCGGGCCCGCCGAGTGGTCGAGAGAGCTCACGCTGAGGCGAGACTCCGGCGCTGGGTACAAGGAACTCCAGTGGCGCGGTCTCCATCCGTCCACCTTCCAGCCGCCTCGAGGTGACGCGCGGTCGAGTCCGCTGCCGCTCCGACACCTTGACGATCACCAGGGACGGTCCATCTGTGAAGAGCACCTCGCCGACCGCCGCGCGCAACTCCGCCACGTTGCCGACTGTCCGGGTCTCGATGCCCATGACCGGACCAACCTCGCGGTAGTTCGGAATCCTCAGCCCACTCTCTTCGTCACATCCGACCTTACGGCCTTCAAAGTAGTTGTCTGAAGTGGTACGAATCGAGCCGTACCCGTCGTTGTCGAGGACGAAGAACTTGATCGGCAACGCGAGTCTCGTCACGCTGACGAGATCCTGCACGTTCATCGCGAAGCCGCCGTCCCCATCGACGCAGACGGTTGGGCGACCACCGGACGCAATACAGGCTCCCAGAGCAGCCGGAATGCCGAATCCCATCGGCCCAAGGCCTTCTGAGTTGAGAACTCGTTGGCCCGTCTTGTTCTGGAAGGTCTGCATAGAGACCTCACTGCATGCGCCTGAACTGCCCGGAACGAACAGGAACTCCGGCCCCATTGCGTTGCTGAGAATCTCAATGAGAACGTAGACGCTCAGTCCGTCGTCCCACAGGAGTTCCTCCGGGTCATCTAGTGGGAATCGCCGGCGCCACTCGCGGATGCGCGCGCGCCATGGCGCCCACCGTTGCCGGTCAAGGTCCCGGGTTGCCGCATTCAGGCAGACCATGAACTCGCTCGCATCTGCCCTGATCGGGAGGTACGGATCGAACTCGAGCTTCCCTAGCTCACTCTCGTCGATGTCTACGACTACCTTCAACGCGCGATTGCCGAAGGTGTCATGCCGATATCCGGTCTGGCCCAGGTCAAGTCGCGCTCCGATCGCGACAATCACATCCGCGCCCTGTTGCGCGAAGTTCGCGTAGTGGGACGCGATCGCTCCTGGGCGACCAGCGAAAAGTTCGTCGTCCCACGCGATAAGGTCCAGCCCCTTCCAGGTCGTCGCGACGGGGATTCCGATTCGACGTGCCCAAGAGAGCGCGAGATCCTCAGCTCCCGACAGCCGCACACCGTTGCCCAGGAGCAGGAGCGGACGCGTCGCCTCCACAAGTGCCCGCGCAACGTCAGCCACGATGTCGGGGTCCGGGATCGGCCGGCAGTCCGCTCCGATAGGCACAGGCCCGTCGTGCGATCTACCGACCTCGGCGGCCTGTATGTCGAGTGGGATGTCGATCCACACCGGGCCGGGACGCCCCGACGTCGCGAGGGAAACGACGCGGTCGATCTCGTCAGCGGCTGTCCCTGCGTCGAGCAGCCGGATTGCCGCCTTCGTGATGGGCGCGGCCATCGCGACAATGTCGATCTCCTGGAAGCCGAACTGTCGAAGGCCGCGGCCCGTGGCGAGATCAGCGGTCTTGACCTGACCGGAGATGAACACGCAGGGCGTCGAGTCGAGCCAGGCCGCGGCTACCGCCGTGAGTGCGTTCGTACTTCCCGGGCCAGTCGTCACGAGCGCGACTCCCGGCGCGTCCCCGTACTGGCCATACGCCTCAGCCGCGATGCCCACTGCCTGCTCGT
This sequence comes from uncultured Bifidobacteriaceae bacterium, assembly GCA_964391765.1. Classification (GTDB taxonomy): domain Bacteria; phylum Actinomycetota; class Actinomycetes; order S36-B12; family S36-B12; genus UBA10649. The sequence goes on along the minus strand of CAYMNG010000029.1, from coordinate 1,409 downwards.
GGAGAAGCGGGATTGGCTCAAGTCGTGACTCGCGGGCCAACGCATCGACCAGGTGCATCGCACCACCGCCGGGTAGGACGAAGACGTGCCGTACGCCAAACTGCACGACCCGGTCGAAGACGAACTCAGCGACCGTCGTCATCGAGATGCTCGCACGACCAGCGCCGACAGATCGGCAAGTAGATCCGTCGCCGCGCCTGCGGAATTCCACGCCCGGGGATACTCCAGCGCCGCGCATGTAACGGGGAGGTCCGAGAAGTTCGCCGGCTGGTCGTCCACGAGTGCAACGACCCCGACGATTCGCCTGACAACGTCCGCCTTCGATTCGTACGTCGTGTTCACCGGATCCTCCCGACGCGGCGACAGTGCGACGAAGTACCCCTGGATCAAATGGCCGTACGTCTCGAACACCCATCGCGACACCTGACCCGCAGTCCGGATCGGGGTCCGGGTGATCGCGACGGACCTGACCGATCCCGCCGCTTGGCTGAGCCAATCCCGAATGAATGGATTCGGGCTCAAGAATCGATACTCCTCACGTCGGAACCGATCAAGAGATGCCAGGTACTCGTCTTCCGGGATGCCGAGCGAGGACGCCATCTCTTTCGGCGAGCCCCCTCGCGCGCTCTTCCAATCGAGTCCCTCGTGTGAAGCCCAAGCCGCGCTGAGGTCGTTCAGGACGTCATCGACGTCCCACGCCACGACCGGAACGATCTCAGTCGACCTCAAAGCGACCCCAGAAGCGAACGAACGACTTGCGCTCCTGATTGGCCATGATGGCTTCGTCTAGGTAGTACGAGTCATCGACCGCGTGAGTAGTCGAAATCTCCTCGATCACCGCCCCGTCCTTGGTCGAGAATCGGTGCCCTTGGTTCGGCTCGATCACGATGACATCCCCAGGAGACATCTCCCGCTTCTGGCCATCGAGCCACAGTGTCACATCGCCGTGGAGCACGTGGAACGTCTCTTCCTTGACTTTGTGGTACTGCTCCGGGTGTTCCTGCCCGGCAAGCAATATCAGTAGCTTCTTGCAATATTCGCGGTTGACGAC
>CAYMNG010000029.1:0-348 GCA_964391765.1 uncultured Bifidobacteriaceae bacterium | reverse complement strand
ATACTGGAAGAACGAGTCGATGCCGTAGTGGTGCGAGATCTCCATCTCGACACTGGTCGGATAGGTCACTCCAGACTCATCGAGGAAGGCGCCGACTGCGTCGACGATCTCGACGATCTGCTCGTTTCGATCGGTAGAGGAGATGTGTGCCCACTCCAGTGGATCATTCGTGGCAACGGGCTCTTCGGCGGTCACCGCGAGGTATTTCGACCACTCGTTAGCGGTCACCTGCCCGTCCTGGAGCGGGATCGCGTAGAAGACATCCGCTGCGGTTACCCGACGGTTCGCGTCGACGGGCCTCGAGACGAAGACGCCCCGGGCCAGCCCGCGAAGTGCCTCAGCCTCGGC
>CAYMNG010000028.1:0-23632 GCA_964391765.1 uncultured Bifidobacteriaceae bacterium | reverse complement strand
GACGGCGATGCACGCGGCGAGGTTGACCGACGTTCGGCGCTCCTCGTCCATGATGCCGATCTTGATCGTCGCCGGCGGCAGGTCGAGGACCTGCTCGACCCGGGCGAACGTCTCGCACGCGAGTGCGACCTCGTCCGGGCCGTGCATCTTGGGCTTGACGACGTAGATCGAGCCGGTGCGGGAGTTCTGGCCCGCGTGCGGTCCGCGGATGTCGTGCACGCTGCACAGTCCGGCGACGAGCGCGTCGACCAGCCCCTCGGGTACGGGCCGGCCGTCGGTGTCGCGGATCGCGTCGGTGGTCATCAGGTGGCCGACGTGCCGGACGAACAGCAGAGCGGTCCCCGGGAGCCGGACCGTGCCGCCGGTTGGGGTGGCGAAGTCCAGATCGGCGTTCATCCGCCGGACGAACCGGGATCCGCCCTTGTCGACGTCGGCGGTCAGCGTGCGCTGGATCAGCCCGAGCCAGTTGCGGTACCCGAGGACCTTGTCGGCGGCGTCGACCGCGGCGACGGAGTCCTCCAGATCCATGATCGCGGTCACCGCCGACTCCAGGACAACGTCGGCGACCCCGGCCGGGTCATCCGCGCCGATCCGATGCCCGCGATCGACGACGACCTGGGCGTGCAGTCCGTGGTTGACGAGCAGCACGCGGTCCGGTCCGGCCGGGGAGCCGACGTAGCCGACGAACTGGTGGGGCCGGGCGAGGGCGACGGGGCCGGCGTCGGTGTCCACGACGAGGGCGCCGTCGACGACGCGGTAGCCGCGGGCGTCGGCGTGCGATCCCCCGGCGAGCGGGAAGGCTTCGTCGAGGAAGGCGCGGGCGCGCGCGATGACCTCGGCGCCGCGGACCGGGTTGTACCCCGGGCCCCGCTGCCGGCCGTCCGCCTCGTCGACGACGTCGGTGCCGTACAGGGCGTCGTACAGCGACCCCCAGCGGGCATTGGCGGCGTTGGTCGCGAACCGGGCGTTCATGACCGGGACGACCAGTTGCGGGCCGGCCTGTGCCGCGACCTCCGGGTCGATCCCCGTCGTCGTGATCGGCGTCGGGGTCGGTTCCTCGAGCAGGTAGCCGATCGCCGTCAGGAATTCTCGGTAGGCGTCGGCGTCGACCGCCCCCGGCCGATCGCGGTGGTAGGCGTCGATCGCAGCCTGCAGGTCCGCCCGGCGGGCGAGCAGGTCGCGGATCCGGGGGGCGAGGTCGTGGATCACGGCGTCGGCGCCGGTCCAGAAGTCCGCCTCGGCCACGCCGGTCCCCGGCAGGGCCTCGTCGCGGACGAACGCGTGCAGGCTCGCGGCGACGGTGAGCCCGCCGACGCGGACGGTGTCGGGGGTCGATTCGGGTGTGGTCATTCTGCGTTCCGTCCTTGCGCTGCGGGAACTCGGTGTTCCATACTGGAGCATTCCACGATATGGAATATCAATAATGCAATGCGGAACCTACGGAGGTGAGCGGACGATGTCAACCTCGGCGTCGACCTCGGCGTCGACCTCGGCCGGACGATCCCGGCCCGATATCGGCGGCGTGCAGTCCGTCCACCGCGCGCTCGACCTGCTCGAGGCGGTGGCCGCCAACGGCGGACCGATGGCGATCGGCGACATCGCGGCGACGCGGTCGTTGGCCGTGCCGACCGCGCACCGGTTGGTTCGCACGCTGGTCGAGCGCGGGTACATGCGTCAGCTCGCCGATCGGACCTACGCGCTGGGCTTTCGGCTGGTCGCCTTGGCCGAGGCGGCGAACGACCTGGTCGGCGTCGACGTCGACTCGATCCTGGCCGAGCTCGTCGCCGCGACCGGGGAGTCGGCGAACCTCGCGGCCCTCGCCGGCGATCAGGCCCAGTACGTCGCCCAGGCCGAGTCGCGGTACGCGATGCGGATGTTCACCGAGGTGGGCCGACGGGTGGGCCTGCACTGCACCGGTGTCGGCAAGGCGATGCTCGCCCGGCTCGAGGACGGCGCCGTCGAGGCGATCGTCGGTCGTCGGGGTCTACCGCGGCACACGGACTTCACGATCGCGACCGCAGACGCGCTGCGTGCCGAACTCGCCGTGGTGCGCGATCGGGGCTACGCCCTCGACGAGCAGGAGCAGGAGATCGGAGTGCGCTGCGTCGCGGTCGCCGTCGACGGTGGCGGTGGGTCGTGGCTGGCCGTGTCGGTGTCCGGCCCCGAGCCGCGGATGACCGACGAGGTCGTCGCGGCCGCGGTTCCGCGGCTGCGGGCCGCCGCCGCGACACTGTCCGCGCGCCTGCAGCACGCCCGCGCGGGCGACGGCGCGCGCGGCACGAGCGCGACGCCGACGGTTGTCCGCGCCGTGGCCGCCGAGCCACAATGACGCGATGAGCGACGCGCGAAGCGCGCCGGAGGACGCGGGTGTCCCCATCCTCGACCTGCCGGTCGGGATCGATGCCGTCGGCGAGCGGGTCGAGTCCGACAGCCTGGGCGAGGTCCGGGTCCCGGCGGACCGCTACTGGGGCGCGCAGACCCAGCGGAGCCTGATCCACTTCGCGATCGGCGAGGACCGGATGCCGCCGGAGATCCACCGCGCGTACGGCCAGGTCAAGAAGGCCGCGGCGATCGTCAACGCTCGCGCCGGCCGGTTGCCGCACTGGAAGGCGGACCTGATCGGGCGGGTCTGCGACGAGATCGTCGCCGGCCGGCTGGACGCGCAGTTCCCCCTCTACGTCTGGCAGACCGGATCCGGCACACACACGAACGCGAACGTCAACGAGGTCATCGCCAACCGGAGCAGCCAACTGGTCGGCGGCCGGCTGGGCAGCCGGGATCCGGTCCACCCCAACGACCACGTGAACATGTCGCAGTCCTCGAACGACACGTTCCCGACCGCGATGCACATCGCGGCATACGACCTGATCGCCCGGCGGACCGTGCCGGCCCTTCGCCGACTCCGGTCCGCGCTGTCGGCCAGGGCGGAGGAGTGGGAGCAGGTCGTGAAGATCGGCCGCACCCACCTGCAGGACGCCACGCCGCTGACGGTGGGCCAGGAGTGGTCCGGGTACGCCGCTGCCCTCGCGGACGCGATCGACGACGTCGAGCATCTCAGCGGGGGCCTGCTCGACCTGGCGATGGGCGGCACGGCGGTGGGCACCGAGCTGAACGCGCCGGCCGGATTCGGCGAGCAGGTCGCGGCGGTGCTGGCCGACCTCACCGGGTATCCGTTCCGGACCGCGCCGAACAAGTTCGCCGCGCAGGCCACGCTGGACCGGATCGTCGCGGCGCAGGCCGGTCTCAAGCTCGTCGCCGGCACGCTGTTCAAGATCGCCAACGACCTGAGGTGGCTGGGGTCCGGCCCGCGCGCGGGCCTGGGCGAACTGATCCTGCCGGCCAACGAGCCCGGCTCCTCGATCATGCCCGGCAAGGTCAACCCGGCGCAGGCCGAGGCGATGCTGATGGTGTGCATCCAGGTGATGGCGGCCGACGCGGCCGTGCAGTGGGCCGGTGCCGAGGGCAACTTCGAGCTCAACGCGTTCCGGCCGATCGTCATCGCGAACGTCCTGCACTCGGCGCGGATCCTGGCGGACATGTGCGACCACTTCCGCGAGTACCTCGTCGAGGGAACGTCGTTGAACCGGGCGCGGATCGACCGCTACGTCGCCGATTCGGTGATGGCGGTGACCGCCCTGTCACCGATCATCGGGTACGACCGGGCGGCGGCGATCGCGCACCGCGCCATGGCCGAGGACTGGCCGCTGCGGCAGGCGGCGCTCGCCGACGGTGTGCCCGCGGACCTCTACGACCGCGTCGTCAACCCGCTCGCCATGACCCGCCCCGATCCGGCGTCCACCTAGACTGACCGTCCGCACCAGCGCCCCTGTAGCTCAGTGGTAGAGCAACCGCCTTGTAAGCGGTAGGTCGTCAGTTCAAACCTGACCGGGGGCTCGCACCGTTCGGGGGACGAGCCATTTCGGGGCCGGATATGGCCACCCGGGCGCCACCGCCGCCCGCCACACTGGAAGTGCCCGGAACCAGTCGGGTCCGCGTGTTGGAGGTGGACGGTGAAGCGGTTGATGCGCGTTGGCGCTGCCGTGGCCGTCGTCGCGATGGTCGGCGGCCTGTTGGTGGCCTCGCTGGATCGCTCACAACCGACGACCAGCGCGCCGATCACGACCGTGACGGCGCCGCCGCAGGCGGGCACGCTCGCCGGCGGGTCACTGGTCATCGCGACGTTCAACGTGTGCAAGGTCGCCTGCACCGCGCCGGCCCCGTCGTGGGACATCCGGCGCGACCGCGTCGCTCGGGTCATCACCGAGGCCGGGGCCGACATCGTCGGCCTGCAGGAGGTCACGTTCAACCCGACGTCGACCGCCAAGACGCAGTTCCTGGACGTGCAGAACCTCGTTCGCGGTGCCGGCTTCGTCGCCCCGACGATGCCGGCGGCCGCCGACCAGTGCCGCTGGACGGCGGAGAATCCGCATCCGTGCGACCACACGACCGGGATCATCTTCAACACCCGGACCGTGCGGCAGGCGACGACCCCGAACGGGACCGCGTCGGCCGGGACGCTGCCGGCCGGTGACATCGCCGGCGGGCTGGACCCGGCGTCGGCCGTGCGCAAGGTCGCCTGGGCGTACCTGCAGGGAACGAACGGCGTGGCGCCGTTCCTCGTCCTGTCGGTGCACACCGCGAACGGCAAGGACGGCGCGTCCGAGGCCAGTCGCGTCGCGTTCGGCCAGGCGCTGGGGGCCTGGTCGGACGCGTGGAACGCCCAGCACGGGTTCGCGGGCGCGACGACCGTCATGGTCGGCGACCTGAACTCCTACCGCAAGCGTCAGCCGGCCGGCGTGCAGCAGGTCCTCGTCGACAACGGCTGGTTCGACGCCGCGAATGCGCCGGAGAAGCGCAACGTCCAGTACTCCACGATCAACCACAACCCGCAGTTCCCCGCGCAGGACCAGGGCTTCCCCCGTGCGCCGTACGTGTTCCGCACGAGCAAGGCCAATCCGGTCCTCGACGCGACGCGCCTGGACTACGTCATGACCCGCGGTGCGGCGACCGCGTTGGACTACGAGGTCGTCATCCGGCTCCAGCCGGACGGCAGCTTCGACCCGCAGTACCAGGCGTCCGACCATCAGATGGTGCGCTCGACGATCGCCTTCGGGTAGTCGCAGGCCCGTCGGCACCGCGTAGTCTTGCCGGCGGACACGTGGAGGCGGTTGTGGACTACGCGCAGTTGGGTCGTTCGGGCCTGTCGGTCAGCCGGATCTGCCTGGGCACGATGAACTTCGGGCCGGTCACCGATCGACCCGACTCGTACGCGATCATGGACGCCGCGCACGCGGCCGGCATCAACTACTTCGACACGGCGAACGTCTACGGCTGGGGCGAGAACCGCGGGCTGACCGAGACGATCATCGGGGAGTGGTTCGCCACCGGCGGTGACCGCCGCGAGCGCACGGTCCTCGCGACGAAGCTCTACGGCGACATGGGCGGGTGGCCGAACGAGGGCCGGCTGTCCGCGCTGAACATCCGCCGGGCGTGCGACGCGTCACTGCGTCGGCTGCAGACCGATCACATCGACATCTACCAGATGCATCACGTCGACCGGCTGACCCCGTGGGACGAGATCTGGGAGGCGATGGACGTCCTGCGGCAGCAGGGCAAGGTGATCTACGTCGGCTCGTCGAACTTCGCCGGGTGGCACCTGGTCCAGGCGCAGGAGGCCGCCGCGCGTCGCGGACGGCTCGGGCTGGTCAGCGAGCAGTCGATCTACAACCTGATCCAGCGCACGGTCGAGCTGGAGGTGCTGCCGGCCGCCCAGGCCTACGGCATCGGTGTCATCCCGTGGTCGCCGCTGCACGGTGGGCTGCTCGGCGGCTTCCTGCGCAAGCAGGCGGCCGGCGACACGCATCGAAGTGACAGCGGCCGGGCCGCGGACGCCCTCGGCGACCATCGGCCGGCGATCGAGGAGTGGGAACGGTTCTGTGACGACCTCGGCCACGCGCCCGGCGAGGTCGCGCTCGCGTGGCTGTTGCACCAGCCGGCGGTCACCGCGCCGATCGTCGGACCGCGGACGGTGGGCCAGCTCGACAGCGGGCTGCGGGCGCTGCAGATCCACCTCGACGCGGCCGCACTGGCCCGGATCGACGAGATCTTCCCCGGCCCCGGCGGACACGCGCCGGAGGCCTACTCGTGGTGACGGACTTCGGCGACTGACGTGCTGGATACTGCACCAATGACACGTACCCGCGCCTCGCGCCTCATCGCGTTCCTCGCCGCCGTCGTCACCGTCGCCGGCGTCACCGCCGCAGTCCCGGCCGCCGCCGCGCAGCCGGCGAAGAAGAAGCCCGTCCTCACCGTGACCGTCCTGCCCGGTCAGGTGCGTGTCCTCGACGGGGAGTCCGTCGCCGTCACGCTGTCGACGAACGTGACGACGGGGTACTCGTGGTCGACGAAGGTCGTCGGTGACCAGAAGGCGGTCACCGTGTCCAAGGGCGCGTACCGCGCGCCGTCGACGGAGCTCGTCGGCGCACCGGGCCAGACGACGTGGATCGTGAAGGCGACCGGCAACGGCGTGGCGAAGGTCCAGATCCTCACGACCCCGCCCGGTGGCGGGACCGCGCAGAAGGTCGGGGTCCTGACGGTGTACGCCGGCAGCGCCGTCACCCAGAAGTAGCGCCGGCGCGCGAGCGCGGACGGCGGGTGCGCCGACCGGCTAGGTTGGGCCGATGCCGACCGAAGCCCAGGGCGTGATCGCCCGTACCGTCAACGCCCCCGTCGAACTGGCGACCGTCATCGTCCCGGACCCCGGTCCCGGTGAGGCGATCGTCCGCATCCAGGCGTGCGGGGTCTGCCACACCGACCTGCACTACCGCGAGGGTGGGATCAACGACGCGTTCCCGTTCCTGCTGGGCCACGAGGCCGCCGGCGTCGTCGAGGAGGTCGGCGCCGGCGTCACCGACGTGCGGCCCGGTGACTTCGTCATCCTCAACTGGCGTGCGGTGTGCGGCTCGTGCCGCGCCTGCCTGCGCGGCCGCCCGCAGTACTGCTTCGCCACGCACAACGCCGCGTCGCGGATGCGGCTGGCGGACGGGACCGAGCTCGCGCCGGCGCTGGGGATCGGGGCGTTCGTCGAGCGCACGCTCGTTCACGCCGGCCAGTGCACGCCGGTCAGCGTCGAGGCGGCGCCCGCCGTTGCGGGGCTGCTGGGGTGCGGGGTCATGGCCGGCCTCGGGGCCGCGATCAACACCGGCGGGGTGACCCGCGGCGACAGCGTGGCGGTGATCGGTTGCGGGGGAGTGGGTGCGGCCGCCGTGGCCGGTGCGCGGCTGGCCGGCGCGACCCGGATCATCGCGGTCGACCTCGACGACCGGAAGCTCGCCTGGGCCCGCACGCTCGGCGCGACCGACGTGGTGAACGCCGGTCAGGCGGACCCGGTCGAGGCGATCCGCGACCTGACCGGCGGGTTCGGTGCGGACGTCGTCATCGACGCGGTCGGGACGCCGCGAACCTGGGAGCAGGCGTTCTACGCCCGTGACCTCGCCGGCACCGTCGTCCTCGTCGGCGTGCCCACACCGAGCATGCGGATCGACCTGCCGCTGCTGGACGTCTTCGGTCGTGGCGGTGCCCTGAAGTCCAGCTGGTACGGGGACTGCCTGCCCAGCAGGGACTTTCCGATGCTCATCGACCTGTATCTGCAAGGGCGCCTGCCACTGGACGCGTTCGTCAGCGAGGAGATCGGCCTCGGTGACGTGGAGCAGGCCTTCGAGAAGATGCAGCGCGGGGACGTGCTGCGTTCGGTCGTCGTGCTGTGAGCCGGGCGCGCATCGACCATGCGGTGACCTCGGGCACGTTCAGCCTGGACGGGCAGACGTTCGACGTCGACAACAACGTGTGGGTCATCGGGGACGAGGACGAGTGCATCGTCGTCGACGCCCCGCACGCCGTCGACGCGATCTTGACCGTCGTGGGCGACCGACGGCTGGTCGCGATCGCCTGCACGCACGCGCACGACGACCATGTTCGGGTCGCGCCGGCCCTCGCCGCCGCGACCGGCGCGCCGATCCTGCTGCACCCCGACGACCTGCCGGTCTGGCGGCTGACCCACCCCGCCGTGACACCGGACCGATGGCTCGTCGACGGTGAGGTCCTGACGGTGGGCGGCCTCGACATCGCAGTGCTCCACACCCCCGGGCACGCCCCCGGCTGCTGCTGCTTCCATGCGCCGGACCTGGGCGTCGTGTTCAGCGGAGACACGCTGTTCGCCGGCGGACCGGGCGCGACGGGACGGTCGTTCAGCGACTTCCCGACGATCGCGCGGTCGATCCGCGACCGCCTGCTCGTGCTGCCGCCCGACACGGTCGTGCACACCGGGCACGGGGAGTCCACGACGATCGGCGACGCGCGCGACCACATCGACGAGTGGGATCCGCGCTGACGCGGGTGCTCACTCGTGGCCGGCGGAGGCGCCGTCGAAGCCGTTGGGTGCCAGCCGCGCGGCGATCTGCTCGACCACCGGCCGGGCAGCCAGCGCGTGCGCCGCGTTCGTCGTCGTCAGGCGCAGGCGACGGGTGAGGACGTCGTCGACCGTCCGGGCGCCTTCGTGGCGGAACGCGTGCTCGACGTCGGCCCGCAGGTGGGCGCCCGACGGATCGACCGGATCGGCGGCGTCGACCCCCCAGTCCTGGGCGGCGAGGAGCGGACCTTCGGCGTCGTAGCGGCGGACGAGGTGCGCGGCGAGCGACGCGTCGCGTCCGTCGGTGACGGCGCTGGCCGAAGCGGTGGCCGGGCTGGCGGTGCTCCCCGGTGCCGCGGTGAACCCGGACCCGGGCGCGCCGACGACCGGGATGTCCTCGGTCCGGCTCGGTAGCCGATCGCGGCCGAGATGCCGGCAGACGGCGTCGATCCCGTCCTTGGCCATGACCCGGTACGTGGTGAACTTGCCACCGGTGAGCGTGAACACTCCGGGCCGCACCCGGCGGACCACGTGTTCACGCGATGCCCGGGCGGTGTCGCCGGTGGCCGAGGCCAGCGGGCGGATGCCGGCGAACGTCGCGACGACGTCCTGCCGGGTCAGGGCCGCGCGGACCACCGCGTTCGCCGCGCCGATCAGGTAGTCGACCTCCGCCTCCTCGGCGTGTACCTCGCTCGGGTCCCCGTAGAACCCGGTGTCCGTCGTGCCGATGATCCACGTGTCGTGCCACGGGAGGATGAACAGGACCGACGTGGCGGTGCGACTGATGATCGCGTGCCGTAGGTCGATCCGCTCACGCGGGACGACGATGTGGATCCCCTTGCTCGGGCGGACCGCTGACGTGTCGTCCTGGCCGATCATCGCGTTCGTCCACGGTCCGCACGCGAGGAGGACCGCGCGGGCGTGGACGGTGAACTGGTCGCCGTCGGCGTCGACCGGGCAGCGGACAAGGCCGCCCGGGTCGACCGTCGCCGGCCCCGACATCGCGGCGTAGTTCGCGACGTGCGCGCCGAAGGCCTGCGCCGTGCGCACCAGCGCGATCGTGTGGCGGGCGTCGTCGATCTGCCCGTCGCGGTAGGAGATCGCGCTCCGAAAGCGACTGGTGTCCAGGTCCGGCGCGATTCGAGCCAGTTCCGCGCGTCGGTAGATGCGGTCGGGTGGGCCGTCGAGGCTTCCGCGTGCCGCTCGCGCGAGCGCGGCGTACGCCGCGACGCCGGTGCGGGCGTACCAGGTCTGGGGCAGGGTCCGACAGGGCAGCAGGAAGTCGACCCGTCGCGTCAGGTGCGGAGCGATGTGCGTGATCAGGAGTCGGCGTTCACGAAGGGCCTCGGCAACGAGGCCGACCTGGCCGTGCTCGAGGTAGCGCAGGCCACCGTGCGCCAGCCGGGACGACGCGCCGGACGCGCCGGACGCGTAGTCGGCGCGCTCGACGAGGCCGACCCGCAGGCCGCGCGTCGCCGCGTCGAGCGCGGCTCCCGCCCCGGTGACGCCGCCACCGACGACGAGCACGTCCAACGGATCGGCGACCGACGTGCTCGCCAGCTCGGCCAGCGCCCGGCGGCGGGATCCCTCGTCGAGGAACGTTGCGCGGATGTCCATTCCGACTCCTGGGAAAGGGGCGACTCGGCGGTCCGCACGGTAGCCGAAGGGGCACCGATCCGGCGTTGTCGAATGAGCAACGAAGGCCGTTGCCTGTATGACAACAATGATAAAACCCTGATAACAAAGCAGGATTGTCACTTTCGCTCCGTTGCGCGAACCGCAACACTGCGTCTGGTCCGGAAACTGGGAAGGGTGATCGTGCTCAGCAATCGATTCGACGCACGCGTCACGGCGGTGGCCGCCGCCGGAACGGTCCGAGCGGCCGCCGAGGCAGGGCTGGTCGAGCGGACCGGCGCGATCAGTGTCGCCGAGGCGGTCGTGCTCGGGCTGCTCGAGCAGGGGGTTCGCACGTACTTCGTCGTACTCGGACACGGCAGCACGGAGATCGGCGAACGGCTGCGGTCCTACGCCGAAGCGGGTGTCGTCAAGGTCGTCCCGTGCCGGAACGAGGTCGAGGCGGCGCACGCGGCCACGGCGCTGCGCTGGACGACCGGCGCTCCCGCCGCGGTGGTCACGTCGATCGGACCGGGTGCGATGCAGGCGGCCGCCGCGTCGTTGGCGGCCGCGAGCGACGGTGTCGGTGTCTGGCACATCTACGGTGACGAGACGACGTTCGACGAGGGGCCGAACATGCAGCAGGTCCCGCTGCATACCCAGCACGCCTACCTGAAGTTGCTGTCGAACATGGGGACGGCGTACGCACTGCATACGGCGGAGGCGCTCGTCCCTGCGCTTCGCCTCGGTTCGACGGTCGTCGACCACCCGCACCGTCCGCAGCCGTTCTTCCTGCTGCTGCCGATCAACGTCCAACCGGAGGTCCTCCCGGACTTCTGCTTCGATCGACTGCCCGGCCCGATCGGTTCGGAGGTCGGCGACGTCGCCCCGGTGTCGGGCTACGAGGCGGCGGCCGAGGCGCTGCTGACCGGCGAGCGCGTGGCGATCAAGGTCGGTCGGGGGGCCGCCGGCTGCGGCAGCCTGCTCGAGGAACTCGCCGACCTGGTCGATGCGGTGTTCGTGATGTCGCCGTCGAGCCTGGGGATCGTGCCGGCCACGGCACGACGGCAGATGGCCGTTGGTGGCAGCAAGGGATCGATCAGTGGTAACTACGCGATGGAGAACGCCGACACCCTCCTCGTCGTCGGCAGCCGCGGCGTCTGCCAGTCCGACTGCTCGCGGACCGGCTACCCGCGCGTCTCGCGCGTGGTGAATATCAACGCCGACCTCACCGACGTCGCCCGGTACGGCGGCACGACTGCGCTCCTGGGCGCCGTGCGTCCGACGCTGGAGGCGCTGATCGCGACGGTCCGAGCCCGTTGCCCGGAGCCGTCGCCGGCGGTGAGCCCGTGGCTCGCGGACTGCCTGGCGAAGCGGGCGGAGTGGGAGGAGTTCAAGGCCGATCTCCTGGCCCACCCCGTGCTGGTCGACGCGGTCTGGGGTGGCCCGGTCCTGACCCAGCCGGCCGTCATCGACGAAGCGCTCTCCTGGGCGCGGTCCCGGGCACATCGGGTGTTCTTCGACGCGGGCGACGTGCAGGCGAACGGCTTCCAGCTCGCCGACGTCGACACCGAAGGATGGTTCTACACCGAGTCCGGCGCGAGCTACATGGGGTTCGCCACGAGTGCGATCCTGGCGGGCGGTGTCGCCGAGGAGCCCTTCTACGCGGTGGCGCTGACCGGCGACGGCTCGTTCGTCATGAACCCGCAGGCCCTCATCGATGCGGTGCATACGCGAACCCGGGGTGCGATCGTCGTTCTGGACAACCGACGGATGGGTGCGATCTCGTCGCTTCAGGTCGATCAGTACGGGGTCGACTTCGCGACCGCCGACGCGGTGCCGGTCGACTACGTCCAGTGGGCGAACGCGGTCGCCGGCGTCCGGGGCGTCTTCGGCGGCACGACGGTCGCTGAACTGCGCGCGGCCTTCGCGGCCGCCGACGCCCACGACGGGCTGACGGTCATCCACGTTCCGGTCTACTTCGGCCCGGATCCGCGCGGTGGTCTGGGCTCGTACGGCCGGTGGAACGTCGGCAGTTGGGTCGACGCCGTGCAGGACCTCATCGAACGGACGGTGATCTAGTGTCGAACGCACCGATGGACGCCGGGACGGTTCGCCCGATGCTGATCGACGGGCAGTGGGTCGGGGCAGCCGAGTCGATCGCCGTCGTCGACCCGAGTACGGAAGAGGTCATCGCGCAGGTCGCCGCGGCCGGCGCGGAGCAGGTGGGCGCGGCGCTCGCCTCGGCCCGGACAGGGTTCGACACCTGGCGCGCGCGGTCGGCGTGGGAGCGATCGGCCGTCCTGCGAGACATGGCGACGCGTATCCGGGCGGCCGAGGCCGACCTCGCGGCGATCATCACGGCCGAGCAGGGGAAGCCGTCGGCGCAGGCGCTCGGTGAGGTCCGCGCGACCGCCGACCAGTTCGACTGGTGTGCGGACGAGGCGCGGCGGGTCTACGGGCGGATCGTCCCGGCGCAGAATCCGTCGGATCGGATCCACGTCTACCTCGAGCCGATCGGGCCGGTCCTGGCGTTCGCCCCGTGGAACTTCCCGATGCTCCTTCCCGGGCGCAAGATCGCCGCGGCACTCGCCGCCGGGTGCTCGGTGCTCGTCGTCGCGCCGGTCGAGGCCCCGCTGTCCAGCCTGGCGCTCGGGCGCATCGGTCTTCAAGCGGGCCTGCCGGCGGGCGCGCTGAACGTCCTCACCGGCGACCCGGCGCGGTTGGCCGGCCCGCTCATCGACTCCCCCGTCGTCAGGAAGGTCAGTGTCACCAGCTCCGTACCCGTGGGGGTGCAGACGATGGCTCGGGCCGCACAGTCGGTCAAGCCGGTCACGCTCGAACTCGGGGGCCATGCTCCGGTGATCGTGCTCCCCGGCAGCGGCGTGGGTGCCGCCGCTCGGGTCTGCGCCCTCGGCAAGTTCCGCAACGGCGGTCAGGTGTGCATCTCGGCGAGCCGCTTCATCGTCGCGGAGTTCGTCGCGACGACCGAGGCCCTCGTCGTCGGGCCGGCGGGTGACGACGGTGTCGACGTCGGCCCCCTCGGCAGCGCCCGTCGACGGGCGGCGATCGAGGAGCTCGTCGCGGACGCGACCAGTCTGGGTGCCGAACTGGTCACCGGTGGGGGTCGGCCGGCGGGGCTGGCGAAGGGGTTCTTCTACGCCCCGACGATCCTCCTCGGCGCGACGGCTGAGATGAAGGTGATGAACGAGGAGCCGTTCGGCCCCATCGCCCCGGTACAGACCTTCTCGACGATCGACGAAGCCCTCCACCTCGCGAACCGGACACCGTTCGGCCTGGCCGGCTTCGTGTTCTCCGACGACCTCGCCCTGGCCCTGCGCATCGCCGAGCGCCTGGACGTCGGCATGGTCGGGATCAACAACCTGACGATCGCCACGGCCGAGGCGCCGTTCGGCGGCGTGAAGCACTCCGGCTTCGGGCGCGAGGGCGGCACGGAGGGGATCGCGGAGTTCTTGACGACGAAGTACGTCAACGCCCGCATGGCCGAGCCGGAGGTCGGGGCGTGACCGGGGACGGGTACTTCGGCGGACTGACGTCCTACGGTGACGACGGACTGAGTGTCTTCCTGCGGCGGGTGTTCCTCGCCTCCGCCGGGCTGGACGAGGAGGACCTCGCTCGACCGGTGATCGGTATCGCCGACTCCTCCAGCGGCTACGTGACCTGCCATCGGGAGATGCCCCAGCTCGTCGACGCGGTCAGGCGCGGGGTGCTGGAGGCCGGTGGACTCCCGGTCGTGTTCCCGACGATGTCGCTGCCGGAGATCTTCACCAATCCGACGAGCATGTACCTGCGCAACCTGATGGCGATGCAGGCCGAGGAGTCGGTCCGCTCGCAGCCGATGGATGCCGTCGTCATGGTCGGCGGCTGCGACAAGACGGTCCCGGCCCAGTTGATGGCCGCCGTCTCCGCCGGGCGCCCGTTCGTTCAGGTCGTCGCCGGGCCGATGATCGCGTCGAAGTGGCGCGGCGAACGCGTCGGCGCATGCACCGACTGCCGGTCGATCTGGTCGCGGCATCGGGCCGGTGTGCTCGACGGTGCCGCGGTCGAGAGCGCGGTGGGATCGCTCGCGACGACGGGCGGGACGTGCATGGTCATGGGCACGGCGTCGACGATGGCGTGCGTCAGTGAGGCACTCGGACTGTCCGTCGCCGGCTCGGCGACCCCGGCGGCGCCGACCGGCGCCCGCCTCGCCGCCGGCGCCCGTTCCGGCCGGGCCGCGGTGGCCGCCGCGCGGGCCGGCCGGACCGCAGCCGACGTGCTGACGTACGACTCGTTCTGGAACGCCGCCGTCGTGCTCGCTGCGATCGGCGGATCGACGAACGCCGTCATCCACCTGACGGCGATCGCGGCCCGCGCCGGCGTTACGTTCGCACTGGCGGACTTCGAGGCGGCGATGGCCGGCGTCCCCGTGCTGGTGAACTGCAAGCCGGCCGGTTCGGGGTACCTGGACGACTTCGACGCCGACGGCGGCGTGCCGGCGCTCATGCGCGAGTTGCGGTCCCGGCTCCGTCTGGCCGCGAGGACGGTCGACGGACGCACGATCGGGCAGGTCATCGACGCGGCGCCCGAACCGGACTACGCGGCCGGTGGCCTGCGGCCGGTCGACCGTCCGGTGCACGCGTCGGGCGCGATCACCGTCCTGCGTGGTTCGCTCGCGCCCGACGGCGCCGTCATCAAGAGCGCCGCCGCGACCCCGGACCTGCTCCAGCACGAAGGACCGGCCGTCGTGTTCGACTCGATCGCCGACCTGATGGATCGGATCGACGATCCGGATCTGGACGTCAGCGCGGACTGCGTGCTGGTTCTGCGCAACGCCGGGCCGGTCGGCGCGGGGATGCCCGAGGCGGGCGCGCTGCCGATTCCGCGCCGGCTCGCAGCGGCGGGCGTCACCGACATGGTCCGAATCTCCGATGCGCGGATGAGCGGCACGGCCTTCGGCACCGTCGTCCTGCACGTCAGTCCGGAGGCCGCGGTCGGCGGTCCGCTGGCGGCGGTCCGTGACGGCGACCGGATCCGGCTCGACGTCGCCGCGGGTCGGCTCGACCTCCTCGTCGAACCGGACGAGATCGCCGCACGGCTGGCGCGGCCCGCGCCGACGGGACGGCGCCTGGCCGACTCGCGCTGGGCGGCGATGCACGCGCGGTTCGTCACCCAGGCCGACGTCGGTGCCGATCTCGACCTCGGTGGTGAGAAGTGACCGCCCAGGGGGGCACGGCCGGCGCGCTCAACTCCGGTCTCGACGTGCTCGAGGCGCTCGCGACCCAGTCGCAGGGACTCGGCGTGACCGAGGTCGCGCGCCGGACGGGGCTGGACAAGGGGAACGTGCATCGGCTGCTGCGCGCCCTCGAGCACCGGGGGTACGTCGAGCAGGACCCGACGACGAAGCGGTACAGCGCGACCGTCATGACCTTGACGCTGGCTCGTTCGGTCCTGCACGGGCTCGACCTGCTGACCTGCGCGCGCGTGGTCATGGGCCCGCTGTCGCAGGAGGTCGGGGAGTCCGTGCACGTCGCGAAGCGCACGCGGGTCGGCGCCGTCTATATCGCGCAGGTGCGTCAGCCGGGACGTGTCTCGGTGGAGACGGAGATCGGCGCTCAGCCGGTCATCCACGCGACGGCGACCGGGAAGTCGTTGTACCTGTACGACGACGAGGAGTCCGTCCGGTCGGTCCTCGAGCTGCCGTTGTACGCCTACACCGAGCACACGCTGACGACCGTCAGCGCGCTGATGGCCGAACTCGCGACCACGGTCGAGCGAGGCTACGCGATCGACGACGAGGAGATGACCCTCGACGTGCGATGTGTCGCGGCCCCGATCTTCGACATGTACGGATCGGTCACCGCCTGCATCGGAATATCCGGACCTTCCTCGCGTGTCTCGCACGCGAGGTTGGGCGAGCTGGGGGAACACGTCCGACTCGCCGCAGAAACCGTTACCAATTACATGGGTGGGCGTCTTCCTCAACCGTCCGACGCCCACCCACGCCCATAAATGGAGGTCCACATATGAGAACAACAAGCGTACGACGACGTGCGCTGGCGCCGAAGGCCACGCTGCTGGCGATGACGGCGGCCGCCGTCGTGCTCGCCGGCTGCGCGTCGAACTCCTCGTCCTCGCCGGCCACGTCCTCGGCGCCGGAGGCGACGGGGGCTGCGCCGTCGGCGACCGCCGCACCGTCGGGGGCCGCCGATCTCGGCGTCGTCGATGTCGAGCACTACTTCAGCGGGGATCTCGGGGCGAAGGCCTTCGCGCAGATCTTCCCGGCGTGCGAAGCCGCGAAGGGGGCGAAGGTCGGCGACCCGAAGATCGACCACGAGGCGTTCAAGGACGCGATCCTCGTCCAACTCGCCGGTGGGAACCCGCCGGACCTGTTCTCGTACTGGGCGGGTGCGAAGACGCAGTCGCTCGTCGACGGCGGGCTCCTGGCGCCGATCGACCAGGTCTGGACCGACGCGAACCTCGACGCGGTGATCCCGCAGGCGCTGGCGGCGTCCGCGGCGACCTACGGCGACCAGAAGTACCTGCTGCCGTTCGACTACCACTATGTCGGGATGTTCTACAACCCGGCCGTGCTGGCGAAGGCGGGTATCACGACCGCGCCGAAGACGTGGGACGAGCTCCTCGCGGCTGCCGACAAGCTCAAGGCAGCGGGAATCACGCCGTTCTCGCTCGGGTCGAAGAACCGCTGGCCGGCCCAGTTCTGGTTCGACTACATCCTGCTGCGCACCGCCGGCCCGGACTACCGGCAGAAGCTGATGAGCGGCGAGGCGAAGTACACCGATCCTGAGGTGGCCGCCGCGCTCGACGAGTGGAAGACGCTGCTGGACAAGGGCTACTTCAACGCCGCACCGAATGACATCGACTGGACCGATGCCGCGGACCAGGTCGCCAAGGGTGAGGCCGCGATGACGCTCATGGGCACGTGGATCACCGGCTACTGGGACGGCAAGGACCTCGCGGCGGGAACCGACTACGACTTCTTCCCGTTCCCGTCGATCACCGACGGTGTCCCGCAGGCCGCGCTCGGTCCGGTCGACGGCTGGGTCATGGCGTCCGGGGCGAAGAATCCTGCGGGTGCGGCGGCGATCCTGGAGTGCCTGTCCGGGGCGGATGCGCAGGCGATCTTCGCCGGCGTGCAGGGTGCGCTGCCGGCCAACTCGACGGCGGTCGTCGAGGGGCAGAGCGACGTCATGAAGGCGGCGGGCGAGCAGGTGGCCCAGGCGCCGGTGTTCGTCTTCAACTACGACCTGGCGACGCCGCCGGCGGTGTCCGAGATCGGGTTGAACATGTTCCAGCAGTTCATCGACAACCCGGGTGACGCGAAGGCGATGCTCGCTTCGGCGCAGGACCAGGTGGCTTCGGCCTTCGCCGCAGGGCAGTAGCCCGACCAGCGGGGGCGGGCGGTCGGCCCGCCCCCGCTGCACATCCGACCGCGCAACCCAGGAGGGGCATCGTGCACTCACGAACCACCCGATGGTCCGTCGGGCTGATGGCCGCTCCGGTCGCCGTGTTCGTCGCGTTCGTCGTCGCGCCGGCCCTCTACACGTTCGTCCTCAGCATGACGAACTGGAACGTCATGAAGCCGGACCGGCGGTTCACGGGCCTGGCGAACTACCAGCGACTCATGGGCGACGCGGAGTTCTGGCAGTCGTTGCGGATCACCGCCGTGTGGACGATCGCCGGGGTCGCGATCTCGGTCGTCGTCGGCTTCGGTCTCGCGCTGGCGGTCCAGCGGCTGACGCGGTTCCGCCGCGTGACGAAGTCACTGTTCTTCATGCCGCTGGCGCTGTCCCTCGTCGTCGTCGGGTTCGTGTGGACATGGATCTACCGGCTCGACGACGGCCTGGTCAACATCGTCGTGCGCGCGCTCGGGCAGGACGACCTGGCCCACGCCTGGCTGACGGACCCGAGCACCGCGCTCGCGGCGGTCATCATCGCCTGGGCGTGGCAGCAGGTGCCGCTGTCGATGGTCATCTACCTGGCCGGGCTGACCGCCGTGCCGACCGAGTTGATCGAGGCGGCCAAGATCGACGGGGCCGGGTTCTGGCGGCAGGTGCGCAACGTGGTGATCCCGGCCGTGCGGCCGGCAACGGTCGTCGTCGTCTCCCTCGCGCTCATCAACGCGCTGAAGTCCTTCGACATCGTCTACGTGATGACGAAGGGGGGTCCGTACAACAAGACCGAGACCCTCGCCCTGTTCAGCTACAAGGCCGCCTTCAAGACCTACCAGTTCGGGTACGGCAGCGCGATCGCCGTCGCGCTGTTCATCCTGACCGTCGTGGTCATCGGCTCGTTCACCGTCGTCACCGCCCGGGGGGCACGCAATGCCTGACCGCTCCGCCGTCGTCACGGACGGCATGGATCGACGCGCACCGGGGGACGGCAACGGCCGGATCTACAGCGCGCTCGTCCTGATCGCCGCGATCGTGTTCGTCGTTCCGGTGCTCGGGGTCGCGTACACCTCCGTGAAGACCGACACGCAGATCGCCGAGCACGGGCTGTGGGCGCTGACCGGCGAGCTGACCGTGGACAACTACCTCGACGCCTTCACGTCGGAGGGACTGGCGACCTACCTCAGGAACTCGTTCCTGGTTACGGTCCCGGCGGTTGCGCTGTCCGTGGCGTTCGGGACGCTGAGCGGGTTCGTCATCGCCAAGTTGCGACCGCGGGGCTCGGGGTTCTGGTTGGTCTTCTTCGTCTCCGCGCTGTTCATCCCGCCGCAGATCCTGCTCATCCCGCTCTTCCAGATGTTCAACGCGATCGGGCTGTACAACACGCTGTGGCCGATGATCATCGTCCACTCGGCCTACGGGATCGCGATCTGCACCCTGGTCATGCGCAACTTCTTCTCGAACGTGCCGGACGAGTTGCTCGAGGCCGCGGTGGTCGACGGTGCGTCCGTCGGCCGTAGTCTGTGGGCGATCGTCCTGCCGCTGTCCCGGCCCGCGCTCGCCGCGCTGGCGACGTTGCAGTTCACGTTCATCTGGAACGACTTCCTCTATCCGCTGATCTTCACGCGGACCGCCGAAGCCCAGACGATCATGGTGGGGATCGTCAATCTCCAAGGGCAGTACTCCACCGCGTACGGTGCGCAGGCCGCCATGTCGGTGATCGCGAGCATCCCCACGGTGGTCGTGTTCCTCGTGTTCCAGAAGCAGTTCATCGCCGGTCTCACGTCAGGAGCAGTCAAGGCATGACAACCACTGTTGCGGTCGCCGTCGTCGGATGCGGGCGGATCAGCGACCTGCATGCCCGCGCCTACCTCGGGCACCCGAACGCCCGGATCACCGCGATCTGCGACCCGGACACCGGCGTTCTCGATCGGCGCGGCCACGAGTGGGGGGTCCCGGCCGACCGGCGCTTCGTGTCGATCGACGATCTGCTCGCTGCGCCGGACATCGACATGGTCGACGTCCTCGTCCCGCACCACCTGCACGAGGAGGTGGCGTTGAAGGTCGTCGCCAGCGGCCGACATCTGTCCTTGCAGAAGCCGATGACGACCTCGCTGGCCGCCGCTGATCGGGTGATCGCCGCCGCCGACGCGGCCGCGGTGTCGTTCAAGGTGTTCGAGAACTTCGTGTTCTACCCCCCGGTCGCGCTCGCCAAGTCGCTCGTGGACGCCGGCGAGATCGGTGACGTCCTGTCGATCCGGCTGAAGTCGCATTCCGGATTCAGCCCGGACATGTGGGAGATCCCGCCGCAGACCGTCGCGTGGCGGCTGGAGGCCGACATGTGCGGTGGGGGACCGCTGGTCTTCGACGACGGGCATCACAAGTTCGCGATCGCCTGGTTCATCGCCGGCCGCGCCCGGCGGGTGTTCGCGGACATCGGCTCCTGGCAGGGCGGGGCGATCGACTCGCCGTCGAACGTCGTGTGGCGGCACGAGAGCGGGGCGATCGGTTCGCTGGAGATCGTGTACGCGCCCGACCTGCTCGTACGTACTCGGTACTACGCCCAGGACGACCAGGTCGAGATCAGCGGGACCCGGGGAGTGATCTGGGTGCGCGGCGGGCACGGTCGGTTGACCGACCTCGCGCCGGTGTCGTTGTACCGAGACGGGGTCGTGCGCGACTTCGTCGACGTCGAGACCGACTGGGGATCGAGTTTCGTTCACTCGGGTCGGCACTTCGTCGATGCCCTCCTGTCGGGTGGGCAGCCGTCGCTGACCGGTGCCCAGGGCCGAGAGGTCCTCGCGTTCGCGCTCGCGGCGCAGGAGTCCGGTCGCACGGGCGGTCCGATCGACCCGGAGACCTGAGCCCGGCGATCGCGCCGCGGGCCGGCGCGGTCCTCGCGACCTTGATCCTCGTCGCCGCGGTCGCGAATCTGCCATATAGACCTTCCCCGAGCGACCGGGCACCAGGTCCAGCAGCCGTGCCCGCGGCTTCCCGTCAGGGTCTGGGGTGGGGTCGACCAGCCACGTCAGCAGTTTCAGGCCACGGCCACCTACCTCGATCGGTCGTTCGTTGGCGTGGTGCCACACGTGTTCATCGACCCCGAGCCGGGCCACTCCCGCGAACCGGGACTCATCGGCGACCATCTGCTCCAGCAGCGGCTCGATCGAGGGCCACACCGTGTTCCACGTCGTAGCCAACTGGCGTGCGACACCGGCGACCGAGCCATGCTCGCGGCGGATCTGACCGATCGCCCACCAACACGCCCGCTTCGTCAACAAGGCACGCGGCGCTGCGATGTTCTCGTCCTGCTCGGTGAAGGTCCCAGTCGGGCACGACGCCTCGGCGAAACGCCAGGTCCGCTCGCGCCACACCACCTGCACCGGCCGGTCGAAGCACGGTGCGTCCACCAGCCTGACCTCCCGGCGACCATGACTGTGCGCCACCACGCCACACCTCGGGTGAGCCCATCACCGACGCCGCCGACTCGACCACGACCCGCAGCCCCGCACGACCCTCACCGTCATCACGGTCGACGCCGAGCACGTGCAAGCCCTCAAGGTCGACGAGCAGATCGCAACGCGAGCAGTAGGTCGTGTCGTGATGGCAGCGCGCGGCAACGCACGCCGTCTGCTCGAACACCAGTCGAGGCCTTCCGGTTAGGCAGCTTGGTCGCTCCCGATTTTGGAGGCCTCGACCCCTCTCACCCCGCCATCACGCTGCCACCGGTGCGTCGCTCACCCCCCACGGCAACTCGGAAGAGCCGCTGAACTCCAAGCCCTCGCCGGCCACGCCGCACAAGCGGCGATGGCGATCTACCAGCACGGAACCGACGACCACGACCGGATCCCGGCCAACCAGTTCAGCGAGACCGTTGCCGAATCGGCGGCGTGGACGGAACTCTTCGGTGACCGCTGACCGCTCCTGTGCACAGTTGGCGGTTCTGGAGGTCAAAGAGCGGCGATAATGGAGTTCAGTACCCGGCAGTTCTGGAGTTCAATCGTAAGATGGGCTGATGGACGACATGAATCACCTGGTCCCACGGCGCATATACGACATCGCACTGGAGCGCCGGCAGGAGAGCCCCGTCGTGTTGCTGGAAGGCCCCCGCGCGGTCGGCAAGTCGACACTCCTGCGCCAGTTGGCCAACCATCTTGGAGGTCGGCTCCTCGACTTGGACGATCTCGACACGCGAGCAGCCGTAGCCCGTGACCCGGCAACCATGATCGACGGTGACGGACCGGTCCTGATCGACGAGTACCAGCACGCCCCGGTGGTGCTTGACGCGATCAAGGCCCGGCTGAACGACTCCAGCCGAGCCGGGCAGTTCATCCTCGCCGGATCGGCTCGCCACGAATCGCTGCCTCGCGCAGCGCAGACACTGACCGGCCGACTCCAGCGACTCCCGCTCCTTCCTCTCGCTCAGAGCGAACTCACGGGCACCCGACCCGACTTGGTGCGTAGGCTGCTCGAACCATCGATCCGTGCGGGCGCCGACCTGCCCTCCGACACAAGCCGTGAGGACTACGTCAGCCTCGTCGAACGTGGCGGGTCCCCGATCGCGTTCGCGGCACCCTCCGACCGTGCTCGCCGGCGATGGATCGACGACTACGTTCGCCTCACGCTGGAGCGAGACGTCCACGACCTCTCCAAACTCCGCCAGGCCCATGCCCTGCCACTCATCCTGGCAAAGGCGGCCGGGCAGACTGCGCAGGTTCTCAACGTCTCTCGCATGGCCGAGGCAGCAAGTATCGACGCGAAGACCGCCCGCGACTACCTCCGGCTACTCGAAGCGGTCTTCCTCCTCCGACTCGTTCCGTCGTGGGACCGCACTCTCACCACTCGCACGAACGCTCGCCCGAAAGTTCACATGCTCGACACAGGTGTTTCGGCCCGCCTTCTGCGACTGACCCCGGACAAACTCGGGCGACGAGACCCGGTGGCGATGACTGAGTTCGGGCATCTGCTGGAAACCTTTGTCGTCGGCGAGCTCCTCAAGGAGGTCAGCTGGACGGAGGAGATCGCTGGGTTCGGCCACTGGCGCACCCGGGACGACCTGGAAGTCGATCTCGTCTTGGAGACCGAGGACGGGGGCGTCATCGGCTTCGAGGTCAAGGCGTCGGCTCGGGTCGCGCGGAACGACTTCGCCGGGCTCCGCAGACTCCGAGAGCTCCTCGGCGATGCCTTCCTCGCCGGAGTAGCCCTGTACACCGGGGCGCGCAGCTACACCTATGAAGACCGACTGCACGTCATGCCGATCGACCGACTCTGGAGTGAGCCCACACGCCCGTCGACGTGACGTTGTAGCGCCACCAGGCCCGGACGCGGTACGAGGACCGGATCCGCGACGCCAAGGACGTCGGCGCGGCTCGGCTGTCCTACACCGACACCGCATCGAACGCGATCTGGTCGTAGATCGTGCTGCTGGCGATGGACCTGCTGGGCACAGCAACTCGCAGTGACCGCTGCCTGGCGCGTCGCCCGACCCAAGACCGTACGCGTGCACCATCTCGGCCCTGCGAGCGACGTCGCAGAGTACGACGTGGTTGATGGTGCCGTGAACGAAGTTCGCCGGCGGCGCCAGCCCTTCGACCGACTCGTGAAGTCCGTTGAGGAAGCGCTGGCGGAGCTTCCCCGCTCGCCCGGGCCCGTGAGTCGACACCGACGCCGCTGAGCCGACCTTCACGTCGACAAGGGTGTCGTCGAATTCACGGTGGTCGATCCAGCGCAAACCGAGAGTCGCCCGGAGGCCCCGCGCCGAAGTAGGCGCCGACCATTCGGTTGAGGTGTTGATGGCGCTCGTTGAGAGTCCTCAGATGCGCGGGCCGGTCATCCCACGTCGAGTGGTCCGGGGCGGTGACTGTCCACGCTGCGGCGAGCAACTCCACGAACTGCTCGGGCCGCGTGACCTGCACCGCAAGCTTGCGATCTGGCACGCCAAGTGCAGCAACGTGGTTCCGGGTGACGCCACTTGACTCCGCTTGGCGAAGGCCGTCGCGTTCTCGGGGTGCGTGTCGACATCCGACTCGGCCAGGATCGGATCTGGCACTACCGATCGACCGGGAAGCCGAACGGATACCACTCAGGGATTCTCGACGTGGCCATCGTCACGAGCGGATCGCCGATCCGGAGAGGGGTGCCGACTGACCGACCTCGCGCCGGTGTCGTTGTACCGAGACGGGGTCGTGCGCGACTTCGT
>CAYMNG010000027.1:2788-24096 GCA_964391765.1 uncultured Bifidobacteriaceae bacterium | reverse complement strand
CGGAGCACCTGGCGAACGCGAGCGGCTCCATCCGTCGAGGTAACGGGACGAGAGCTCACGGTCGACCGGGCACTGCGCCCGACTCGCCCCGGCCTCGGTCCGGCACCGCTCCCCCACCGAGGACCCGAATGAACGTCACCCGAAACCGCTCACCTCGCACCCGCCTTCGCCGCGCGGCGACGACTGCTGTCGTCGTGGCGATGGCGGTCCCCACGATCGCGACCCAACCGGCCCACGCGGCGAGCACGGACGCCGGACTCTACGGCGCGGCCGACCCCACGTACGACGGCGTCTATCGCCAGTCGATGGCCCTCCTCGGCCTGGTCGCCGCGAAGGCCCCCGTGCCCGCGGCGGCCGTCGCCTGGCTCACCGGCCAGCAGTGCGCCTCCGGCGCCTTCTCGGCCTACCGGGCCGACCTGTCGGTCCCGTGCGCGAGCCCGGACCCGGCGGCGTTCACCGGCCCGGACTCGAACTCCACCGCGCTGGCCGCACTGGCGTTGACGGCGACCGGCCGGACCCAGGCGGCGGCGAAGGCCGCCGGCGCGTTGCAGGCGGCGCAGAACGCCGACGGTGGCTGGGGATACACCCTCGGCGGTGCGTCCGACGTGAACTCCACCGCGCTCGCGCTCGCGGCGCTGCATGCGTTCCCGACGACGCTGCAGGCCGACGGCCCGATCCCGCGGGCGACGGCCTACCTGAAGAAGGCCCAGGTCCCGTGCACCGCAGCGCCCGCGACGCGCGGCGCGCTGCCGTACCAGCCCGGGCAGGCGGTGAACGCCCTCGCCTCGACCCAGGGCCTGCTCGGTTGGTCGGGGACCTTGCCGGTCACGCGTGCGACCGGCGTCCGCGTCCTGGCCCGGTCGACGTGCGCGTCGCCGGCGCACGACCGGCTCGCCTGGCACGTCAACCGCCTGCTCGTCACGACCCGGGGTCGGATCCCGTCGGCGATGGACGCGGCGCAGGCCGACTGGAACGCGACGGCCACCGGCGTCCTCGCGCTCGCCTCGGCGCGCACCGGCGCCGCCGGCGTGCGTGCGGGGATCACCACGTTGGGCCGCAACGTCGCGGCCTACACCGGCACGGGCGCGACCGCCAGCCCGGCCGCGACCGGCACGCTGATCCAGGCGGCCGTCGCGACCGGGCGGGACCCGCGCTCGTTCGGCACCGCGCGCACGAACCTCGTCCGGCTCCTCGGCGCGACCCTGCGCCGGTAGTCCGTGGCCCGTCCTCGCGCACTGGCGACGGCGGTCGCGCTCACCGCGACCGTCGTCGTCGGCTGGGCGGCGCCGGCCGACGCCGCGGCCTACCGGTACTGGACGTACTGGCTCGCCGACACCGGGACCTGGGTGTTCGCGTCGACCGGTCCGGCCTTCCTCGTCCCGGCGGACGGCTCGGTCGAGGGGTGGCGGTTCGCCGTGACGACGCGGGCGGGCGGATCGTCCACCGGCCCGCGGTCGGCCCCCTCGTTCGCGCAGGTGTGCGCGGGCACCGCACCCCAGGCCGGTCGCAAGCGCGTCGCCGTCGTCATCGACCCCGGTGCGCCCGCGGACGCGCCCGCGGGCCAGGCTCCCGGTCGGCCGAGCGCGACCTGCGTGGTCGCCGACGTCGACGCGACCGGGTACCAGGTCCTGCGCAGCATCGCGCCGGTCCGCGTCGAGGGCGGACTGGTGTGCGGGATCGACGGATACCCGACCGGCGAATGCGCCCCGGTCGTCGAGGACACACCGGTCGAACCGAGCACGGGCGTCGACCCGAGCACGGGCGTCGGTGCCAGTCCCGCCGCCGGTGCCGCCGCCGATGCCGGTGCAGCCACCGATGCCGGTACGCCGTGGCCGGTGGCGGTCGTCGTGGCCGTCGCCGTGGGCGTCGGCGGCCTCCTGCTGCGGCGGCGATCGCGTGGGTGAGCGTCGCGTCGGCCGCTGGCTGCACCCGGGGGCCTGGTGGACCTGGGCGCTGTGCCTGGCCGCCGCGGCGAGTCGGACGACGAACCCGCTGCTGCTCGCGTTGATCGTGTGCGCGTCGGCGCTCGTCGTCGTGGCCCGCCGCCCCGCGACCCCCTGGGGCAGGTCGTACGAGTTCTTCTGGCGACTGGCGATCCTCGTGGTCGTGATGCGCGTCCTGATCCAGGTCCTCTTCGGCGCGCAGGTCGGCACCACGGTCCTCCTGCCCCTGCCCGGCATCCACCTTCCGGCCTGGCTCGCCGGGGTCCGCCTGGGCGGCGACCTCACCGCGGAGTCCCTGCTCGTCGCGTTCTACGACGGTCTGCGGCTGGCGACGATCTTGTTGTGCGTCGGCGCGGCGAACTCGCTGGCCTCGCCGACCCGGCTGCTGAAGTCGGTGCCCGCCGTGCTGTACGAGGTCGGCGTCAGCGTCGTCGTCGCGTTGACCTTCACCCCGCAGCTCGTGGCCGACGTCGAGCGCCTACGGGTCACGCGTCGACTGCGCGGCCGGCCCGACCGCGGCCCGCGGGCGATCGCCGGCTCGGCGATCCCGGTGCTCGAGGGCGCACTCGAACGTTCGGTGCACCTGGCGGCCGCGATGGACGCGCGCGGGTACGGCCGGCGCGGCCCGAGCAACGCCGGCCGCCGTCGCATCGCCCAGGCGGCCCTGCTCGTCGGCCTCGTGGCGGCCTGCGTCGGCGCCTACGGCCTGGTGTCGGCGGGTTCCCCGCCGATTCTCGGGCTGCCGATGCTCGCCTCGGGCGTCGTCGTCGCCGTCGCCGCGGTCGCCGCCGCGGGCCGCTCGTCGACGCGCACGACCTACCGGCCGGACCCGTGGCGGCTGGCCGAGTGGGCGGTGATCGCGGCGGGCGGCGCGGCGATCGCCGCGTTCGTCGTCGCCGGGCTGCTCGCCGTCCCCGGCCTGAGCACCCCGACCGACCCGCCGGCCTGGCCGGACCTCCCGCTGCTCCCGCTGGTCGGGATCGTCCTCGCGGCTACCCCGGCGCTCACGGCGCCACCGCTGCCCGCCGGTGCGGCCGACGAGCGCCGGGATCGACGACCGGCCGACGTGACGGTGACCGCATGATCGCCTTCGAGAACGTGACGGTCACCTACCCCGATGCGCCGACACCCGCGCTGGCGAACGTCGACCTCGTGATACCCGAGGGCGAGCTCGTCCTCGTCGTCGGGCGGACCGGCTCCGGCAAGACGACGCTGCTGCGCGCGATCAACGGACTGGTCCCCCACTTCACCGGTGGCGAGCTCTCCGGTCGGGTCGTCGTCGCCGGCCGCGACACCGCGACCCACCCACCGCGCGAACTGGCCGACGTGGTCGGGTACGTCCCGCAGGATCCGCTCAGCGCGTTCGTCACCGACACCGTCGAGGACGAACTGGCCTACGGCATGGAGTGCCTCGGGGTTCCCGCGCCGGTCATGCGCCGCCGGGTCGAGGAGATCCTCGACCTCCTCGGCCTGGCCGAGTTGCGTCAGCGGCCCCTGCGGACGCTGTCCGGCGGGCAACGTCAGCGCGTCGCGATCGGTGCTGCGCTCGGTGGGCAGGCCCGGGTGCTCGTCCTCGACGAACCGACGTCGGCCCTGGATCCCGGTGCCGCCGAGGAGGTCCTGGCCGCCCTCCAGCGACTCGT
This sequence comes from uncultured Bifidobacteriaceae bacterium, assembly GCA_964391765.1. Lineage (GTDB taxonomy): Bacteria > Actinomycetota > Actinomycetes > S36-B12 > S36-B12 > UBA10649. The sequence continues at coordinate 20,510 of CAYMNG010000027.1, read as the reverse complement.
CCACGACCTCGGCGTGACGGTCGTCCTGGCCGAGCACCGCCTCGAGCGGGTCGTGCAGTACGCCGACCTCGTCGTCGTCGTCCCCGGCGGTGGCGCGCCCGTTCGGGCCGGCCGGCCCGAGCAGGTCATGGGTGTCGCCCCGATCGCGCCGCCGGTCGTCGAACTGGGCCGACTGGCCGGCTGGTCCCCGCTGCCGCTGTCGGTGCGCGATGCGCGCCGCGCGGCCGCGCCGCTGCGCGACCTCCTGGTCGGACGGGCGCCGACGCCGCGCCCGGTGCGCGGGTCCGCCGTGGTGGCCGCCGCCCGAGCGGTCGGTGTGCGCTACGGCGACCGCCCGGCACTGACCGGTGTCGACCTCCAGGTACGACGCGGCGAGGTCACCGCGCTGATGGGGCGCAACGGCGCCGGCAAGTCGACCCTCCTGGGCACGTTCGTCGGCATCGGTCCCCGGCGGTCCGGCACCGTGACCGTCGACGGCGTGGACCCCGTCGGGCTGCGCGGCCCGAACCTGCTGCGGCGGGTCGGACTGGTACCGCAGGAGCCGGCCGACCTGCTCGCGGCGGAGACCGTCGCGCAGGAGTGCCGCGCCGCGGACGTCGACGCGGACTGCGTCGCCGGCACGACCCGGGCCCTGCTCGCGCTGATGGCGCCGCATATCGACGACCACACCCATCCGCGGGACCTGTCCGAGGGACAGCAACTGCTGCTCGCGCTGTGCGTGATCCTCGCCGCGCGCCCGCCGCTGCTGCTACTCGACGAGCCCACGCGTGGACTGGACTACCCCACCAAGGCCCGGCTCGCCCAGATCCTGGGCGACCTCGCCGAGGCCGGGCACGCGATCGTGCTGGCGACCCACGACGTGGAACTCGTCGCCGACGTCGCCGACCGCGTGGTGATCCTCGCCGACGGCGAGATCGTCGCGGACGGCCCGACCGTCGAGATCGTGACGTCGTCGGCGATGTTCGCCCCGCAGGTCGCGAAGATCCTGGCACCCCAGCAGTGGCTGACCGTCGCTCAGGTGCGCGCGGCGTTGGCGCAGCGGGAGACCGGGTGAGCACGGTGCCCCCGGCCCGCGTCACCGCCGTCCGGCTGGGCGCGCTGTCGACGGTGACCATCGTGTTGGCCTCGCTCGTCGGCGCCGTCGCGTTCGGCTGGCCACTCGTCGCCGATCCCGGGTCGCAGGCCGTCGCACACGCCCAGGACGCCCCGTTCCTGTTCGCGCTCGTGGTCCCGTTGATCCTCGCGGTCGTCCTCGCCCAGGTCTTCGACGGCGGACTGGACGCCAAGGCGATCGCGATGCTCGGCGTGCTGTCGGCGGTCATCGCGGCGTTGCGTCCCCTCGGCGGCGGCACGGCCGGCATCGAGCCCATCTGGGTGGTCCTGGTCCTCGGCGGTCGGGCACTGGGACCCGGCTTCGGCTTCAGCCTCGGTGCCGTGTCGATCCTGGCCTCCGCCTTGACGACCGGCGGCGTGGGTCCGTGGCTGCCGTTCCAGATGATCGGCGCGGCGTGGATCGGCCTGGGTGCCGGCCTGCTCCCGAGGGCGCGCGGACGTCGCGAGATCGGCCTCCTCGCCGTGTACGGCGCGATCGCCTGCGTCGCCTACGGGTTCGTCCTGAACCTGTGGTTCTGGCCGTTCACCGCCGGGTTGCCGGCCGGGATCGCGTTCGTCCCCGGTGCGTCGATCAGCGAGAACCTGCTGGCCTGGTTGCGCTTCAACCTCGTGACGAGCCTGGGATACGACATACCACGAGCGACGTTGACCCTCGTGCTGATCCTCGTCGCGGGCCGGCCGGTGCTGCTCGCGCTGCGACGGATGGCCCGCAAGGCCGCCTTCCACCCTCCCGTCGCGTTCGCGACCGACCCGGCGGACGCCGCTCCCGTCGCGTTCGCCCCCGCGGACGACGCGACCGACCCGCGGCGCGCCTGACATGCGCGTGCACCTGCTGGGCACCGGTTCGGCCGACGGCTGGCCGAACCCGTTCTGCGACTGCGCGAGCTGCGCGAGCGAGCGTCGCGCGGGCCGCGCACGCGCGCCCAGCGCGGCACTGGTCGACGGCCGGGTGCTGATCGACTGCGGCCCGACCGCACCGCACCGGGCGCCGGGGTCGTCGCTGACCGACGTCGAGCACGTCCTCGTCACGCACGGGCATCCCGACCACCTGCACCCGGCGTTCGTGCTGACCCGCACATGGGTCTGCCGAGGCCCGCGACTGCACGTGTGGGCCCCGCCGCTCGCGCTCGCGACGTGCCGACCGTGGCTGGGCCCCACCGCGAACGTCGAACTGCACGAGATCACGGCCGGGTCGCGGATCGAGTTGTCGACCGACGGCGGTCGATACCAGGTCCACGCCCTCGCCGCCGCGCACCAGCACGGCGACGGCGACCCGATGGCCGCCGAGGCCGTCCTGTTCGTCGTGACGGCGCCGGACGGACACCGGCTCCTCTACGCGACCGACACCGGACCGCTGCCGGCGGCGACGGTCGCCGCCGTCGGCACCCGCGTCGACCTCCTCCTCCTCGACGAGACGTTCGGCGACCTCGTCGACCACGGCCGCGGCCACCTGGATCTCGCGACGTTGCCCGCGGTCCTGGCCGACCTGCGCCGCGCCGGCGTCGTCGACGACCGAACCGTCGTCGCCGCGACCCACCTGAGCCACCACAACCCGCCGACCGACGTCCTGCGCGCGCGCCTCGCGCCGCTGGGCGTCGTCGTCCCCGACGACGCGACCGAGTTCGACACGCACCGGCCCGGCGGCCGTCCCCCCGGGCGCACGCTCGTCCTCGGCGGCGCCCGGTCCGGGAAGTCGACCTGGGCGGAGGGCGCCGCCGCCGGCTTCGCGCGGGTCGACTACGTCGCTACCGGCGGTTCGCGACCCGAGGACGCCGAGTGGGCCGACCGCGTCGAGCAGCACCGCGCTCGCCGGCCCGCGCACTGGACGACGCACGAGCGAACCGACGTCGCCGACATCCTGCGGGCGGCCACCGCGGGCGGGCTCGTCCTCGTCGACTGCCTGACCCTGTGGCTGACCGCGGTGCTCGACGACGCGCAGGCGTGGGCGGCGCTGGACCGCGGGGAGCACGCGGTCGTCCGGGCCCTCGTCGACGACGCCGTCGCCGACCTCGTCGACGCGCTGCGCACGTGCCCGGCCGACGTGGTCCTCGTGTCGAACGAGGTCGGCCTGGGCGTCGTCCCGGCAACCGGCGCGGGCCGGGCGTTCGTCGACCTCCTCGGCCGGGTGAACGCGCACGTCGCGGCCGACTGCGCGGACGTCGTCCTGCTCGTCGCCGGACGACCGATCCACCTGTGCCCGACATCCCCCCGATCCGGAGGCCACCGATGAACGCACCCGTGACCGCCCCGGAGCGCGACACCGCCGTCGATCCGCCGTGGCCGGTGCGCCCACCGGCCGGCCGCGCCTACGCCGCGACGATGGCGCGGCAACTCACCTTGACCAAGCCGGCCGGGGCGCTGGGCCGACTGGAACCACTGTCCGCGTGGATCGCCGCGGTCCAGGACCGTTGCCCGCCACGGCCTTTCACCTGTCCGACGCTGGTCATCCTCGCCGGTGACCACGGGGTCGCCCGCACCGCGGGCACCTCGGCGTACCCACCCGAGGTCACCGCGCAGATGGTCGCGAACTTCGCCGCCGGCGGGGCCGCCGCGAACGTGCTGGCCGCACTGACCGGGGCGACGGTTCGCGTCGTCGACGTCGGCGTCGACGCCGATCCGGGATACCTCGACGGCGTCGATCCGACGATCGCGGCACATCGCGTCCGGCGCGCCGCCGGATCGATCGACCACGAGGCGGCGATGACCGTCGCCGAGGCCCACGCCGCGATCGGACTGGGCGTGCGCCTGGCGGACGAGGCCCGCGCCGCCGGGGCCGACCTCCTCATCGCCGGTGACATGGGCATCGGGAACACGACACCGGCCGCTGCCGTCGTCGGGCTGCTCACCGGCGCCCCCGCGGCGGCCGTCACCGGCCGCGGCACCGGGATCGACGACGACACCTGGGCCCGCAAGGTTTCGGTCGTCGCGGCCGCGATGTGTCGCGGCCGTGACCTCGCCGCCGATCCGGTCGCGCTGCTCGCCGCGATCACGAGCCCGGACATCGCGGCGATGGCCGCGTTCGTGGCCCGTGCGGCCGTGATCGGCGTCCCCGTGGTGCTCGACGGCGTCGTGTCGTGCGCGGCGGCGCTCGTCGCCGACCGGCTGGCGCCAGGAGCGCGCCGGTGGTGGGTGGCCGGACATCGGTCCACGGAGCCGGCCGCGGGCGCGGCGTTGGCGGCGCTGGGCCTGGAGCCGATCGTCGACCTCGGCCTTCGGCTGGGCGAGGGCACCGGCGCCCTGCTCGCGCTGCCCGTCCTCCAGGCGGCCGCCGCGACGTGCCAGGACATGGCGACGTTCGACAGCGCCGGCGTGAGCGACCGCGACGACATCGGGGGCGGCTGATGTCGCTGCGCGACGCGTCGGCCCTGGCGGTCGGCACGCTCACCCGGCTCCCCGTCCGGCCGCCGCGAACCGTCGATCGGCGAACGGCGGGCGGCGCGATGCTGCTCGCCCCACTCGTGGGCGCGTCGGTGGGGCTGGGCGTCGGTGCAGCCGTGCAGGTCCTGGCCGATCGGTCCGGCGTCGGCCCGTTGCTGGCCGGCACGCTCGCGATCGCCGCGCTCGCGTACCTGACCCGGGCCATCCACCTCGACGGCCTGGCCGACACCGCGGACGCGCTCGGCAGCGGCCGGCCGGCTCCGCTGGCGCTGGCGATCGCCCGGCGCTCGGACGTCGGCCCGTTCGGCGTGGTCGCGATCGTCGTGGTGCTCTTGACCCAGGCGGTCGGTGTGTCCGACGCGGTCGGCGCCGGCCGAGCGGCCTACGTGCTCGCCGTAGCCCTGGGCGCCGGTCGACTCACCCTCGCGCTGGCGTGCCGGCGATCGGTGCCCGCGGCCCGCGCCGACGGGCTGGGGGCCGCGGTCGCCGGGTCCGTGTCACCGGCCGCGTTCGCCGCCGTCACGCTCGGGTGGACCGCGCTCGCGACCGGGACCGGCGTGCTCCTCGCCGCGGCGACCGGTGCGGGTCCGGGCCGCTGGGCGGTGGCCACGATCGCCGCGACGCTCACCGCGCTGGCCGTCGGCGCGCTCGTCGTCCGTATCGCGGTCCGTCGACTCGGCGGCATCACCGGCGACGTCCTCGGCGCAACGACCGAACTGGCGGCGACGGCGGCCCTGGTCATACTTGTCGGCGTTCTCCCCTGACCGCCGGAACCGGGAGCCCCATGACCGACGACCTGCCCGCGGGCGTGCTCGATGCGCTCGAGCGCATCGAGCTCCCGCCGCCCGCCGGCACCGCCGACGCCGCCGACGGCGCCCTCGGTCGGCTGGGCGCGTGGTGGGCGCGGGTCGGCGCGTCGGCGATACCGATCGACTCGGCGATCGGCCCGGCCCCGGAACCGGATCCGGCCCCGGATCCGGCCGATCCGACGGACCTGGTCCGGGCCGCGCTCGTCGCCGGCCTCGCCGACGCCGATCGGACGGTCGACGCCGGCGCCACGATCGTCGTGGTGCACGCGAGCACGCCGATCCAGACCACGCGTTCGATCACGGCCCGCGCGCTGGTGTGCGCGCTGACCCGACGCGATCCCGCGGCGCTCCTGCCACAGCCGGACGGTGTGAGCGACCGGACCTGGATGGGCATGTGCGCGCAGGTCCGCGACCGCGCGGTGGCCGCCGAAGCGCACCGCGCGGAGCCGACCCGGATGCTCGCGGTGATCGACGCCGTCCCGATCGGCTACTGGGTCGGTGCGCTACTGGGCACCGCCGCCCGCCGGACACCGTGCCTGCTCGACGGCGTCGAGCCCCTGGCCGCGGCCCTCCTCGCCGACCGGCTGGCCAGCCGCGCGCACGGTTGGTGGCTCGCGGCGACGGACTCCCCGGACCCGGCGCGTGCCGCGGCGATCGACCGCGCACGGCTCACGGTCGGGCTCCCGCTGGGGTTGGCCGACGACGCGGGGCTTGGCGCGCGGGCCGTCCTGGCCGCGCTGGCGTTCGCCCCGGTCCCGGCGCCGGCCGTCGAGGCATAGCCCGCGCGGCCGGTCAGGCCCGCGGGTCGGCGTCGACGAACGGCGGCAGGCACACGGCGAACCGGGCCGCACGCCCACGAACGTCGAGCACCACCTCGTCGCCGACCTCGACGCCGTCGGCCAGCAGCGCCAGCGCGATACCGACCTTCGCCGTCGGCGAGAACGTCCCGCTGGTCACCTCGCCGACGACCGGCCCGGACAGCGCGTCGGCACCGTCGCCCGCCGGCCGGTGGACCGTCATGTGCGGACGCGGGATCCCGCGATCGCGTGCCCGCAGGCCACGCAGCCGGCGGACCGGGCCGGTCGCCCGGACCGCCGCGACGGCATCCTTGCCGACGAACGTCGGCTTCCCCCAGCCGACGGCCCAGCCCAGTCCCGCCTCCACCGGACCGACCGACGGGCCGATGTCCTGACCGTGCAAGGGGTAGCCCATCTCGGTGCGCAGCGTGTCCCGCGCGCCCAGGCCGGCGGGCACCGCGCCGAACGCGGCGCCGCCGGCGAGCAATCCGTCCCACAGCGGACCGAGCACCGCGGCCGGCGCGACGATCTCGTACCCGTGCTCGCCGGTGTATCCCGTGCGGCACACCACGACCGGCGTGCCGTCGAACTGCCCGGTCCGCATCGCCATGTAGGCAAGTTCAATCGGCAGGCCGACCGCCCCGAGGACCGCCCCGGACGACGGTCCCTGGACCGCCACGATCCCCAGTTCCTCGTGCCGATCGACGACCTCGACCTCGGGCGGGGCGGTGGACCGCAGTGCGTCGACGACGGCCGCGGCGTTCGCGGCGTTCGGGATCACGAAGACGTCGTCGTCGGCCCACCGGTAGACGATCAGGTCGTCGACGATGCCGCCGGCCTCGTCGAGCAGCATCGAGTACTGCGCCCGGCCGGCGTCGATCCGGTCGATGTCGTTGGCCAGCACCGTGTTCACGTACGCGGCCGCGCCAGGTCCGCGGACCGCGACCTTGCCCATGTGCGACACGTCGAACACGCCCGCGGCGGTGCGCACCGCCGAATGCTCGGCGAGGACGCCGGCGTACTCGATCGGCATGTCCCACCCGCCGAAGTCGGCGGTCTTCGCCCCGAGTCGGATGTGGTTGGGATACAGCGGCGTGCGGCGCAGGTCGGTCACGCTGCGAACCGTAGCCGCTCTCCGTGCCCGGCCGGGTCGGAGTCGGGGCATACAGTGCGGTCCATGACGACCCCCGTTCCCCTGTCCCCCACCGTCCGCATCACGCTCGTCGGCGCGCGTCCCGCAGCCGTCACGACCGACGCGCTCGTCCTCGCCCTCGCGCCCGCGGCCGGCCGCGGCGCGCGGGCCGACGTGATCACCCCCGGCCTGACCCCAGCGATGACGACCCGCCTGACGGAGGCCTTCCGCGCCGTCGGCGCCACCGGATCCAGTGGCGAGGTCGCGAAGGTGCCCGGCGGCGGACAGGTCACCGCGCCGGTCGTCGTCGGCGTGGGGCTCGGCGACGCCGCGAAGCGCGCGGACGCCGAGTCGGTCCGCCGCGCGGTGGGCGAGGCCGTGCGCGCGCTGGCCGGCACCAAGCGGATCGCGCTGGCCCTGCCGATCGCCGACGACGACGCCCTGCTGACGGTCGCGGTCGCCGCCGGGCTGGCCGCGTACGACCACGTCGCGTTCCGCGCGGACTCCCGCAAGGGCCGCAAGGCGCCGGTCGGCTCGGTCGCGATCGTGCTGCCCGACGCACCCACCCCGGCCCAACGGCGGATCGTCCGCGAGGCCACCGTCGTCGCGACGGCGGTCAACCTGGCCCGCGACCTGGTCAACACCCCGCCGAACGCCCTCCCGCCCGCCGGCCTGGCGGACGCCGCGGTCGCCGCGGTCGACGGACTGCCCGTCGAGGTGCGGGTGTGGGACGAGGCGACCTTGGCTCGCGAAGGGTGCGGCGGGATCCTCGCCGTGGGCCAGGGCTCGGCGAACCCGCCGCGCCTGGTCCGCCTCGACTACGCGCCGGTCGACGCGGTCGCGCACCTCGCCCTGGTCGGCAAGGGGATCACGTTCGACACCGGTGGTATCTCGATCAAGCCGTCGGACCGCATGGACGAGATGAAGTCCGACATGGCCGGTGCGGCCGCGGTCATCGCCGCGGTGCGCGCGGTCGCGGCCCTGGGCCTGGCGGTCCGCGTGACCGGCTGGGTCCCGACCGCGGAGAACATGCCCAGCGGCACCGCCCAGCGGCCCGGTGACGTCATCACGATGCACGGCGGGAAGACGGTCGAGGTGCTGAACACCGACGCGGAGGGCCGCCTCGTCCTCGCCGACGCGATCGTCCTGGCCGGGGAGGAGTCACCGGACCTGATCGTCGACATCGCGACGCTGACCGGCGCCGCCAGGGTCGCCCTGGGCTCGCGCACCGCCGGCGTGATGGCCAACGACGACGACGCCCGCACGGCCTGCTGCGACGCCGCGGCGGCCGCCGGCGAGGCCGCGTGGGCGATGCCCCTGCCCGAGGAGATGCGGGCGTCGCTGGACTCCGGGACGGCCGACATCGCCAATATCGGCGAGCGGTTCGGCGGCATGCTGTCCGCCGGCGTCTTCCTGCGCGAGTTCGTCGCCAGCGACCAGGCCTGGGTGCACATGGACATCGCCGGCCCGGCGTTCAACGACAAGGCCGCGTACGGATACACCCCCAAGGGCGGCACCGGTGCCGGCGTGCGCACGTTCGTGCAGATCGCCGCGCAGATGGCGGACCGCCCCTGACCGACCGCGACGAGGATGGAAGGATGGCGACCGCGTCGTCAGGCGCCTCGCATCGACCCCGGACGGGAGTGGCGGCAGTGGCCTCAGCGGACCTGGTGATCCTCGGTGGCGGGAGCGGCGGGTACGCCTGTGCGCTGCGCGCCGCGGAGTTGGGCAAGTCGGTCATCCTCATCGAGCAGGACAAGGTCGGCGGCACGTGCCTGCATCGCGGCTGTATCCCGACGAAGGCGCTCCTGCACGCGGCCGAGGTCGCCGACGCGACCCGCGAGTCCGAGGCGTTCGGTGTGCGCGCGGTGTTCGAGGGCATCGACATGCCCACGGTCAACAAGTACCGCGACGGCGTCGTCGGTCGGCTCTACAAGGGCCTGCAAGGACTGGTGAAGAGCCGCGACGTGACCGTCGTCCACGGCACCGGCCGGCTCGTCGCACCGGACACCGTCGAGGTCGACGGCGAGCGCTACACCGGCGCGAACGTCGTCCTCGCCACCGGGTCGCACGCCCGCAGCCTGCCGGGCCTGGACATCGACGGTCGGATCATGACCTCGGACCAGGCGTTGACCCTGGACTACGTCCCACGCTCGGCGATCGTGCTCGGCGGCGGGGTGATCGGTGTCGAGTTCGCCAGCGTCTGGAAGTCCTTCGGCGCCGACGTGCACATCGTCGAGGCCCTGCCCCACCTGGTCCCCAACGAGGACGAGGCCTGTTCCAAGGCGCTCGAGCGCGCCTTCCGCAAGCGCGGGATCGGGTTCACCCTCGGGGTCCGGTTCGTGTCGGCGACCCAGGACGCGGGTGTGCACGTGACCTTGGCGGACGGCACCACGATGTCCGCCGACGTCCTCCTCGTGGCGGTCGGTCGCGGACCGAACGCCACCGGCATGGGCTTCGAGGAGGCCGGGATCGCGATGGACCGCGGCTGGGTCCTCGTCGACGAGCGGCTGCGCACGAACCTGCCCGGGGTGTTCGCCGTCGGTGACATCACCCCGGGTCTCCAGCTCGCCCATCGCGGCTTCCAGCACGGGATCTTCGTCGCCGAGGAGATCGCCGGGCTGAACCCGCAGGTCGTCGCCGATGTCAACATCCCGCGCGTGACCTACTGCGAGCCCGAGGTCGCCAGCGTCGGCCTGACCGAGGCGCAGGCCCGGGAGGTTCACGGCAACAACGTCACCGTCTACGAGTACAACCTCGGCGGGAACGGAAAGAGCCAGATCCTCGGCACGACCGGGTTCGTCAAGCTCGTGCAGGCCACCGACGGACCGGTCGTGGGCGTCCATCTGGTCGGTTCGCGCGTCGGCGAGCAGATCGGCGAGGCGCAGCTGATCGTCAACTGGGAGGCCTACCCCGACGACGTCGCCGGGCTGATCCACGCCCATCCCACGCAGAACGAAGCCCTCGGCGAGGCGCACCTGGCCCTGGCCGGCAAGCCGTTGCACGCGCACGCCTGACGCACCTCGAAGGAGCACCAGATGTCGGTCACCGTCACCATGCCCGCCCTGGGCGAGTCCGTCACCGAGGGGACCGTCACCCGTTGGCTGAAGGCCGTGGGCGACACCGTCACCGCGGACGAGCCGCTGCTGGAGGTCTCGACCGACAAGGTCGACACCGAGATCCCCGCCCCGGCCTCCGGCGTCCTGCTGGCCATCACCGTCCCCGAGGACACCACCGTCGCCGTCGGCGCGGTCCTCGCCGAGATCGGCGCCGCGGACCAGACCCCGGCCACCCCGCACCTGCCGGTCGACGCGCCACCCGCCGTCGGGATCGCCCCGGCGGCACCGGCCCACGCGGCGCCGTCGGTCGAGGTACTCATGGCCGCGCAGGCGGCCCAGGCGGCCCAGGCGGTCCAGGAAGCGCCGGCCGCACCCGCCGGCCCGGCCGCAAGCACCCCGGTGACGATGCCCGCCCTGGGCGAGTCCGTCACCGAGGGGACCGTCACCCGTTGGCTGAAGACCGTGGGCGACACCGTCACCGCGGACGAGCCGCTGCTGGAGGTCTCGACCGACAAGGTCGACACCGAGATCCCCGCCCCGGCCTCCGGCGTCCTGCTGGCCATCACCGTCCCCGAGGACACCACCGTCGCCGTCGGCGCGGTCCTCGCCGAGATCGGCGCCGCGGACCAGGCCCCGGCCACCCCGCACCTGCCGGTCGACGCGCCGCCCGCCGTCGGGATCGCCCCGGCCGCACCCGCCGCACCCGCGGCGCCGGCCGTCGCGGCCCCAGCACCCGCCGCACCCGCCGCACCCGCGGTGCCGACCCCCGAGCCCGCTCAGTCCTCCGGTGACGCCTACGTCACCCCCCTCGTGCGCCGTCTGGCCGCCCAGCACGGCGTGGACCTGACCGCGGTCGTCGGGACCGGCGTCGGCGGTCGTATTCGCAAGTCCGACGTCCTGGAGGCAGCGGTCTCGGCGAAGACTGCCGCCAGCACCCCCGCCGCCCCGACCGCGTCCGCCGCACCGACCGCGTCCGCCGCACCGACCGCGCCCGCCGCGGTGAGCCCGCTGCGCGGACGGACCGAGAAGATGTCGCGGCTGCGCCGGGTGATCGCCGAGCGCATGGTCGAGTCGCTGGTGGTCTCGGCCCAGTTGACGACCGTCGTCGAGGTCGACGTCACCCGGATCGCGATGCTGCGGGCCAAGGCGAAGTCCGACTTCGAGGCACGCGAGGGAGTTCGGCTGTCGTTCCTGCCGTTCTTCTGCAAGGCCGCGGTCGAGGCGCTGAAGGCCTACCCGCAGGTGAACGCGTCGATCGACGCCGAGCAGGGCACGGTGACGTACTACGACGCCGAGCACCTCGGCATCGCCGTGGACACCGAGCGGGGGCTGCTCGTGCCGGTCATCCGCGACGCGGGCGACCTGAGCATCGCCGGACTTGCCCGGCGGATCGCCGACATCGCGGATCGGACGCGAACGAACCGCCTGTCCCCGGACGAGCTGTCCGGCGGCACGTTCACCGTCACCAACACCGGCAGCCGGGGCGCACTGTTCGACACGCCGATCATCAACCAGCCGCAGGTCGCGATCCTGGGCACCGGGGCGGTCGTCAAGCGACCCGTCGTGGTCACCGACGACACCGGCGCGGACGTGATCGCGATCCGGTCGATGGTCTACTTCGCGCTGACCTACGACCACCGCCTGGTCGACGGTGCGGACGCGGCCCGATTCCTCACGGCGATCAAGACCCGCCTGGAGGAGGCGGCATTCGAGGCCGAACTCGGCCGGTGACCGGCACCGACCTCGGTCCGTCGACGCCGGTCTAGGGTGGATCCATGTCGACCCGCACGGCCATCGACTCGGTCACGACGATCGGCGGACTGCGCCTCACGCGCGTGGGCGTGGGTCCCGACGCGGTCGAGTACGAGGCCGCCTGGGACCTGCAACGGCAGGTGCACGCCGACGTCGTCGCCGGCCGGCGCGCCGATTCGGTCCTCCTCCTGGAGCACCAGCCGGTCTACACCGCCGGCCGGCGGACCGAGCCCTTCGAACGACCGGTGGACGGCACCCCGGTCGTCGACGTCGATCGCGGCGGCAAGATCACCTGGCACGGGCCCGGCCAACTGGTGGGCTACCCGATCGTGCATCTGCCCGGCGCGCTCGACGTCGTCGCGTACGTGCGCCGGATCGAGACGATGCTCATGACCGTGTGCGCCGACCTCGGCGTCAGCACCTCCCAGGTGACCGGGCGAAGTGGCGTGTGGGTGGCGGCCGACGATCGCGGACCCGAGCGCAAGATCGCCGCGATCGGCGTCCGGGTCGCGCAGGCCGTCACGATGCACGGGTTCGCCCTCAACTGCGACTGCGACCTCGCCTGGTTCGACCGGATCGTCCCGTGCGGCATCCGCGACGCGGGCGTGACGACCCTGTCAGCCGAACTCGGTCGCGACGTGCCGGTCGACGAGGTGCTGCCGATCGTCGAGCGGCACCTGGACCTGGTGGTGGCGTCGTGAGCGGCCTGGACGCGGCCGACGTCGCCGCACCGGTCACGGCTCCGCCGGGCCGCAAGCTCCTGCGAATCGAGGCGCGCAACGCCGAGGTGCCGATCGAGCGCAAGCCGGACTGGATCCGCACGCGGCTGCGCACGGGACCGGCCTACACCCAGATCCACCAACTCGTCCGGTCCGAGGGCCTGCACACCGTCTGCCAGGAGGCCGGCTGCCCGAACATCTACGAGTGCTGGGAGGACCGCGAGGCGACGTTCCTCATCGGCGGCGAGCAGTGCACGCGCCGATGCGACTTCTGCCAGATCGACACCGGCCGACCGGGCCCACTGGACCGGGACGAGCCGCGTCGTGTCGCAGAGTCGGTGCGCACGATGGGACTGCGCTACGCGACGGTCACCGGCGTCACCCGCGACGACCTGCCCGACGAGGGTGCGTGGCTGTACGCGCAGACGGTTCGGTCCATCCACGAGTTGAATCCCGGGATCGGCGTGGAGTTGCTCATCCCGGACTTCTCCGGCCGCCCGGACCTGCTGCGGCGCGTCTTCGACTCCGCCCCGCAGGTCCTCGCGCACAACGTCGAGACCGTGCCGCGGCTGTTCAAGCGGGTGCGGCCGGCGTTCACCTACGAGCGGAGCCTGGACGTGCTGACCCAGGCCCGGGCCGTCGGCCTGGTCACCAAGAGCAACCTGATCCTCGGCATGGGCGAGCACACCGACGAGGTCCACCAGGCGCTCGCCGATCTGCATGCGGCCGGCTGTGACCTGGTGACGATCACCCAGTACCTGCGGCCGACGCCGCGGCACCACCCGGTCGACCGCTGGGTCAAGCCGCAGGAGTTCGTCGATCTCGCCGCCGCGGCCGAGGCGATCGGCTTCCTCGGCGTCATGAGCGGACCGCTCGTGCGCAGCAGCTACCGCGCGGGCCGGCTGTACCAGCAGGCCGTCGCCGCCCGCACGACGACGTGACCGCTACCGCGAGCAGCCCCGTCCAGGTCGTCGCCGTGCACGTGTGGCCCGCCGACGCCGACGTCCCGACCCCCCTCGACGAACTGCGCCTGGACTGGGGCGGGCCGGTCGGCGACCGGCACCACGGGCTGACGATGTCCGCCGGGACACGCCAACGGGCCGCCTTCGACCCGGGGACGGTCGTGCGCAACCATCGGCAGGTCTCGATCGTCGACCTCGCCGAACTGGCGCGGATCGCCGCCGGCATGGGGATCGACCACCTGGCGCCCGGGGTGATCGCCGACAACATCGCCCTGACCGGACTCGACGATCTCACCGCGATCCCCGCGATGACCCGCCTGCAGTTCCCGGACGGTGCGACGATCATGCTCGGTGGCGAGAACCGTCCGTGCGCGATCTCCGGCGAGCTCGTGCGAAGGATCCACGGCACCTCGCCCGGGCAGTTCGTGCGGGCGGCGATGCATCGACGCGGCGTCACGGGCTGGGTCGAGCGCCCCGGCGTGATCCGTCCGGGCGACCAGGTGCGGGTGCTTCGACCATGACCGGCAGCGCCGGACCGGTCCACCGGCCCCGTTAGGCTTGGCGTCCATGATCGGTCGCATCCGCAAGACCATGTCGTCCATCGCCCAGAACTGGGTGATGACCCAGCAGGTCTACCGGCTGCTCCCGGTGGAGGTCCTCGGCCTCGCGCTCGTGACCGGCATCGTCGTCGCGATCCCGATCTGGCTATGGCTGAACCCGCTGACGGCCCTGATGCTGGCGATCCCCCTGGGCCTGCTCGCGGGAACGTTCTGGTTCAGCCGCAGAGCGATGACCGCGGCCTACCGGCAGATCGAGGACAAGCCGGGCGCGGCCGCCGCCGTCATCCAGTCCTGGCGCGGGGGGAACTGGCTGGTCACCCCTGGGGTCGCGGTCAACCGCAGTCAGGACGTGATCAGCCGGGTCGTCGGCCGCCCCGGCGTCATCCTCGTCTCCGAGGGCCCGACGAACCGCGTCGTCCCGCTGCTGGCCGCCGAGCGGAAGAAGACCGCGCGGTGGCTGCCGGATGTGCCGATCTTCGAGGTCCAGGTCGGCACCGGCGACGGGCAGGTGCGGCTGAACAAGTTGCAGTCGGCGTTCAACAAACTGCCCCGGAACCTGCGCGGCGGGGAGATCACCGACGTCCGGCGCAAGCTCGACGCGCTCGGGAACGCGGCGACGTCGATGCCGGTACCCAAGGGGCCGTTGCCGACGAACGCCCGCCAGGTACGACGCCCGCGCTGACGACGCCCGCGCGAGGTTCCCGGCCGGTGCGGGGCCGCCGATCAGTCCCGCGTGCGCACGACCCGCGACCCGACCGCCCGGTCGTGCAGTCCGCGCCCCTGCGCGTCGTACACGACGGCCGGGATCACCAGGCAGATCAGCAGCGTCCGCAGGGCCACGCGCCCCAGCCCGAGGCGTGATCCGTCCAGGCGCACCACGTGCAGGCCGAGGATCCGCTGGCCGAAGGACGCCCCGGTCAGCCAGGTCAGCACGATCACCTCGGCCGCGAACACGAACAACGTCGCGACCGAACTGTCGACCGAGCCGTACGCCGCCTGCCGGAACAGCACCAACGCGACCAGGACGCTGACCGCCCAGTCGATCACCAGCGCCGCGAGTCGACGGCCCAACCCGGCGGCCGGCTTGTCGGCACCGAGCACGGTCGCACCGGGCGGGACGGGTTCGGGCATGCCCGTCACCGTAGTAGGCCGCGTAACACACTCGAAACAGGCGGGACACGACGCCGACACCGCGCTCCCCTAGCGTCGGCGACGCGACGGAGGACCAGCCGCCGCACCACCGCGCCACCGCGCGCCCGATCGTCGAGGGAGAAGTCGGTGTTCGACTCCACTGAGGAAGCCAAGCGGTTCATCGTCGACGAGGGCGTCGAGTTCGTCGACGTCCGGTTCATCGACCTGCCCGGCGTGATGCAGCACTTCAACATGCCCGCGGCGGCGTTCACCGACACGGCGTTCGACGACGGGCTGATGTTCGACGGCTCCTCGATCCGCGGGTTCCAGTCGATCGACGAGTCGGACATGAAGCTGCTGCCCGACCCGCGCACCGCGTACGTCGATCCGTTTCGCAAGGCCCGCACCCTGGTGATGAACTTTGCCGTCGTCGACCCGTACACGCACGAGCCCTACAGCCGTGACCCACGCGGAGTCGCGGCGAAGGCCGAGGCGTACCTGGCATCGACGGGGATCGCCGACACCGTGTACTTCGGGCCGGAGGCCGAGTTCTACGTCTTCGACGACGTGCGCTACGACAGCCAGGCGAACGAGGGGTACTACCACATCGATTCGATCGAGGGCGCGTGGAACACCGGCCGCGTGGAGGACGGCGGGAACCGTGGCTACAAGACCCGTTTCAAGGGTGGATACTTCCCGGTTCCGCCGGTCGACCACTTCGCGGACATCCGTGACGACATGGTGTCCACGCTCACCCGGGTCGGCCTCCAGGTCGAGCGCTCGCACCACGAGGTCGGCACCGCCGGCCAGGGAGAGATCAACTACCGGTTCAACACCTTGCTCGCCGCCGCGGACGAGGTCATGCTGTTCAAGTACGTGATCAAGAACGTCGCGTGGGAGCACGGAAAGACCGCGACGTTCATGCCCAAGCCGCTGTTCGGCGACAACGGGTCGGGGATGCACTGCCACCAGTCGCTGTGGAAGGGTGGCGATCCCCTCTTCTACGACGAGAAGGGATACGGCGGCCTGTCGGACCTCGCCCGGTGGTACATCGGTGGCCTGCTGCAGCACGCGCCCTCACTGCTGGCGTTCACGAACCCGACGGTGAACTCCTACCACCGCCTCGTCCCCGGCTACGAGGCGCCGGTGAACCTGGTGTACTCGGCCCGCAACCGATCTGCGTGCATCCGGATTCCGCTGACCGGGTCGTCGCCGAAGGCGAAGCGGATCGAGTTCCGTGTGCCGGACCCGTCGTCGAACCCCTACCTGGCGATGTCGGCGATGTTGATGGCCGGCCTCGACGGGATCAAGAACCGGATCGAGCCGCTCGACCCGATCGACAAGGACCTGTACGAGTTGCCACCGGAGGAGGCCGCGGGAATCCCGCAGGTGCCGGCGTCGTTGGATGCCGTCCTGGAGGCGTTGGAGGCCGACAACGACTACCTGCTCGCCGGCGGCGTGTTCACCCCTGACCTCATCGACACGTGGATCTCCTACAAGCGGATCCACGAGATCGATCCGATCCGGTTGCGCCCGCATCCGCACGAGTTCGAGCTCTACTACGACATCTAGGCCTCACCGCCCAACGAACCGGCGCTGTGGGCACGGTATCTGGAGACCGACGCCCCGGCCGGCGCACGGCTCTACGGGTATGAGCGGTTCTGTCAGATCGTCGCGGAGCACGTCCGGGTCGACGACCTGACTGTCCCGATCGCGCACGTCCCCGGACATACGATGCAGGTCGACTGGGCTGGCACGCAGATGCAGATCACGGACCCGGTTGACCAGGCAGGTGACGCGGGTGTCGGTATTCGTCGCGTCGCTGCCGTTCTCCGGGATGGTGTTCGCCTACGGGTGTCTGGGCGAGAAGCAGCCGGCCTGGCTGGACGCGCACCGGCGCGCGTTCGAGTACTTCGGCGGTGTCACCCAGGTCGTGATCCCCGACGGCGCGTCGACCGCGTCGAACCAGATCTCCCGCACCGAGAAAGCGCGGGATGCGAACTCTGCGTACGCGGAGTTCCTGGAGTACTACGCCACCGCCGCGGTCCCGACCGGCTCCTACCGGCCACGCGACACGGAGGACGTCGAGGCAGGGGTGAAGGTCGTCACGAACTGGGTGATCCACTACCTCGCCGACCGGGTGTTCGCGTCGCTGGACGAGCTGAACGCCGCCGTCGCCATCCAGGTCGAGTCCATCAACGACCGGACCCCGTTCCGCGGCGAACCCCGGTCGCGTCGCGCCTGGTTCGAAGAGCACGAGCGGGACGAGCTGATCTCGTTGCCTCCTCGTCGTTGGGAGCCGGTGATCTG
>CAYMNG010000027.1:0-2778 GCA_964391765.1 uncultured Bifidobacteriaceae bacterium | reverse complement strand
ATCTGGCGGAAGGCGAAGGTTCACCGGGACTGGCATATCCAGCTCCACACGATCAAGTACTCCGTACCGCCCCGGTTCACCGGCCTGGGCGTCGACGTCCGCATCGTCGGGGAGCAGATCGACGCGCTCTGCGGCGGAGAGATCATCGCAACCCGCCACCAGGGTCCACGCCGCAACGGGTATGTCACCGACCCCGAGCACGCGCCCGCGCATGCCGAGTCGGTGTCCGGGCTCTGGACGCGCGGGTACTTCCTCCGGCTCCCGGCGTCGACGTGGAAGCTGCCGCGCTCTGGCGCGACCTCGCCGCGCCCCGGCTCAGGCCCCAAGCGATTCAGCAGGTCATGGACGCAACCCAGCGCCACCGCCTGCACGTCTCGATCCCCGGCGATCCCGAGTGGCCCGAAGGGTTCATCATCGGCGGCGTCAGCCCGCCGCTGGCGGTGCGGGTGCTCGGCGAGGTAGCAGTTCTCCGAACCCCCGTCCGGGGGTTGGTCACGCTCACGGGTTCGCGTGCCGCGTCGAGCTACGGCGGATTCGTCGCCACCGAACTGGCGACCGGAGCAGCCGAGCGCGGCGGCATCGTCGTCGGCGGAGGCGCTCACGGCATCGAGGCTGCCGCCCACCGAGGCGCGCCGAACGCGGGCGGGAAGACCATCGCCGTCCTCGCCGGCGGGCTGGACAAGCCCTACCCGGCGGGCCCCCAGCAGCTCTTCGAGCGCATCGCCGCGAACGGTGTCCTGCTCAGCGAGATCCCGCCCGGATGCGCGCCGACCAGGCTGCGCTTCGTGCAGCGCGCACGGCTGCTCGCCGCCCTCTCGGACACGAGCATCATCGTCGAGGCAGGCGTCCGCTCCGGCTCGCTCCTGGTGGGGCCTCCCGCACCGCCACGTTCGGCCGCGATGTCGGGCCGTGCCCGGCCCGATCACGAGCGTCTACAGCTCCGGCCCGCACGAGCTGCTGTGCAGCGGCACCGCGCGCATCATCACGGGAGCCCACGACATCCAGCTACGGGAGCCCCCGGTCTCGGACGGTCTGAACGCACCCAGCGCCCAGACCGGCCGCACCGAGCTGACCGTCGAGACCGTGCGCTGCTACGAGCCGAACCTGGGATCGCGGGACGGCACGGCACGGGAAGACAACCCCCTGCCTTCGTCGCCGCGACGCCCGCGGCCACGGTGTCGGACAACGCCCCGCGGCTGTAGTTCAGCGGCACTCCGGACCGAGCCCGTCGATGATTTTTGCCGGGTCGGCGATGATCTGCTCGCAGCGCAGGCAGCGGGTACCGCGGAAGATGACGTCGGGCTCCCCGTGGGTGCCGCGTTCGGGCTCGACCTCGTAGAGGTCCACGTGCGCGGCGAACAGTCGCGGGTGATTCTTGGCGATGGCGGCATGGAACTGCGCCTGTGTGGTCGGCGGGTTGAGCTGACGCTCGACGAACAGGTCGATCACCGTCGAGTAGGCATCGCGGGTGAGCCGTGCGGCGAGGAACAGGTCGGGGTTCACCGCCGAGATGCCGACGCTGGCGAGGTCGTCCAGCCCGTAGTCATCCACGTCCTCGGTGACCAGGAACCGCGCGCCCGCGGCCGCGGCGTCGGCGAGGATTTGTCGATCCGCGCCCTTCGTCCCGCCGAAGCGTTCCGCACCCGTGCCGGTCGGCCCGAGGACGATGCCGAATCTCTCCCGGACGCTCGACGGCGGCAACGCCCTCGGGCGCATGTGGATCTGGGCTTCCCGCTCGGCAGCCCGGCTCCAGAAGGCGCGGAACCCACTCGGCATCCCGCCGACGACCAGCAGCGTCCGAGTGACGGGCTTAGCGATGACGTTCGCGTCCAGGAGAACGCGCGTCAGCTCACTGATCACCGAAGAGGTCATCACGGAGTTCATCGCGCGTCAACTCCACGAGGTCGCCCATCGTCTTGCGCCAGTACCGCTCGAACTCCTCGTAGGAGATACGATTGCGATTGCCGACCTTGACCGCGCGAATCTCCCCCGCCTTGATCTTCCGCGAAATGGTAGGACGAGATACGCCCATCGCGTCGGCGACCTGCTCGGGGGTCATCATGCGACGCTTCGCCGTCAGCGTCACCGTCTCCCCATCCGCTGCCGCCTGCTGCACATACGCGGCTACCTGCTCCAGCCACGCCGGGCGCGCCCCGGCGCTGGAACGCACATCCTCGGGGTTGATCGTCAAGCTCGTCATGGTCATGACCCCATCCTACCTCCACCTGAACAGTCTGAACAATACAAGTGTTCATGCAGCATTCCCTCCGTGAGTTCCGCAGACAGGCGTCGATCCCCGCGAACACCGCGTCGAGCGCGTCCGCCGCGATCTCGACGATGAGGTCGGGGCGCTTCGCGTAGTGCCCTTCGGTGATCGCGGCGTCACTGTGCCCGACCACGTCGCGTGCGAATTCGACGCCAGCCGTGTCCGATACCGCCGCAGCGACGGCCTTGCGGAGGCTGCGGAAGGTGAGGTGCTCGGCGTCGACCCCGATAGCCAGCAGCTCGGGCTCGAACTCACGGCGGAACATCCGCAGCAGCCCGCCGACCGCGCTAGGGTCGCGCGGACGGCCGCGCTCGGTCGTGAACAACACGTCCTCGGGATCCCGGTCGGGATCAGGAACGTGGTTCGCAACAAGTTCGCCCAGCACCTTCGCCGCGAACTTCGGAACCCGAACCCAACGTTTCTGCCGCTCCGCCTTGGGCGAGTCCTGACGGAACAGCCCGCGGGACTTCGCGCGCACCATCGTCCCGCCGACCCCGACGAGAGCCTCCATC
>CAYMNG010000026.1:5938-24308 GCA_964391765.1 uncultured Bifidobacteriaceae bacterium | reverse complement strand
CCGCCCGCGGCGTCGCCGCCGGACACCGTCCGCCACGTCGACGCCGGCGTCGACGTCGGCACGACGACGTCGGCCGGCGCGTCACCGGCATTGAACGCGACGACGAACTCCCGGCGGTCGGCCGCGTCGATCCGGCTCGCGGCGTATACCGACCCGGCCCCGTAGCGGGTGATCATCGCCCCGGTGGCCAGCGCCGGGAACCGGCTGCGCAGGCGCGCGAGGTCGGCCAGGTGCGCGGCGATCGGCGACGCGACGTCGAACGCGGACCCCGTCCCGACCGCCGGACCGCCGATCCGCGACTCCGTCTGCCAGGTCGGGACCTGGGTGGGGAACATGTCCTGGCGGGCGTTCTTGTCTGTGCCGTCACCGGAGCCGGTCATGCCGACCTCGTCGCCGTAGTACACGACCGGGGTCCCACGGGTCAGGTACAGCACGTCGTGCGCGAGCAGGTCGCGCTCGAGCAGCGCGGGGCCGGTCGCCGACGTGCCCGTGGCCAGGAAGAACCCGATGCGGCCCATGTCGTGGTTGCCCAGGAACGTCGTCAGCGCGTACGCGTTCGTCGACGCGGTCGTGTAGTAGTCGTCGTCGGCGAACAGGGCCGCGAGGGAACCGCCGGTGAACCGGCCGGTCACGTACCCGCGGACGGTGTCCTGGAACGGGAAGTCCAGGACCGACGGCAGGCCGCGACGGCGCATGAGCTCGGCCAGCTGCACGGAGTCGGTCAGCCACGCCTCGCCGAAGGACGTGAAGCCCGGCTTGCCGGCCGCGTCGGCCCGGGCGCGCACGAGCGGCAGCCAGCGGCCGAAGAAGTACGGGTCGACGTGCTTGGCGGTGTCGATGCGGAACCCGTCGACCCCGAAGTCGGTGATCCACGCCCCGTACGCGTCGGCCAGCGCCCGCACGACGGTCCAGTCCTCGGTCATGAGGTCGTCCAGGCCGGCGAAGTCCCCGTCCATCTCGCACCGGCCCGAGCATGTGCCCCAGTCGATGTCGCCGCGGTTGTGGTAGCGCACGACCTGGTTGAGCACGGCCGGGACCTTCGCGTCCGCGAACCGCGGGTCGACGACGGGGGTCTTGGCGAAACTGCGGCGCGCGGACAGGACCGGGAACGCGGTGCCGGCGGTGTACCGCCACGGGTCGAACACCCGGCCGGTCGCGGTGCGGTACGGCGCCTTCGCGATCGGGACGTACGCCGAGCCCTCGCGGTAGGAGATCACGTCGGCGGTGTGGTTGACGACGATGTCGACGAACACCTTCAGCCCCAGCCGATGCGCGCAGTCGACGAACTGCGCGAACTGCGCGCGCGTGCCCAGGTGCGGGTCCGGTCGGGACAGGTCCAAGAACCAGTAGCCGTGGTACGCGGCGCTGTCCCCCTGCACGGTCCGCTGGACGAACGGCGGGGTGATCCACACCGCGGTGAACCCCAGGTTCCGGATGCGGGTCAGGCCGTCGTCCGGGTCGGCCGGGTCGCAGCGTCCGGTCAGGCCCGCCAGGTCGCCCCCGTGGTAGTACGCCGGCGAGGTCGGGTCCCAGCCGGTGACCGAGCGCGGCTGGCCGGCCGCCGCCGCGCCGGTGTCGTCGCCGGTATCGGCATTGCGGTACCGGTCGGTCATGACGAAGTAGAACGTGTCCGCCGCGATCGGCGAGCGAACCGACGCCGTGGCCAGGTCCGCGGGCGGGGTCGGCCCGCCGGCGGCGGTCGCCGGGGCGGCGAGCGCCGCGACGACGGACGCGGCCAGCGCCGCCGCGAGCGCCGCGAGGAGCGGTCCCCTACCGAAGCGCGACACCGGATTCCAGGTCGAAGAAGTGCAGCCGGCCGGTGTCCACGTTGATCGTCACCGCGTCCATCGGGGCGAACCGCATGCGCGGGGGGAACACCGCGGTGCCGCGGATCTGCGTGGCGGTCGCGAGCCGGCCGAGCTCCTCGGCCTCCTTGGCCAGGCCACTGCCCAACCGGGACTCGTCGACCGGCGTGCCGTCCATGGAGAACGTCACGTGGACCGACGAGCCGAGCTCCTCGGCGAGCACGACGTGCGCGGTCAACTCCGCGCACCCGTCCCGGTGCTCGTGGTGGATGTCCTCCGCGCGCACCCCGACGATGACGTCGCGGCCCGCCTGCGCGGCCAACGACGGGCGGGCCTCGATCACGGTGCGCGGCACCACGATCTCCTGCGGCCCGACGCGCAGCCGGGCCACGTCCGCGTCGAGGGTCAGACCGGCGTGGAACAACGTCATCGGCGGGGTGCCGATGAACCCGGCGACGAACACGTTGTCCGGGTTGTCGTAGAGATCCTGCGGCGCGGCGACCTGCTGCAGCTCGCCCAGGCGGAGCACCGCGACGCGGTGACCCATCGTCATCGCCTCGACCTGGTCGTGGGTGACGTACAACGTCGTGACGCCCATCTGCTTCTGCAGTCCGGCGATCTCCGCCCGCATCTGCACGCGCAGCTTCGCGTCGAGGTTCGACAACGGCTCGTCCATCAAGAAGAGCTCGGCGTCGCGCACGATCGCCCGGCCCATCGCGACCCGCTGGCGCTGACCGCCGGACAACTGCTTCGGCTTGCGGCCGAGCAACGGCACGAGGTCCAAGATGTCCGCGGCCCGCCCGACCTTCTCGCGGATCGTCTCTTTCGGCTCCCGGCGCAGCGCGAGGCCGAAGCCGATGTTCTCCCCGACCGTCATGTGCGGGTACAGCGCGTAGCTCTGGAACACCATCGCGATATTGCGGTCGCGCGGGCCGACGTCGTTGACGACCCGGCCGCCGATCGACACCGTGCCGTCGGTGATCTCCTCCAGGCCGGCGACCATGCGCAGCGCGGTCGTCTTGCCGCACCCGGACGGGCCGACCAGCACGAGGAACTCCCCGTCGGCGACGTCGAGACTGAGGTCCTTCACGGCGTGGAAGCCGTTGTCGTAGACCTTGTCGACCTTGTCCAACACCAGATCGGCCATCGCTCCTACCCCTCTGCTACTACTACTCGCCACACGCCGGCACCCGCGGACGGGACGTCGACGACGACTGACCCGGCCTCGACGTGGGCGTCGAAGCCGAAGTACGACCCGATCGCGGCCCCACCGAGGTCGGCCAGCGCCAACCGAACCGGCTCGGCCTGACCGCGGGCGACGACGACGAGGACGGTCTCGTCCGGGTGCTCGCGCACGAAGGCGAGCACGTCGGTGCCCACGTGCAGCCAGCGCAGGCCCCCGGTCGCCAGGGCCGGGCTGCGCCGACGGATCCCCAGCAGCGCGGTGTACGCCGCGAGCGTGCCGGTGTCCCAGGCGTCGCGGTCGTGCCAGGGGAACGGCGTGCGCGAGTCCTCGCCCCAGTGGCCCCCGGCACCGATCTCGTCGCCGGCGAACACCATCGGCACCCCCGGCAACCCGACCGCGAGGGCGAGCGCGGCGACCTGCCGCTCGGCGCTGCCGACGACCGTCCGGATGCGCGCGGTGTCGTGACTGCCCAGGACGTTCCAGCTCGCCAGCAGCGACCGCCACGGGATGCGCGCGTGGAAGGCCCGCCACGAGGCGACCGCCTGCTGACCGGTGATCACCGGGACCTCGAACGGCAGGCCGAGGAACGTCTCGTGGAAGTCCGGACCGCGCAACCAGCACCACGCCTGTCGGGTGAACCCGGCGTAGTTCATCGTCCCGTGCCAGCCGTCGCCGAGCAGGTCCGCGCTGGCGTCGTGCCCGTGCTCGGCGACCAGGAGGAGGTCCGCGCGTTCGCGCGCCATCGCGGCCCGCACGTCGCGGGCGAACTCGTGCGTGACGTCGACCGACCCCAGGCGCCCGGCCATGTTCGCGACGTCGACCCGCCAGCCGTCCAGACCGGTCTCGCCGTGCACCCAGGCCCGCACCGGCGACTGCGGGTCGCGCACGAGCACCTCGCGCAGCCCGGCGCTGGTGTGGTCGAACTTCGGCAGGGTCGCGACGTCGAACCAGCACTCGTACCCGTGCGGCAGCGACGGGTCGAACCGGAAGTACTCCCGCTCGGGCGCGGCCGGATCCTGCGCCGCGACGAACCAGTCGTGGGCCCGCCCGCAGTGGTTGAGGGTGATGTCGCCCAGGACGCGCATGCCGCGGCCGTGCGCGTCGGCGACGAGGTCGCGCAACGCGGTGTCCCCGCCGAGCAGCGGGTCGACGACCGCGAACGACGCCGCGTCGTACCGGTGGGTCGACTCCGCGGGGAACACCGGGGTCAGGTACACGACGTCGGCGCCGATCGCGGCGACGTGGTCCAGGTGCGCGCGCACGCCGTCGAGGTCGCCGCCGAACCATTCGCGCGGGGTGTTCGGGCTGCGCCCGTCCGGCGCGTCGGTCCACGCCCGCGGGACGGCCCAGTGCGGGACCGGCGCGTCGCCCGGGCCCGTGGCCAGGACACCGAGATCGGTACCCGAGCGGGCGAACCGGTCGGGGAAGATCTCGTAGACGACACCGGAGTACGCCCAGTCCGGCGGGGGGTCCGTCGCGCTGACGACGAAGTCCGTCGCGTCGGGGACGTCGTGGTCGACCAGGCCGCCGGCGGTCAGCCAGGCGAAGTCGAACGCGCCACCGGTCACCAGCCACCGGTAGTGGGTCGCGACGTTGCGGACGACGACCTGCGCCCGCCACCACCGGACCGGCCCGTCGCCGGGCTCGGGCTCGGCGACGACGTTGTGCGGCTCCCCGTCACGCACGGTGCGCAGCACGACCTGCTCCGGCTGCGCGGCCGCGTCGGTCCGCAGGCGCAGCGTCAGCGTCTCGCCGAGGGCCGGGGCGAGGTTCGACACGTACAGCGGGGAGCCGTCGTGGTGCACGGTCATCCCTTCACCGACCCCGCGGTGAGTCCGGAGACGATGAACCGCTGCAGGAACATGAACACGATGACGACCGGGATCGCCGCGAGGAGCGCACCGGCCGCGAAGGGGCCCCAGTTCTCGGAGTACTCGTTGGCGATGAAGCCCTGCAGGCCGACGGCGAGGGTCAGCCGCTCCGGGCTCTGCAGCAGGGCGCTGGCGATGACGAACTCGTTGATGGTGAAGATCACGCTGAGCAGGCCGACGACCGCAAGCACGGGCGCGGCCAGCGGCAGGATGATGCCCCAGAAGATCTGCCCGTGGGTCGCGCCGTCGACCTTCGCCGACTCGTCGATCTCCATCGGGATCGTGTCGAAGAACCCCTTGATGAGCCAGGCGTTCACGCCCATCGCGCCGCCGAGGTACACCAGGCCCAGGCCGGCCAGGGAGTCCAGCCCGACCGGCGGGAACACGTCGCCGATGTTGACCATGATGATGTAGATCGCCGTGAGGCTGAGGAACTGCGGGAACATCTGCACCAGCAGCAGGAACATCAGCCCGACCTTGCGCCCCTTGAACCGGAACCGGCTGAAGGAGTACGCGGCACCACCGGCGATCAGGACGGTCGTCACCGCGACGACCGTCGCGAGCACCATGGTGTTGACGTACCAGTTCGCGTACGGCTGGTCCGGATCGCCGAACAGCCGGTTGAAGTTCTCCATCGTCGGGTCGGTCGGGATGATCGAGCCGCTGCTGATCGACGGGTCGTGCGTGAACGCCGCGCTGATGACCCACAGCACGGGGAACAGCGCGATGACCAGCGCACCCACCGCGACCGCGTGCCGCCAGCCCAGGACGCGCAGCCACGTACCGAACGAGCGACGGTGCCGCCGGGGGGTCGGCGCCACCGGGGCCGACACGGGAATCGTCGTGGTCATGACCTGTCCTCCCGGAGGGCCTTCGATCTGGCGAACGAGATGCCCGAGATGGTGCCGACGATCAGGAAGATGATGATCGAGATCGCACTGGCCAGGCCGAAGTCATTGCCCCGGCCGGCGGAGAAGGCGATCTTGTAGGTGTAGCTGATGAGGATGTCCGTCGCACCGGCGACCGACGACCCGTCCATCGCGGGACCGCCGCCGGTGAGCAGGTAGATCGCGTTGAAGTTGTTGAAGTTGAACGCGAACGACGCGACGAGCAGCGGAGTGAGCGCGACGAGCAGCAGCGGCAGGTTGACCAGGCGGAACACCTGCCAGTTGCGCGCGCCGTCGATCCGGGCCGCCTCCTGCAGTTCGCTCGGGATCGCCTGCAGCGCACCGGTCGAGACGAGGAACATGTACGGGACGCCGAGCCACAGGTTCACCAGCAGCGCGCTGACCTTCGCCCACGTCGGGTCGTACAGCCACGGGATGCTCAGGCCCAGCGTCGTGTTGATCGCACCGAAGTCGTCGTTCAGCAGGCCGCGGAACACCAGGATGGACAAGAAGCCCGGCACCGCGTACGGGATGATCAGCAGCGACCGGTAGATCCGCTGGCCGCGCATGCCCGGCTTGTTCAGCGCCATCGCCAGCGACAGGCCGACGGCGAACGTCAACACCACCGTGAGCAGCGCGTACACGAACGTCCAGACGAACACCTGGGCGAACGGTCCGGTGATGTCGGAGTCGGTGAAGATCCGGTAGAAGTTGTTGAAGCCGACGCCCGTACGCCAACCCGGCAGCAGCTCGTCCTCCGGGTCGTTCGGGTTGACGAACGAGCCGCGGCCGTTGTCGACGTACACGACGCCGGTCGAGGTGTTGACGAACGTGTCGGTCGCCTCGTCGTAGGTGACCACCGGCGTCAGCTCGGTGGCCGCGCCGAAGCCCTGGGCGACGATGTAGCCGCCGTTCGGGCCAGGGACGCGGATCGCGGCGATCTGCGAGTCCAGTGCCGGGTAGTCGGCCTCCGGCACCGTCTCGTAGCCGACGACACCGGTCACCGTGCCGAACTCGTCGCGCTTGACGTCGCCGGGATCGACGAGGTCCAGGCCCTCGTTCGTCCCGATGTACGTGGGCGGCCAGCCGCCGGCCGGCTCGCTGACTCCGACGTTCATGTCGCCCTCGGAGAAGCTCACCTCCGGGGTCGGCGACGCGGTCGCCACCTCACCGGAGCCGAACTCGGTCTGCACGCTGGGCTCGGCGCTCGGCTCGGCGGACGAGTCGGAGCCGAACTCGGTCTGCACGCTGGGCTCGGCGCTGGGCTCGGCGGACGGCTCGGCCGTCGCGTCGGGGCCGGGCTCGGTGCCGGGTTCGGTGCCGGGCTCGGTGCCGGCGTCGGTCTGGTCCTCGGTCAGCGCCAGCACGACCTGCTGGCCCTCGGTGTACAGCGGGAGCATCGTGAACGTCGCCGCGCCCTCGGTCTCCGACAGCGAGTTCGCCTCGATCGCGGTGATCGCGTCCTGCTTCGTGCCGATGTGACCGGTGGAGTAGTTCGTGAACGCCATCGCGACGGTGTAGCCGATGGGGATGAGTTGGAAGACGGTCAGCAGCACGGCGCCGATCACGACGTACTTGGCGGGGATGAACCGCTTGGTGAGCATCACGAAGTCCAGCGCGACGGTCGCGGCGACGAGCACCACGAGCATCGCCCACGCGCCGGAGGTGAGCAGTTGCGGCAGCGCCCAGATCGCGGCGGCGTTCACCACGCACAGGAACAGCAACTTCAACACCAGCGCCGGAAGGCCGCCGAATCGCGAGATCAGTGCCTGCATGGACTCCCACGCTCCCTATCGAAAAGGCGTGGGGACCTCCGGTTCTGCGGAGATCCCCACGCCCGTTGCCGATCGAGTGGACTAGCCGATCGCCTTCTTGACCTGGGCCTGCGCCTGGGCGAAGGCCTTGTTCGCCGGCGTCGCGCCAGCGCCCTTGGTCGAGTTCACCCACGCGCCGCCGAGCGCCGTCCAGACCGACGACATCTGCGGGACGTTCGGCATCGGGATGCCACCGACACCGGCAGCGCCGAAGGCCTTGAGCACCGGGTCGGAGACCGCTCGTGCCGCCGCCAGGTTCGCCGGAGTGCGACCGTCAGCCGCGGCCAGCTTCGCCTGGAAGGCCGGGGTGGCCATGAACTGGGTGACCAGCGCGTTCGCGCCGGTCTGCACACCGTGCTGTGCGGCGTACTTGGTCACCATCATGCCCTGGGCGCCGAGGAAGGGCACCGTCTTCTGGCCGTTGACGATCGGCGGCACCGTCGTCACGCGGTACTTGAACGGCAGTGCCTTGATTGCGTCGAGCTCCCACGGGCCGGTGATCCAGAACGGGGCCTTGCCGGTCGTGAACGCGGTCTTCGCGATGCCGTAGTCGACCTTGGAGTTGATCAGGCCGGTCTTGTTCCACTGGTCGATCATCCCGGCGTTGCTGGCGAACACCTTGTTGTACAGGCCGACGTCCTTGACGTTCAGCGAGCCGGAGGGCGTCGTGCCGAACACGTAGCCGCCCAGGCCGCTGAACAGCGGGTACATGTGGTACGCGTCGCCGTTGGTCCCCTGCGGAACCGCGAACGGCACGGTGACCTTGCCGGCCTTCTTCAGCGCCAGGGCCGCGGCCGACAGCTGCTGGAAGGTCTTCGGCTGGACCGGCACGAGCTTGGCGTTGGTGATCATCGCGACGTTCTCGATCTGCGTCGGGATGCCGTAGATGCCACCGCCGTAGCGGAACCCGGCGACCGCGTACGGCGCCAGCGCCTTGATCGTCGCGGACGGCACGTTGAGCTTGACGATCAGGCCGTTGGCGGCGAGCTGCCCGGTCCAGTCGTGCGCACCGGAGATGACGTCGGGCGCGTTGTCCGCGGACACGGTCGCCAGGTCGTCGCGGATCTTGCCGAAGTCGCGCGGCACGAGGTTGAGCTGGTAGCCCGCGTAGCTGCTGCCGAGCACCTCGCGGTAGTTGTCGATCCGCTTCTGGTCGACCCAGACGGTGATCGTGTTGTCCGCTGCGTTCGCCACCGGGGCGGCGAGCAGCGAACCGAATGCGACGGCCGCGACCGCTGGCACGGCGACGATCGCACGCAGTGACCTGCGCATGCTTGGTCCTCTCTTCTGGCCCGAAGGCCGATCAATGGAACTCGGCGGGCGCATCGACGGCCCACCGGCAATCTGCCACGAATCTACGTCCGTCGCAGAACGGGATGCAACCGCTTGCACGCCAACGCGCGGAACCGTTATCGAACCGTTACACAGCACTCGTCGCCGTCGGATTCGTTCCGGCGACCGAACGCGGTCCGCGTTGCCGGACTAGGACTGCCGGCCGAGGCGTCGCGCCGACCGGGCCTGCTGCCGACTCGAGCGAAGCCGCCGCAACCGCTTAACGAGGAGCGGATCCAGGGCCATCGCCCGCGGATCGTCGATCACCTGGTTGAGGGCCTGGTAGTAGCGGGTGCTGCTCAGGTCGAACAGGTCGCGGATCGCCTGCTCCTTGGCCCCGGCGTACCGCCACCACTGCCGTTCGAACTCCAGGATCCGGCGCTCACGCTCGGGCAGGTCCGTGTCGCCCAGCGGGGCCGTCGTGACGGGGGCGGACAGCGACTGCGCGGCGGACATGGCGTCATCGTACGAGGTGAATCCCACCGGTGTCATTCACCCGGGGGAATCGCGCTCGGGGTCGGCCTGCTCGCGGTCGGACTGCTCGCGGTCGGCCTGCTCGGGGTCGGACTGTTCGCGGTCGACCTGCTCGCGGCGGGCACGCACCTCGCGCCGGTGCCGTTCCCGCCGGCGGTTGCGCGCCCGGATGAGCAGCCAGGAGAACGCGTACCCCAGGCCGTTGGTCGCCCAGTGCAGCCCCATCGGCGCCAGCACGCTGCCGGACACCAGGCGCAGGCCGGCGAACAGGACGCCGGCGACCGTCGTCGTCAGGACGCTCAGGAGCACCGCGAGCACGTTCCCCCGCCGGCCCTCGCCCACCATCGACCCCAGCGCGGGGTTCTGCTCGTGGGTGCCGATGCTCGGCAGCACGTGCCACAGGCCGAACGCGACCGCGCCGACCACCACGCCCCCGATCAGCCCGAGGCGGCGCACGAGCATCGACAAGAGCACCGCGCGGAACGCGACCTCCTCCAGCAGGACGGTTCCGAACGGCACCTCGATCAGCGCCTGGAACACCATCCGGCCACCGCTGAGCGCACCCAGCCGCTCGTCGTGGAACGCCGTCCGGGTCCGTCGGAACGCCGATCCGACCAGGTACACCGCCGTGACCAGGCCGATGCACGCAGCCGCCCAGACGACGCCGGCCACCTGGTAGCCCAGGCCCAGACCCATGTCGGTGAAGGAGTTCCCGTCCAGCAGGCCCAGGGCCAGGAACAGGACCGACCCGCCGAACGCCCACAGCAGGTAGTGGGTCTGCGGCGCGACCCGGTTGTTGACGACGTTGAGCAGCACGAGCAGGACGAGGGCTGCGGCGACCGGCCACCAGGCCAGTCCCGTCACCTGCTCGGGCGCGACGATCTCGAACATCGTCGCGAGTCTAGGAGCCGAACCGGTATTGAATGGGGTCATGCCGATCGACCTGACCGAGGACGCCGCGATCGTCCTGGACGCCGCCGCCGACCCGGCCTCGCGCCGCGAGGCGTTCCACCTGCCGCCGGCGGCCGGTGGGGACTTCCCGCTGGCGGCGTACCTCGCCGGCAACTCCCTGGGCGCGCAGCCGCGCGCGACCCGCGCGGACCTGCTGACCGAACTCGACGCGTGGGAGCAGTACGCCGTCCTGGGCCACGCGCAGGGTGCGCACCCGTGGGGCCGGTTCCACGAGCCGCTGCGCGAGCCGATGGCGCGGATCGTCGGCGCGCTCCCGCACGAGGTCGTCGCGATGAACACGCTGACGGTCAACCTCCACCTGCTGCTCGCCTCGTTCTACCGGCCCACGCCGATCCGCCACCGGATCGTCATCGAGGACCACGCGTTCTCCTCGGACTCCTACGCCGTGCGCAGCCACGTCGCGTTCCGCGGGCACGACCCCGACACCGCGGTCCTGCGGCTGCGGCCGCGACCGGGTGAGGACACGCTGCGAACCGAGGACATCACGCGCACGTTGCACGAGCACGCGCACTCGATCGCGACGGTTCTGCTCGGCGCGGTCAACTACCGCACCGGCGAGGTCCTCGACATGCCGGCGATCACCGCGGTGGGGCACGAGATCGGCGCGACGGTCGGCTGGGACCTCGCGCACGCGGCCGGGAACGTCCCGGTGTCGTTGCACGAGTGGGACGTCGACTTCGCCGCGTGGTGCACCTACAAGTACCTCAACTCCGGTCCGGGGGCGATCGCCGCGGCGTTCGTCCACGAGCGCCACGTCGCGGACTCGACGCTGCCGCGGCTGGAGGGCTGGTGGAGCACGGATCCGGCGACCCGGTTCGACATGGCGCCGGTGAGTTCGCCGCAGCGCAGTGCCGACGCGTGGTCGGTCTCGAACACCCCGATCCTCGCGCTGGCGCCGGTGCGCACGTCGTTGGCGATCTTCGACGAGGTCGGGCTGCCGGCCCTGCGCGAGCGCAGCCTGCGCCTGACCGGGTACCTGCGCGGGCTGCTGGACGAGGTCGGCCCGCGGCTGGGCTGCTCGGTGGTCACCCCGGCACCGGATCGCGCGCACGGTGCGCAGCTGTCCGTCCGGGTGCCGGCGAACCCGACCGACCTGGTGGACCGGATGATCGCGAACTGGGGGGTCGTGGCCGACGACCGGCCGCCGGACATCGTTCGGATATCGCCGGCGCCGCTGTACAACACCCACCACGACTGCTGGCGGGCGGTCGACGCGCTGTCGCGTGAACTGACCGGCGAACCCCTCGCCTAGACGGGCGCGCCGCCACCCCGCCCCGCTTCACCTCCTCGACCTTGAGGTTGTACCGCGTGTTTTCGTGCGGGACCCGGTACAAGCTCAAGATCGCGAGGAGCCGGACCGGCCCGGACGCCACCGGGCCTGGCGCAGGACCGGTGCCACGGCCGACACGATCGTATGCGGGGACCGCGTGTCCTCCCACGCGAAGCGCAGGATCGTCGCGTTCGGCGCGGCCAGGATCGCGTTCTGCCGGCTCCGGTCGGCCAGCAGCGCCGCCGGCGCCTCGTGCACCGATCGGCCGTCGAACTCCACGACGAGGATCCCGCCGTCGGGTAGGTGGTACCCCAGGTCGCCGTAGCCGATGAGGCCGCCGCTGGCGTGCCGGAGCTCGATCTGGAGCGCGTCGGGGGGCAGGCCCGCATCCGTCAGGATGAGGCGCACCCGCGTCTCACCGGGCGACTGCGCGCCGACCCGGGCCAGGTTCAGATGGCGGCGGCCGGGCACGCAGTTGCGCCGGCGCGCCATGAGGTCCCGAACGACGTCGAGGTCGCCGGGGGTCACGAGCCGTTGGTCCAGCGCGGAGTCGACGAGGCAGACCGCCCGCTCGCGCGGCAGCAGCCGGCACACATCGGCCAGCGTCCGGACGATCGTGGTCACCGGCAGGTCGTCGACGCTGGTCACGTGCTCCGCCGGCAGGTCCCACACGTGGATCTCCAGGTCGCGTCGCTGGGCGCGCTCCAGGCCCGGTGGCATCGCGACCTGCGGCCGCCACGAGCGCGGCAGTCCCTGGAGGCCGTGGGCGATCGCCGCCGACCCGATGACCCCGACGGCCGCCACCCCCAGGTGGGCGAGGGCGGACCGGACCTGCTGGTGCTCGTCGCCGGTGTCGGGGACGGCGTAGACCCCCCGGTACGGGCGCACGAGGCGCCCGCTACGCGTTCCGGTCTCCAGCGTCGACGTGCTGACCCCCTGCGACGCGGCCCGGTCGCGGGTGAGCAGTCCGTAGCGGTCGGTGATCAGTGGTCCTCGTGCGGTCATGGCCCGACGATGTCGGTACCCCGGACCGCACGCCAGGACGTGTCGTCGTCCCGTGGACGGTGCCCGAACCCTGTGGACGGTCACAGTCCTCCCCGCCGACCTTGAGGTTGTACCGCGTGTTTGCCGCGCGGACCCGGTACAACCTCAAGGTCGGCGAGGGTGGGTGCGAGGGTGGGTGCGGGGACGGGCGGGGGTCACTCGGCGGCGATCGCCGCGAGGATGTCCAGCCGGCTGGCGCGCCGCGCCGGCCACAGCGCCGCGAGGACGCCGACGATCGCGGCCAGCACCAAGAAGGCGAGCAGGCCCGACCAGGGGATCGCCAGCACGGTGATGCCCTGGTCGACGAGGGTGCGCTGCAGACCGATGGCGAACCCCAGCCCGAGGGCCAGGCCGACGAGCGCGCCGAACAGCGCGATCACCAGTGCCTCCAGGACGATCATCACCCGGATCTGCCGCCGGCCGGCGCCGACGGCGCGCAGCAGGCCGATCTCCCGGGTGCGCTCGGCGACCGAGAGCACGAGGGTGTTGACGATGCCCAGGACCGCGATCAGGACCGCCAGGCTCAGCAGCAGGACCAGGATCAACAGGACCTGGTCGACGTTCGACGTGATCTCCTGGGCGAACTGCGCCTGGCTCTGCACGTCGACGGTGGGATCGGCCGCGACCGCGTGCTGCAGGTCGCGCTGCATCCGATCCAGGTCCGCGCCGGCGTCGGCCTTGACGTAGACCAGGCGGTCCGCCGGCTGCACGCCGACCGCGGCCAGCGCGGCGCGCGGCAGCACGTAGCCGGTGAACTCCCCCGCGCCGGCGTACACGGCGGCAAGGCGGAGGTCACGCGCGCCGCTGGTGAACTCGACGCGGACCGGGTCGCCCAGGCGCAGGCCGGCGTCGGTCGCCGTCGACTGGTCGACCGCGATCGCGTCGGCACCCAGGTCCGACAGCGAGCCGGTCACCGTCGGCAGCGTCACGACCTGCCCGAAGGTCGCCGGGTCGATCACCGTGACCGGCCCGACCGCCGCCCCGATCCGCGCGGGCACGACGGCGACCGGCGAGACGACCGCGACGCCGGGGACCGCGGCGACCTGCGCGACGACGTCGGCGGCGATCGGCGTGCGCGGGGCGCTGTTGCTGACGACGAACTGCGCGCCGATCACCCGGTCGATCACCTGGGTGATCGACGCCTTGGCCGAGGTCGCGAAGACGGTCAGCGCCGACACCAGGGCCAGGCCGATCATCAACGCCGACGCGGTGGCCGCGGTCCGTCGGGGCTGGCGGCGGGCGTTCGACACCGCGAGCGCGCCGACCGTCCCGAACAGCCGCGGCAGGGCGAACCCCACGCCGGACACCACCGGACGGGCCAGCGCCGGGCTCGCGACGATCGCCCCGACCAGCAGTGCGACCGCGCCCAGGCCCACGAGGACCGTCCCGTCGGTACCCCGCGAGGCACCCACGACCATCGCGACGGCCCCGGCGCCGGCGATCAGCGCGCCGACCGTGCCGCGCACACGCGACGCCGCCGGCGGCGCGACGACGTCGTCGCGGAGCGCGGCCATCGGGGAGATCCGCGCCGCCCGGACCGCCGGCGCGAGCGCCGCGACCACGGTCGTCGCGACACCGACGACGAGGCCGGCGGCGATCGTGCGCGGCGCGAGGACCAGGCCGTCGCTGGCCAGGTCCGCGCCCAACGCGCCGAACAGCGCGCGCAACCCGTAGGCGACGACGACACCGACGGCGATCCCCGTCAGCGAGCCGGCCAGGCCCACGAGGCCGGCCTCGACGACGATCGAGCGGACGACCTGGCCCCGGGTGGCGCCCAGCGCGCGCAGCAGGGCGAGTTCGCGGGTGCGCTGGGCGACCAGCATCGCGAAGGTGTTCAAGATGATGAACGTCCCGACGAAGAGCGCGATCCCCGCGAACACCAGCAAGAACACGTTGACGAAGGCCAGGCCCTCGACGATCGCGGACGTGGCGTCGTCCGCGGCCTGCGTCCCGGTGCGCACGGTCGCCGCACCGCCCAGGCCGGCGCCGATCGACGCCGCCAGCGAGTCCTGGGACACCCCGTCGGCCGCGACGACGTCGACCTGGGTGAACGCGTCGGCCCCGCCGAGCAGCACCTGCTGCGCCCGGGCGGTGTCGAACGCCACGATCGTCGCGCCGGCGAGGTTCCCCGAGGTGCCGTACCGGAACACGCCGGCGAGCTCGGCCGAGAACGGCCCGGCCGGTCCGCCCAGTCGGACCGTTCCGCCGACGCCGTACCCGGCCTTCTGCGCCGAGACCGCGTCGATCGCGACCTCGGCCGGACCCGCTGGGGCCCGGCCGTCCACCAGGCGCAGTCCGGTCACGTTCGCGTCGTCGACCCAGTTGATGCCCAGGCGTGGTGCGCCGCGACCGCCGAGGACCGACCCGTCGGCGGCGACGATCGTGATGCCGTCCGCGCCGATCGACCCGACGGCGCTGGCCACCCCCGGTACCGCACGCACGCGGTCGAGGACGGACGCCGGGAGGGTCGCGACCGAACCGATCCGGCCGCTGTCGTCGACGACGCTGACCGGCGTGACGACGACGTCGGTGGTGGTGTCCGCGAACAGGTCGGTGAACGTGCGGTTGAGGGTGTCGGTGAAGATCAACGTGCCGACGACGAAGCCCACGCCCAGCACGATCGCCAGACCGGACAGCAGCAGTCGCACCGCGTGGTGCAGCAGGCTGCGCCAAGCCGCTCGCAGCATGCGCTACGACCTCCGACCCTTGCCGTCGAACTCCTTCATGCGGTCCAGCACCCGGCCGGCGGTCGGTGCCTCCATCGCGTCGACGATCCGGCCGTCGGCCAAGAACACGACGCGGTCGGCGTACGACGCGGCCGTCGGGTCGTGGGTCACCATGACGATCGTCTGGTCGAAGGCCGTCACGCTGTGCCGCAGGAACTCCACCAGTTCGGCGCCCGAGCGCGAGTCGAGGTTGCCGGTCGGCTCGACGGCGAAGACGAAGTCCGGGCGACCGACCAGCGCCCGGGCCGCGGCGACCCGTTGCTGCTGGCCGCCGGACAGTTGGCTGGGCCGGCTTCGCAGCCGATCGCGCAGGCCGACGGTGTCGACGACCGTGTCGAACCAGTCCTGGTCGACGCGACGCCCGGCGATGTCCGCCGGCAGCGTGATGTTCTCCTGCGCGGTCAGCGTCGGCACGAGGTTGAACGCCTGGAACACGAAGCCGATCCGGTCCCGGCGCAGGCGGGTCAGGGCGTTGTCGCTCAGCCCGGTCAGCGCCACGTCGCCGAGGTGGACCGACCCGGCGGTCACCGTGTCCAGGCCGGCGCACACGTGCATCAGCGTGGACTTGCCCGAACCGGACGGCCCCATGATCGCGGTGAACCGGCCGCGCGCGAAGTCGACGCTGACGTCGTCGAGGGCGGTCACGGCGGTGTCGCGCTCGCCGTACACCTTGCGCACCGCGACGGCCCGCGCCGCGACCGGCAGCGGCCCTGGCGTGGGATCGGTCGACACCGGGGTCTCCTCGTCGTCGGGGTGGTCGGGCGGTCGGGCGGGTGGTGTTCCCGCGGGAGCCTAGTTCCCCGGCGGTCGGGCGGGTCCGCGCGGAACCGGCCCTGTGGACACCGGTGTGGCAGGCTGCGCAGGCAGGAGGACGAAGGAGGGTCATGGACAGCCGCATCCGCACCGGGGCGCTCGTGACGATCGCGGTGCTGGCGACCGTCCCGCTCGCCGGCTGCTCGGGCGCGCCGACGGGGGCGACGCCGACCACGCCGGCCGCGAGCTCGTCGCTGGTCGGCGGGATGACGACGTGCGACGCAGCGGCGCTGGCCGAGCCGGCGGCCGCCGCCGTCGCGGCGGATTCGCCGGACATGAAGCTCGGGGAGTTCTACGAGGTCGAGTGCGCCGACGGGTGGGCCGCGGCGATCGTCGACGTGCTCTCGACGGACCCGGCGGCCAGCGGCGACGGCTTCGCGATCACGTTGGTGTTCCAGGCCGAGGGACAGTTCTGGATCCCCAAGGACCGCACCGAGGTGTGCGGGACGCCGTCGACGACCGACCCGGCGGCCCGGCCGGACGACGCGCAGGTACCCGCCCAGATCTGGCCGACGGCCTGCAACACGAACTGACGCGGTCGGAACGGCGTCGCTCCCGCGTCGGAGCCGGGCGCGTCAGCCGGCCGGCTCGGCCAGCAGCCGGGCCAGGTGCGCACCCAAGGTCAGGTCGTCCATCGTGCCGAACTCGACCAGCCGCAGCAGGCCGGCCCGGTCGATCAGCAGCGTCGACGGCGTCCCCTGCAGGTCGTAGCGGGCCATCGTGACCGGGATCCGGTTGCCGTCCTCGTGCCGGTCGATCGCCACCGGGTAGGTGATCGCGTACTCGTGGACGAACGCCTCGAGGCTGACCCGGCCCATCGCCGCGTGGTGCTCGAAGACCGAGTGCAGGCCGAGGACGACGACGTCGGGGAAGGCCCGCCGGACCCGCTGCACCTGTGGCAGGCCGCGGCTGACGCACCCCGGGCAGAGCATCTGGAAGGCCTCGACGAGCACGACGCGACCGCGCAGGGTGGACAGCGGCGACGGCTCGCCGATCCAGTCGACGGCGTCGATCTCCGGCGCGGGGACATGCACCCGCGCAACGATAGTGACTCCTCGCCGCGTCAGGGCATCGGACAGGCGACCGATCGGGTCAGGCGCACGTGCACCGCGACGGCCATGAGGACGATCGACGCGACGGCCAGCACCGGCTGGATCGGCGCGAACCAGCTCATCGCCCCGGAAGCGCCGAGCGCGATGAGGACGAGTTTGTTGCACACCGGGCAGCCGACCGCGAAGAACGTCACCGCGCCGCCGACCAGGCCCAGGCGCGAGGCCCGGTCCCCGGTCGCGTCGGTATCGCCTGCGGCGGTATCGCTTGCGGCGGTGGCGGTCGCGGCGGTGTCGGTCGCGCCGGGCGCGCGGACGTAGGTCGCCACGAGCAGCCCGCCGAGCACGGCGCTGGCCACGACCGTCGGATAGGACCACCAGGTGACGGCGACCGCCCGGCCGAACACCGGGGTGGGGACGACCGCCGTCGGCACCGCGACGATCAGGCCGACGGCGACCGCGCCGAGGGCGGCGGCCAGCCAACGACGTCGATCCCACCAGCGCATCGCCGACCACCACATCGCCACGTCAGATACCCTACCCCGTATGGTATTCACCATGACGTCAACCCGCCGCTCCACGCACACCCGCCCCCACGCCGGGATCCTCGCACTGCTCGCCCTGCTGACCGCGGCCACCGTGCTGTCCGGATGCGGCTCGTCGACCTCCGCCGCCCGCACGGTCGACCCCGTCGCGTTCGCGCAGACCGCGGCCCAGCCCGGCGTCACCGTCGTCGACGTGCGCACGCCGGCGGAGTTCGCCGCCGGGCACGTCGCCGGGGCGATCAACATCGACGTGGAGTCCGCCGACTTCGCGACGCGGATCGCCGACCTCGACACCGCCGGGACGTACGCGGTCTACTGCCGCAGCGGACGCCGCTCGGCGATCGCCGCGGACCAACTGGCCGACGCCGGGTTCGCGAACGTCTACAACCTCGACGGCGGACTCACCGACCTGCTCGCCGTCGGCGCACCCGCCGCGACGTCGTAGATCCCGCGACGGCGTAGAACCCGCGGCGGCGTAGAACCCGCGACGTCGTAGAGCCCGCGACGGCGTAGATCCCGCGACGGCGGAGATCCCGCGACGGCTCAGCCGCGGCGCGCCGCGGCTCGCGCGCGGTCGACGAT
>CAYMNG010000026.1:0-5928 GCA_964391765.1 uncultured Bifidobacteriaceae bacterium | reverse complement strand
CGTCGTGTGTCGGCCGCCCGAACCACCGTCGCCCGCACCCCCGCCGCCCGCACCCCCGCCGCCCGCACCCACGCCGCCCGACCCCACGCCGCCCGACGCCCCGTCACCCGAACCACCCCCGCCCGAACCACCGTCACCCGAACCCCCGCCGCCCGACCCCACGCCACCCGACCCCAGGTCCAGCGGCAGGTCGGCCCCGACCCGGACCTTCGCCGACGCGTGCACCGCGTCGACCCCGGTCCCGACGATCGCCGCGACCGTCTGCGGCGACACCCCCGCACCGGCCATGATCTCGATGCGGCCGGCTGCCAGCCGCACCAGCCGGGCCAGCTCGTCGAGCCGCTGCCACGCCGCCGGCGCGCCGGCCGAGGTCAGGATGCGGGTGACCCCGAGGTCGACGAGATCCTCGAGCGCGACGGTCCGATCGGCGACCAGGTCGAACGCGCGGTGGAACGTCACCGGGCGCCCGCCGGCGGCGGCGACGACACGCCCGACCAGGTCGGCGTCGACGCGACCGGACCGCAGGCCCCCGACGACCACGCCGGCCGCGCCGGCGGCCAGCACGTACCGCACGTCGGCGAGGATCACGTCCTGCTCCGCGTCGTCGTAGGCGAAATCCCCCGGCCGCGGCCGGATCAGGACGTGCACCGGGACGGCTCCGGTGACGGCCGCCGCGATCAGGCCGGCCGACGGGGTGAGCCCACCCAGGGCCAGGGCGGAGCACAGCTCGAGGCGGTCGACGCCGACGCGCGCGCCGACCCGGACGCCCTCGACGTCCTGGACGGCCAGTTCGATCGCCACCATCGGCACATCGTCGCCCATCGGGATCGCCCTGTGCCGGCGCGCCGCGCGCCGACGGCCCGGGACCGGGCACGATGTGCCGATGAACACGACCTTCGACGCGCCGAACGTCCCCCTGACCAGCACCGCACTGCCGGCGGACCAGTGCCCCGCCGGGCCGATCAGCACGGCCGTGGCGACCTTGGCCCGGACCGGTTTCGCGACCGTCGGCGTGTGGGAGCATCCCGCCGGCACGTCGACGGACGTCGAGGCCGACGAGGTGTTCGTCGTCCTGTCCGGGTCCGGGCGCGTGCTCCTGCCCGACGGATCGCAGTTGCTGTTGCGCCCGGGCACCGTCGGCGTCCTCGCGGCCGGCACGCCGACGACCTGGATCGTCGACGAGCCACTGCGCAAGGTCTGGCTCACCGGCGCCTGAGCACCGCACGACGCGGACGCCATCGCGTCGCCCCGTCGCGTAGGTTGGCCCGATGACGACCGAGGACATCTACACCGAACCCGACGCCGATCCGGACACCTTGGCCAACCTCGGCCCGCTCGCGCCGATGGCCGGCGTCTGGGTCGGTACCGGCGAGGACGTGCACCCGGAGGATCCGGCCGACGAGCCCAGCGTCCTGGACCGCTACGAGGAACGCTACGAACTGCAGCCGATCGACCCGCAGACCAACGGCCCGCAGCTGTACTACGGGCTGCGCTACCACACGCACGTCGTGAAGGTCGGCGAGATCGAGATGTTCCACGACCAGGTCGGCTACTGGCTGTGGGAGCCGGCGACCGGGACGGTCGTGCTCACCGTCGCGATCCCCCGCGGGCAGGTGGCGCTGGCGTCGGGCCAGTGCGCCCCGGACGCCAAGGCGTTCGAGGTCCGCGCCGAGCGCGGCTCGGTGAACTTCGGCATCTGCTCGGCACCGTTCCTCGACAAGAACTTCACCACGCTGGACTTCCGGATGACCGTGCGCATCAACGACGATCGGACCTGGTCCTACGACCAGAACACCCGCCTCGTCCTCCCCGACCGCGGCGAGCCGTTCGACCACGTCGACAGCAACACCCTGCGCCGCGTCGAGGAACCCGAGCCGAACCCGACCGCGCGCGCCTGATCGAGTCCGCCAGCCGCCGGATCGACGGCTCCGGCTCCGGGGTCCCGGCTCCCAGGGCCGCGCCCTAGGCGCTCAGGCCCGCGACCCGCATCGCCTCGTCGACCGCGCGATCCTCGGCCGCCAGGACGGCCAGGGACTTGGTCGACTCGTAGCGCACGATTCCGCGGAGCAGGTCGACGGCGACGTGGTGCGCGTCGACGTCGACGTAGATCGTGCGGTGCGCGGCGTTCACGCAGTCCGTCGTCACCTCCCGCGTCGACAGCCGGCCCTGCACGATCACCGGCATCCCCTTGCGCAGGCTCGCCCGGACGTTGTCGGCCAACTCCCGCCAGCACGTCACGTGGAAGAACTGGGCGTCCACGTCGACCCACCGTTGGACGGTCTTGTCCCACCGGCGGGAGTTGTGCGCGATCTTGAAGTTCGACCGACTCGTGCCGTCGGCCGTCCGACCGGACCGGACCTCGCCGACGACGTTCCCCGCGATCGTGATGGTGACCTCGTGCATGGCTCCCCCTTCGTCCAGGACCGCTTCCCGGCCCCGCGGCGAGGATGGCAACGATCGGCCCGGCCGCGCACGTCGGTGCCGGACGGCTGTGGACCGTGCCCGCGGTCGCCGGGATACGTGGACGACGCCGTCGGCGGCGTACGCGACAATGGGCCGTCGGCGCCCGTAGCTCAACGGACAGAGCCACCGGTTTCTACCCGGTCGGTTGGGGGTTCGAATCCCTCCGGGCGCGCTTCCTTCGATGACGACACCCGTCGACGCCGGCTCGGCGTGCTCAACCGTGGCGCTCGACCGCGACGGTCGGCCGCGACGGCGGCGCCGCTGACGAAGTGTTCAGAAAGTTCTGACCCCCTGCTGCTTGGGTTCGACGGTCGCGTGGTGCATGCTTGACCTGCGAGCCCCCGCTGCATCCCCCGTCGGCGGGGGCTCGCCCGTGTCCACCGGGCGATCGCCGGTCCGCGCCGAGTGATCGGCTCAGTCGTCGTCGATGGTCGCGAGCACCCGCAGGTGGCCCTTGCGCGCCACCTCGACCGCCCCCGCCGGGAGCGACTCCTCGGCGTCGGGGCGGAACCGCGGCCGGGCCGCCTCGCGCACCGCGTTCGCCAGCGCCTCGAGGTCGTCGCTGGTCGGCTTGAGGGCGTTGGGGTCCGGGGTGATCCGCACGACCTCCCAGCCGCGCGGCGCGGTCAGCCGCTCACTGTGCATCGCGCACAGGTCGTAGCAATGGGGTTCGGCGTAGGTCGCCAACGGCCCGACGACGGCGGTGGAGTCGGCGTACACGTACGTCAACGTCGCGACGGCCGGCAGGCTGCACGAGGGCTTGGAGCAACTGCGACGCGTCACGATCGGCACCGTAGCCGCTCCCCGTCCGCCGGCGCGGACGGCACGCCGGGGCGCCATCGGCCGGGGCCGGTCGACCCGACCGGGCCGGCGGCGACGAGCCCGCTACCGCAGCCCGACGGCCGGGTTCTGGACCGCCGTCGGGACGCTCACCTGCACGCGCAACGGACTCCACGGGTAGCCGGTCACCAGGTCACCGCGTGGGGAGGTCTCCCGGACCCGATGCGCGACCAGCACCGGCCCGGACCCCGCCTGGGGGGTGACGACCGCCGTGTACCAGGTGGCACCGGTCGGCGGCGTCAACCGGATCCAGCGCATCCGGCCCGGCTCGACGGTCAACGTTCGCGTGCCCGTCGCCTCGGCCGCCTGCTTCCCGTCCCGGTACGGATACAACGCGATCGCCACCGTGGCCGCGGACGTCGGTGCCGTGACCGCGACCCGTACGTCGGTGTTCGCGCGGATCGGCAGGCCGCTGACCGCCGCCGGGCCGGAGAACGGCTGTGCGCCGGCCGAGAACGAGGTCTCCGCGTAGACCGCCTTCGCCCCGAAGAACTGGCGCAGCCCGGCGACGATCGGGTGGTCGGCGGTCAGTTCGACCGTCGCCGGCTCGCCCTTGAGCACCGGCGCCAGGTCGATCGCGACGACGGAGTCGGCCGGGACCGTGAACTGCGCGCGGTCGACGGGCGCGTACGTGCCCTCGCCGGTGATCACCCGGACGTTGACGACGGCGTCGTCCCCGCCGGGGGCGGCCACCGACAGCACCCGGGCGCCGGCACCGTTCACGACGCCGGGGACGTACACGTGCCGCGCCGGCGGCGCGGCCTGCGGAACCCAGTCCGTGCCGACCGTCGACAGTCCGGCGGCCTGCTCGTCGTCGACCGCGGCACCGACCCGGCCGGTGCGCACGAGCACCTGCACCGCGGTCGTCGTGACGCCCGGGGCCAAGGTGTCCAGGCGGACGATGAGCCGGTCCTGCCCCTTGACCACCAGGCCGCGGCCGCCGGGGGTGTCGATCAGTCCGTCCGGCCCGCGCACGAGCACGTCGACGACCGCGGCGGTGTCGTCGGGATTGACCAGCACGATGCGGGTCTGCCGGCCGGAGATCGCGCCGCCACCGACGAACCAGAACTCCGACGCGGCCGGGGCGCACGCCGTGCTCGCCAGGCCACGGCCCGCGCCGCCGGTCGGGTCCCGGCCCCACTGGTCGGCCACCAGGCCGGGGGCGAGCGAACCCTCGCCGTACGCGGCGATGGCCGGCAGCCGCTGGCCGAACGCCTCGATCTGGGCCTGCCCGCCGGGCACGGTGATCTTCGCGCTGGCGGACTGCTTGCCGGGCAGGGTCCGTAGGCCGGCCGCGGATCCGGGCACGGTCGCGTCCTGTCCCGGCTGCCCGGCGACGACCGCCGCCGTCACGCGCACCCCGAGGTCGGCCCCGGCGCCGGGCTCGGGGCACAGCAGCACGCTGGACCCGATCGGCTCGACCGTGCCCGCGACGACGGTCGCGGCCGGCGGCGGCTGCTGCAGGACCGTCGCGACCACGACCAGTCCGATCGCGATCGCGACGGCGACCACGGCGGCGCGACCGGAGCGACGCGTGACGGTGACCTGGGCCGGCGCGTCGTCACCGGCGACCGGCGCGGCCCGACGCCGCCGGGTGATCACGGCTCCTCCGTCGCGGCCGGGCCGGCCGGGCCGGTCGCCGCGGACGGGTCGGACGGGTCGGACGCCGTGGCCGGGCCGGACCGGCCGGCAGGGTCGGACGCCGCGGTCGGGTCGGCCGGGTCGGACGCCGCGGTCGACGTCGGCGCGGCGTCGGCGGCCGTGTCCGGTCCGTCGTCGAGGTCCGGATCCGGGTCGAGGCGACGACGCTCGGGCAGGGCGAGCACGACCAGGCCGGCCAGGACGATCGCCTCGAACCACAGCCAACGCGTGCGGGTGCCGTCGTCGTAGCGCACCGTCACCGTCGGCGCACCGGCCGGGACCGTGAACGCCTGGGACCAGGCGAGCAGATCCGGGCCGGTCGTCGGTGCCAGCGCCGTGCCGTCGTCGGTACCGGCCCGCCACCCGGCGTCGGCCGACGCGCCCAGCACCAGCGCCCGCTCGCCCGTCCCGGCGGGCAGCACCTGGTGCAGGTACGGATCGGTCCGGGTGCCGGCAGCGGTCAGGCCCACCGGCGTCTGCTTGTCCGGGGTCACCAGCCGGGCCCGGCTCGTCACCCCGGCGACCCGCCACAGCACCTCCCCACCCGAACTCGACAGCCGGCGCAGGCCCGGCTCGCCGTCCAGCGTCGGGATCAGCTCCCGGGACGAGCCCGGCGCCAGCAGCACGTAGCGCACGCCGTACCCGGCGAGCATCGCGATCTCGTCGCCGCCGCGGCCGGAGGCCATCGCCGCGACGTACGGGTCCAGATCGGTCCACGCCGACGCCGGCGGGCCGGTCTCCGCGTCACCGAGCGTCGGGCCGGCCCCGTTGACGAACGTGTACTGGACCCGACCGCTGCGGTCGTCGGACAGCACCAGCGTGCGCGGGGCCTGCGGACTCTCGGCGTCGGCGGCGACG
Organism: uncultured Bifidobacteriaceae bacterium; assembly: GCA_964391765.1. Classification (GTDB taxonomy): domain Bacteria; phylum Actinomycetota; class Actinomycetes; order S36-B12; family S36-B12; genus UBA10649. The sequence goes on along the minus strand of CAYMNG010000026.1, from coordinate 126 downwards.
AACGCCGGCACCGACGTCGCCGGGGCCCGACGCACCGCCAGGTCCACGCCGGCACCGTAGGCGACCGCCGACAGGGCCGGGGCGAGGACCGCCAGCAGCACGCCGAGGAACACGACCGGCTGGCCG
>CAYMNG010000025.1:20999-24633 GCA_964391765.1 uncultured Bifidobacteriaceae bacterium | reverse complement strand
TCACGATGCCCTACCCCGACATTTCGACCTGAGCCGACGCCGAGCGCGGCGGAACCGCCTGCGTACGATCCTGGCGTCGGCCGTGGACGAGGAGAGGGGTCGCGATGTTCCTGATGCGGATCGGTCCGGTCGGGGCCGAGCGCCCGGTCGCCCGGATCGACGACGTCACGTACGTCGACCTCGCCGACGTCGTCTCGGACTTCGACGAGCGGTTCTTCGGTGCCGGCGGGATCGACCGGATCCGTCCCATCGTCGCCGACCGGGCTCGCACCGGTCAGGTCCGCGAGTTCGCCGGTGAACGGATCGGCGCGCCGATCGCCCGGCCGCACCAGATCCTCGCGATCGGGCTGAACTACCGTGACCACGCCGCCGAGACGGGTCAGGCCGTGCCGAGCGAGCCGATCCTGTTCACGAAGTCACCGAACACGCTGGTCGGGCCCGACGACGACGTGCGCATCCCCCGCGGGTCGACGAAGCCGGACTGGGAGGTCGAGCTCGGAGTCGTGATCGGCCGGCGCGCGAGCTATCTGGACTCGGTCGACCACGCGCGCGAGCACATCGCCGGCTTCTGCGTGGTCAACGACGTCAGTGAGCGGGCGTTCCAGGCCGAGCGCGGCGGACAGTGGACCAAGGGCAAGTCGGCGGAGACGTTCAACCCGTGCGGTCCGTGGCTGGTCACCCCCGACGAGATCCCCGACGTGTCGGACCTGGGACTGTGGCTGGACGTCAACGGCGTCCGCCGCCAGACCGGCAACACCGCGATGATGGTGTTCGACCCGTACTTCCTCGTTCACTACCTCAGTCAGTTCCTCGTGCTGGAACCCGGCGACCTGATCGACACCGGGACCCCGCCGGGGGTCGGGCTCGGCCACAACCCGCCGATCTGGTTGCAGGCCGGCGACATCGTCGAACTGGGTATCGACGGACTGGGCGCGCAGCGCCAACGGGTCGTCGGTCCGCGCTGACCGGGATACGCCCAGGCTCGGGGCTGGCCGGTGACGCGCCCGGACCAGGGTCGCGCGTCTGGATCTGGTTCACGCGTGGCGTCGGGCGCAGTCGCGTCCGTCGACGCGTGACTTCTCCGGTGTTGAGGTTGGCCCCGGTCCGCGGGCCGCGGACCGGGGCCAACCTCAACACCGGCGCGTCCCCCAGCAGTCCGTGCCGCCCGTAACCTCAGCACAGCTGCCCGGACTAGCCGGCGGCGACCGACTCCAGGGCACGCGACAGTCGATCGCGCGCGTCGCCGGCCACTTCGGCGAGGGCGGTCGCCCCGGTCAACTGGGTGATGATGCCGGGGTCCATCGCCTCGACGACGGTCCGGTCGCCGTCGGTGCGGACGACGACGTTGCACGGCAGCAGTGCGCCGACCGACGGGTCGGCGGTGACGGCCGCGTGTGCGAGCGGCGGCCGGCAGGCACCGAGGATGAGGTAGGGCGGAAGGTCCGCGCCGATCTTCGCCTTCAACGTCGCGGCGACGTCGATCTCGGTGAGCACACCGAAGCCCTCCTCCGCCAGCGCCGCACGCGTCGCCGCCACAGCGTCGTCGAATCCGCGATCAGTAGTCACTGCGATCGTGTAGGTCATTGCCATCCGCTCCAGAACTCGTCGCGCAGTCGGTCGACTGCCACGCCCTCCCACCATGCCGCGCGACACCGCCCCGAGGCAATACGAGGCGGGCCGCTGCGCCGCGCGGCCGGTCTGGCCCCGAGCCAATTCCGGCTTCGGCCCGGTCACGGGTCGACGCCGGGCCACTCCCGATCCAGCATCGCGTAGCCGTAGCCGTCGATCCAGCCGCGTTCGCAGTGCCACGTCTCCTCGACGCAGTGCTGCTCGCGTCGCATCCCGACCCCTTCGAGAACGGGGACGGAGGCCAGGTTGTCGGCGTTGCAGTTCGCGACGACCCGGCGAAGGCCGATGCGCTCGAACGCGGCGGCCAACAGGCCGCGGGCCAGGCCGGAGCCGACTCCCCGCCCCCAGTGCTCGGGGTCCACGACGTAGCCGATGCGGCCCTCGGTGCGTCGCGGCGCCCCCGGCTGGCCCATCGCGTCCACGACCTCGAGGTACCCCATCGCCACCACTACGCCGCCGAGTTCACCGACGCACGAGAAGTCGGTGTCGCTGTCCGGGATAGCCAGCCAGTCCCGACGGAAGACGTCCGGGTCGACATGGGTGCGGATCATGTACCGGTTGACGTCCGGTGCGTTGCGGAAGGTCAGCAGTCGCTCGATGTCGACCGGGCCCGCCTCTCGCAGCAGCAGGGAGCCGACCGTCATCGGCCACGGGGAGGTCGCCACCGACCCATCCTTGCCGTCGAGGTGGCCGTCGCGAGCGGTGGCTCGATCGGCAGCGCTCGCTGGGCTGGGTGGTGAGCCGAAGGTACTGGTACGTTCTTCCCAATAGTTCGCCTGATCTGGGGAGAAGCCATGGCCTACCTGCTCCTGGCCGGTGCAATCATGTCCGAGGTGATCGCAACGCTGAGTCTGCGAGCATCCGAGGGCTTCGCCCGGCCGCAGTTTCTGGCGGTGACGCTCGTCGGCTACATCGCGGCCTTCAGCGCGCTGTCGTTGGCGCTGCAGCGCGGCTTGCCGCTTGGCGTCGCCTACGGCGTATGGGCCGCCGCGGGCGTTGCTCTCGTCGCGTTGCTGAGCGTGCCCCTGTTCGGCGAGAGCCTGTCGATCGTCCAGGGCCTGGGCGTCGTGCTCGTGATCGCCGGCGTTCTCGCCCTCGAACTCGGCGGCACCCATGCGTGAGCCGTCCACTGACGGCAGGCACGCACGTGGGATAGCGCGCCGCCACCACCTCGTTGAGGCCACCATCGCCGTGTTGGCACGCGAGGGGCTCGGCGGTCTGACCCATCGCGCCGTGGCCACCGAAGCCGGCGTTCCCCTCGCCTCGGCCAGTTACCACTTCGCCGGGATCGATGACCTGGTCGTCACCGCGATGCGACACGCGACCCAGCAACTGGCCGCCACCGTCCAGGCGGACTCCACCGACCACAGCCTCAGCGGCCTTGCTCGGCTACTCGCCGAGGAGCTCACCACCCGTCGGTCGCTGGTTCTCGCTGCCTACGAGTGCTCGCTGCTCGCCGCCCGCCGCCCCGAGCTACGGGCGGACGCGACCGCGTGGCTCGAGGTCATCGCCGACGCCTTCGCCCCCGAGCGCACCGGCGCCCACCGACGCGCCTTCCTCGCCACGGTCGACGGCGTCACCCTCCACGCCCTGCTCGCCAGCCACCCCGCGGACGCCGATGAGATCGAGGCGACCCTTCGTGCCTGACAACCAACGACGTGCGCCGGTCGGCGGACGGGTGACTGATCGTGATCTGGGTCCGACCGGGGCGGCTCCACCTGATGTTCCCCGCCCCTCGGCCAAGACACAGCGTCGCTGACTCGCGGCTCACCCGTCGGTGGAGTCTTCGCCGCGACTCGGCACGGCCCGGCGCTACGAGTGCGCCATGTCGACGAACCGCGAGTAGTGGCCCTGGAAGGCGACGGTCACCGTCTGGGTCGGGCCGTTGCGGTGCTTGGCGACGATCAGGTCGGCCTCGCCGGCGCGAGGGGACTCCTTCTCGTAGGCATCTTCTCGATGCAGGAGCACAACCATGTCCGCGTCCTGCTCGAGCGAACCCGACTCG
>CAYMNG010000025.1:334-20989 GCA_964391765.1 uncultured Bifidobacteriaceae bacterium | reverse complement strand
TGCCGGACTCCCGTAGGTCGGACAGCATCGGCTTCTTGTCGACCCGCTGCTCGGGACCGCGGTTGAGCTGGCTGATGGCGATCACCGGCACGCCGAGTTCCTTGGCCAGCAGTTTCAACGACCGGGAGAACTCCGAGACCTCCTGCTGGCGGCTCTCGACCCGCTTGCCGCTGGTCATCAACTGCAGGTAGTCGACGATCACCAGGCGCAGGTCGTTGCGTTGCTTGAGCCGGCGGCACTTGGCCCGGATCTCCATCAGCGTCATGTTGGGCGAGTCGTCGATGAACAGCGGCGCGTCGCTGAGCACGCCGAACTTCGGTGCGAGCTTGTTCCAGTCCGAATCGCTCATCGTGCCCGAGCGCATGTGGTGCAAGGGGACCTGTGCCTCGGCGGACAGCAGTCGCATGACGATCTCGCTGCGGCTCATCTCGAGGGAGAAGATCACGCTCGTCAGGCCGTTGCGGATGGACGCCGCCCGCGCGATGTCCACGCCCAGGGTCGAGTTGTGCGTCGGAATCATCGCTCGGCCGGCGAGAAACAGGTGCGAGGCGTTACCGACCTCGATACAGCGAACGGGCACGCTCGGCACTGCGCGAACCGAAACCACGATCCGGTTCCGCCGTCTCGCATCGGAACCGTGTCGCGCCCGCTCCTTGTGCACGATCTGCTTGCGGTGCAAACGGAATACTTCGTCATGTGTCGAGAAGTTCAGCGTGTACGCGGTAGAAGTCGCCGAAGACCGACCGACGACCGGCTTGGTTGTGACCGAGCACCGGTAGCCCAGCGACACGATGAGTTCGAAGACGTCGTCGGCGAGCCTGCAGTTCGTGGTCGTGAATCGGACACCGCCCGTCGACGTGACCGTCCCGTCGGTGTCCAGCAGGCCGGCCAGCAGATCGCGGCGCTGGCGTTCGGATGCTCGCAGGAACGACTGCGGGATGTGCTTGTCTGCCAACAGGCCCTCTCGTCGCAGGATCGCCTGCAGCGAACCGTGGTCTCGAGCGCACTCCTGACATCTGCCCATACGTGTCACGGGACTGCCACAGTCAGGACACTGGGCGGTGGTCAGATTGCGACGTACCCCCTTGGCGCGGCCATCGCAAGCCCTGCCGCAGGTCTGCACCAACGGCTCCCTGGGGACGAACGACCGCCCGCACACGACGCAGGTGCGCGGCTCAACGGGTGGCCGCGCCGGCAGGCGAATGCCGTAACCGAGGTTCGCGAAGTCGGGCGGCACATATCCCTCTGCCTCGACGTAGGTTGCGATCTCCGGGTCGGCGGAGGTGAATCGCGCCGATGCGGCATGGCCGTCGCCCAACCACACGCCGAGCGTGTAGGGGCCGATCGGAAGCTCAGCTCGCGGCAATTCAAGCGGGGCCGCCACCTGCACGCTGTGGTTCCGTCGACCGTCGGCCGTTGCGCATAGGACGGTCTCGTGCAACTCACGAGTCGTGCGGATCTTGGCGCCCCGCCTCGACGAACGCCGAGCAGCGCGATCACTGGTCAGCCATTCGTGTTCGGCGTCTGCGACGATGGTCGAGCCGTCGGAGAAACCGACCTCGAAGCACGGCCGGTTGTGCCAGACCTGCGACACTGCGGTGACCGGCGCCGGCTGACCATCGGCGCCGAAGACCCAGTCTCCCACCCGCAACTCACCCATCGTCGCCCAGCCGGTCGGCGTCGCGATCGCCGTGTCGAGCGCCAGTGCCTTCCCGATCGCCGGCCGCGCGGCGATGATGATCAGCTGCCCCGGGTGCAGGCCGTTGGTCAGCCGGTCCAGGTCGGTGAAGCCCGTCGGCACGCCGATCATCTCGCCGCCGCGGTTGGAGATCGCCTCGATCTCGTTCAGGGCGTCGCCCATGATGTCGGCCAGCGGCGCGTAGTCCTCGCTCGTGCGCCGCTCGGTGACGTCGAAGACCTCCGCCTGCGCGCGGTCGACGATGGCGTCGACGTCGCCGGTCGCCGCGTAACCCATGGCGGTGATCCGCGTCCCGGCCTCGACCAGGCGGCGAAGGATCGCCTGCTCGCGCACGATGCGGCCGTAGTACCCGGCGTTCGCCGGCGTCGCGACGAAGGACACCAGAGTGTGCAGGTAGGGCGCACCGCCGACCCGGGCGATCTCGCCGATCCGGGTCAGTTCGGCGGCGACGGTGACCGCGTCGGCCGGCTCGCCCCGGCCGTACAGGTCCAGCACCGTGCCGAAGATGACCTGGTGGGCGGGTCGGTAGAAGTCGCCCTCGCGCAGCACCTCGACGACGTCGGCGATCGCGTCCTTGCTCAGCAGCATCGAGCCGAGGACCGACTGCTCGGCCGCGACGTCGTTCGGCGGCGTGCGGTCCAGACCGGCGGGCTCGTCGACGGGGCGGAGTTCGGCGACGCTCACGCGATCCCTCCTCCGTGGTTGTCCGTCACAGTCCGTGTCTAGTCGTGGGGTCCGACACCGGGACGAGCGCCGCGCTCCGACGTCGTCGTCCCACCGGCGTCACAAGGTAGGCAGCGGTGGCCGAGGTGTCCACGTGCCCTGTGGGCGGCGATGTTGATCGGGTGGGGAGATCTTGTGGGCACTGCCGATGGGCGACTGTGGACGACCTGGGGATCTCGCCGATGATGAAAGCGTTTTCTCCTCGTGCGACCAGGTGTGGGAACGCGCCCAGCCTGTGGATGGGAAATCGTCGGCCGAGCACGTGCCGCCGGCTCGCGCGACGGTCCGGCTACCGTGCCCACCATGGTGTTTCGCGTGACCTGCGTGTGCCTGGGGAACATCTGTCGATCGCCCATCGCCGAGGCGGTCGTCCGCGCTCGGGTGCTCGCTGCCGGCCTCGGTGACCACGTCGTCGTCGACTCCGCCGGTACCGGCGCCTGGCACGTCGGACACGGCATGGACCCGCGTGCGCGCGCCGTCCTCGACGCGGCCGGCTACCCGCACGAGCACGTCGCCCGCCGGATCGAGCCGGACTGGCTGCGCGGCGAGACTCCTGCCGACCTGCTGGTGGCGATGGACACCGCGAACTTCGCCGACCTCGCGGCGATGTGCCGCACGGCCGGTGCGTCGGCGCCACGTCTGCGGATGATGCGCTCGTTCGACCCCCGGCTCGTCGATCTCGTCGAACCCGACCCCCGACTCGACGTCCCCGACCCCTACTACGGCGGTCCGGCCGGGTTCGAGCAGGTCCTCGACCTGATCGAGAAGGCCGCCGACGGACTCGTCGGCGGCCTTCTCGGGGTGCTGCAGGACTGACCTACGCCGCCGGCGCCGGCCCGTACTGGTTGTCGCCGGGGGTTCCCGGCTGCACCCAGAAGACGATGAGGATGATGAAGCCGACGCACGGAATCAGCCAGAGCAACTGCAACCACCCGGACTTGCCGGTGTCGTGCAGCCGGCGGCAGCCGACCGCGATCGTCGCCAGGGTCAGGATGATCGAGATGACCCAGCCGATGATCCACAAGAACCCGCTGCCGCCGCGGACGTTGCCGAACACCAGGCTGACCACGAAGTTGATGATCCACACGGCCAGCACCCACCACCAGAACTCCGCACGACCAGCCCGGCCGGTGAAGTCCGTCATCTTGTTCAGATTGGTCGAGATCGCCTCGCCGAAACCCATTTCCGTCTCCTCGTGAGTAAGTGTTGGCCGATCAGGCCGGCTTAGGCCCGTACGCGTTGTCCCCCGGAGTGCCCTCCATCGCCCAGAAGACGATCAGGACGATGCCCCCACAGGGGACGAGGAGCAGAAGCTGCAACCACCCGGACTGGCCGCGGTCATGCAGACGCCGCGCGCCCACCGCCAAGAACGGGATGTACAGCGCGATCATCAGGACGATCCACACGATCCACCACAGCACGGTCAGCAGGGTGAACAGCGAGCCGATCGCGTTGTCCATGCTGGCGAGCAGGCCGAAGATGAACAACGGCACGTAGCCGACGAAGCCAACGATGACGGTGAACAGGTAGAACCACCAGAACTCCGCCCGGCCGGCGCGACCATCGAAGGTCGCGAACTTCTCGCGTAGACAGGTGCGGATCGAATCGCTGAACGACACGGTGACTCCTCTGGACGGACGCTGCTGGTTGACTGTAGTGCCGTAGGACCCGTGCGTACGAGTAGCCACGGGCGAGAATTCGGACGAATATCGGACGCACCGCGATCGAGGAGGATCGATGACGACCCCACCGCCCTACCCGGGCACCCCGTATCAGCCGGCGCCGCAGGAGAACGGCATGGGCATCGCCGCCCTGGTGCTCGGCATCCTCGGCGTGACCTGCGTGCTGCCGTTCATCGGGTCCATCCTGGCGATCGTGTTCGGCCGGATCGGCATCACCAAGGCCGACCAGGGCCTGGCGAACAACAAGTCCCTGGCCCAGTGGGGGTTCTGGCTCGGCGTCGTCGGGTTGATCCTCGCCGTCCTCGGCGGGCTGGCGTACGCCTTCATCATCGCGGTCGCGGTGAGCAGCTCGAACTGACCCGCTCGCGGCGCGCCCGGCCACGGGCCGGCGCACCGGGGACACGCGTGAGGGGGCCCGGCCGTGCGGCCGGACCCCCTCACGTGCTGTCTGGCTGCCGTCAGCCGGCGACGACCTCGACCGTGATGCTCGCGGTGACATCCGGGTGCACCGCAACCTTCGCCGAGTGCGTCCCGACGGTCTTGATCGGTGCGGACAACTGCACCGTCCGCTTGTCCAGCACCGGCCCACCGGCCTTCTTGACCGCGTCCGCCACGTCGGCCGACGTGATCGAGCCGAACAGCCGGCCGGTGTCGCCGGCGTGCGCCGGGAGGGTGATCGTCAGCGTCTCGAGCGCCTGCTTGATCTCGTTGGCGTGCGAGAGGTCGCGCACCTCGCGCACCTTGCGGGCGCGCTTGATCTGCGCGACCTGCTTCTCGCCGCCGCGCGTCCACGCCATCGCGAACCCGCGCGGAAGCAGGTAGTTGCGGCCGTAGCCGTCCTTGACCTCGACGACGTCGCCGGGGTCACCCAGACCGGGGACCTCGGCAGTGAGGATGAGCTTCATCGTGATACCTGGCCTTTCGGGCGTCAGCGAGCGGTGGACGTGTAGGGCAGCAGCGCCATCTCGCGCGCGTTCTTCACTGCCATCGCGATGTCGCGCTGGTGCCGGGTGCAGTTGCCGGTCACGCGCCGGGCGCGGATCTTGCCGCGGTCGGAGATGAACTTGCGCAGCAGGTTCGTGTCCTTGTAGTCGATCGCCTTCACGCCCTCCTTGCAGAAAGCGCAGGCCTTCGCCTTGACGATCTTGTCCTTGCCACGGGCGGACTTGCGATCGCCCTTGCTGTCTCGTGCCATCGGTAGTGCTCCTGTTCGGGGGATGCGCCCGGCCGGGCGCAGGTGACTGGTAGCTGGGGGAGGCGGGCGGGGTGTCGCCTAGAACGGGGGCTCGTCGTTCGCCGGGCCGCCGCTGGACCACGGGTCGTCCGCCGGCGCGGACTGCCCGCCGCCGAACCCTCCGCCGCCGCCACTGAAGCCCTCGCCACCGCGCTGCACGCGGTTGACCTTCGCCGTCGCGTACCGCAGCGAGGGGCCGACCTCGTCGACCTCGAGCTCGATGACCGTGCGCTTCTCGCCCTCGCGTGACTCGTACGACCGCTGCTTGAGACGGCCCTGGACGACCACGCGCATGCCCTTGGTCAGCGACTCGGCCACGTTCTCCGCGTACTGCCGCCACACGCTGCACGAGACGAAGAACGGCTCGCCGTCCTTCCACTCGTTCGTCGACTTGTCCAGTACCCGCGGGGTGGACGCGACGCGGAAGTTCGCGACGGCCGCGCCGCTGGCAGTGAAGCGCAACTCCGGATCGGCGGTCAGATTGCCGACGATCGTGACGTTGACGTCGCCGGCGGCCATTACTCGGCCCCGACCGCGACCGGCTCGTCGACGCGCATGACCTTGGTGCGCATGACGGCCTCGTTGAGCGACAACTGGCGGTCGAGCTCCTTGACCGCCTCGATCGTCGCCGACATCGTGACGACGGCGTAGATTCCCTCGGCCTTGTGGTTGATCTCGTACGCCAGCCGGCGCCGGCCCCACAGGTCGATACCGTGAACGGTTCCCCCGTCGGCACGGACGACGTTGAGGAACGCCTCCAGGCTCGGGGTGATGGTCTTCTCCTCGAGTTCTGGATCGAGGATGACCATGATCTCGTAACCACGCATGAGCAACCCACCTCCTTCGGACTAGGCGGCCACGGTCCTTCCGTGGCAGGAGGTTTCTCTGCGTGCCGGCACGGTCGACGCACGGTCGACACCACTCGGCCCCCGAAGGATACCCGGTCGCCCCGACCGTCGCGAAATCCGTCCCTCGGCGCGGACGCCCGGCCGCCGGGTCGCGGCTAGGGTTCGCAGGGTGCGGATCGCGACCTGGAACGTCAACTCCATCACCGCGCGCCTGCCCCGCGTGGTGGCCTGGCTGGAGCGCACCGGGACCGACGTCGTCGCGCTGCAGGAGCTCAAGTGCACGTCGGACGCGTTCCCCGCGGCGCCGATCGAGGCCCTCGGCTACCAGGTCGTCGCGCACGGGGACGGGCGATGGAACGGCGTGGCGATCCTCAGCCGCGTCGGCGTCGACGACGTCGTGCTGGACCTGACCGCCCAGCCGGAGTACGACGGCGTCGTCGAGCCCCGGGCGGTCGGCGCCACCTGCGGCGGGGTGCGAGTGTGGAGCATCTACGTGCCCAACGGCCGCGAACCCGACCACGACCACTACGCGTACAAACTGCGCTGGCTCGCCGCGCTGCGCGCGACCGTCGCCACGGAGATCACCGCCGCACCCGACCTCCCGCTGGCCGTCATCGGCGACTACAACGTGGCCCCGACCGACGCCGACGTCTGGGACATAGCCGCCTTCGCCGACTCGACCCACGTCACCCCCGCCGAGCGCGCCGCGGTGACCGCGCTGGGCGACGTCGGGCTGAGCGAGATACACCCCCGCGCGCTCAGGGGCGAGCCGTACACGTTCTGGGACTACCGCAACGGGTCCTTCCACCGCGGCTGGGGCATGCGCATCGACCTCGCCTACGCCAACCCCGCGTTCGGCGCGCGAGTGCGTGACGCGTGGGTCGACCGCGAGGAGCGCAAGGGCAAGGGGGCCTCGGACCACGCCCCGGTCGTCCTCGACCTCGACGGCGAGCTCGACGGCGAGCTCGACGGCGAGCCGGCGTGAGCGCGGCGCCCGCCACCGCGCGCCCCGCGCTGACCGTCCGCGCGATCACCGCCGACCAGCACGCGCAGTGGATCGACACGCGCGCGTCGGTGTCCTTCCTGCAACTGCCGCAGTGGGCACAGGTCAAGGCCGGCTGGCGCGGGGAGTCCGTCGGGTGGTTCCTCGGTTCGCGTCTCGTCGGCGCCGGGCTCGTGCTGTACCGCGGCGTACCCCGGCTGCCCCGACGGTCGCTGGCGTACCTGCCCGAGGGCCCGGACATCGACTGGCTGCGCACCGAGCACCCCGGGATCGCGCTGGACGAGTGGCTGACCCCGCTGCTCGCGCACTGCCGTTCGCGCGGCGCCTTCCAGGTGAAGATGGGCCCGCCGGTCGCACTGCGCCGCTGGCAGGCCGCGACGGTGAAGTCCGCGCTCGCCGCCGGCGACCGGCCGGACCGGCTCGGCGAGGTCATGGCCGACTGGCACAGCGGGCCGGCGGCGAAGGTCGTCGAACGGCTCGCCGCGACCGGCTGGACCCAACGACCGGCGACCGGTGCCGGCTTCGGCGACGTCCAGCCGCGCTACGTCTTCTGCGTTCCGCTGGCCGGTCGCAGCCTCGACGACGTGTTCGCCGGCTTCAACCAGTTGTGGCGCCGGAACATCCGCAAGGCGGACAAGGCCGGGGTGGGTGTTCGTCGCGGCACGCGCGCCGACCTGCCGGCCTTCCACGCGGTCTACGTCGAGACGGCGGCCCGGGATCGCTTCACCCCGCGCGCCCTGGCGTACTTCGAGCGCATGTGGGACGCCCTCGACGCCGACGGCACCGAGCGGTTCGGCCTGTACCTCGCCGACCACGGCGGTCATGTGGCCGCCGCGACGGTCATGGTCCGCGTCGGCGACCACGCCTGGTACTCGTACGGGGCGTCGACGACGGCCGACCGCGACGTGCGTCCGTCGAACGCACTGCAGTGGCGCATGCTGCAGGACGCGCACGCGGCCGGCTGCTCGGTCTACGACCTGCGCGGCATCGCCGACACCCTCGACCCGGAGAACCACCTGTTCGGCCTGGTCCAGTTCAAGGTCGGCACGGGCGGCTACGCCCAAGAATATGTGGGTGAATGGGACTACGTCCTGCGACCGTTGTGGGCCAAGGGATTTCGCACATACCTCGCCCGGAGGGGGTGACATGGCCTTCGCGGTCCACATCGACGCCGAGCGCTGGCGCGGCCACCAGGACACCGTCTCGGCGAGTGTCCGTCATGCGACCGGGGCACCTCTCGTGCCGGTCATCAAGGCGAACGGGTACGGCCTGGGCCAGCGGACCCTCGCCGACGAGGCGCTTCGCCTGGGCGTCGACACGGTCGCGGTCGGCACGGTCGCCGAGGTCGCCGAGGTCGCCGCCTACGGCACGTTCGACATCGTCGTGCTCGAGCCCTTCGACCCGCGCGACCGGCTGGCGGCCGACTCGTGGTGGGACGTCGGCCAGCACCTGTACGCCGGCCGGGTGATCCGCACCGTCGCCTCGCACGAGGCGCTCACCGCCCTGGCCACCGGACCGGGTTCGGTGCGCGTCATGCTCGAGGCACGAACGTCGATGCAGCGGTTCGGGTTCGAGGAGGCCGATCTGCTGCGCACACTGGCCGACCCCGTCGTGCGCGAGGCCTTCGCGCGCGGCCGCGTCCTCGTCGACGGCCTGGCACTGCACCTGCCGATCGCCCAACCGGCCGAGGTCGGCCGCCCCCCGGCGAGCAGCGCGCTGCCGGGCACGGCGAAGGCGCGCGAGGTCGTTCGCTGGGCCGGTCTGTGGCAGGTCCAGACGCAGGTGTGGGCCGGGCACAACTCCCCGGCGTCACGCGCCTGGGTGTCGCACCTGGACGATGACGAGCTCGCCGTCGTCGCGGCGGCCGTGCCCGACGTGATCGTCCGGGCCCGCGTCGGCACGCGGCTGTGGCTGGGTGATCGCACCGCGCTGCACGCGGCCGGGACGGTCCTGGCTGTCCATCCACTGCCGGCGGGCACGCGCGTGGGCTACCGCCAGCGCACCGGCCCGAAGGACGGCACGCTCGTCGTCGTCTCGGGGGGCACCGCGCACGGCATCGGCCTGACCGCGCCCACGCCCGCGACCTCGGTCCGCCAGCGCGTCGTCACGGCCGGAACGGGCGCCCTCGACGCCGCCGGACGGGCGCTCTCCCCGTTCGTCTGGGCGGGCCGGCAGCGCTGGTTCGCCGAGCCGCCCCACCAGCAACTGTCGATGCTGTGGCTGCCGAAGGGATGCGTCGTGCCGGCGATCGGCGATCAGCTCCCGGCCGACGTCCGGTTCACGACCTCCCGGTTCGACGCGGTCCTCGGCCTCTAGCCCCAACCGCCGAGACGACCCAGACGGTTGGTTTGCCGGCCATTTCGGCCGCGAAACCAACCAGTCAGGTCGTGTCGGCGGTGTGAGGGTGGGGGCGGCGACCGAGCCGGACCACGTCGGGGGCGCCGTCGAACACCCCGCCCGCCGGATCGTCGACGTCGTCGGTGCAGCCGTCCGTGCGCACCGGATCGGTCTGCGGGGTGATGACGTCCTGCACGACGAGCGCGGCGAAGTACAGCGTCGCCAACACCCGGATGACGATCGCGACGGTGTACTCCGGGCCGGACAGGCCCTTGGTCCCGTCGATCCCGTACTGCACGAGGAACCACCAGATCGCGACGAAGTACACGACCTCGCCGGACTGCCAGACCAGGAAGTCCCGCCAGCGCGGCCGGGCGAGGACCGCCAGCGGGACCAGCCACAGCGAGTACTGCGGGGAGTAGACCTTGTTGGTCAGGACGAACGCGGCGACGATCAAGAACAGCACCGCCGCCAGCCGCGGCCGCCGCGGTGCGGCGAGCACGAGCCAGGCGATCAGGGCGCACAGCACCGCGAACGAGACCGTCGCGACCGTGTTCAGGCTGTCGGCCGGAATGCCGCCCGCGCCGGTCTGGGTCAGCGCGTACCAGATGGAGCCGAAGTCGACGCCGCGGTCCTGGGAGAACCGGTAGAAGTAGGCCCACCCGTCGAAGTCGGCGAGCATCACCGGCACGTTCACGACCAGCCACGAGCCGGCGAAGCCGGCCAACAGCGCGCCGAAGGCCCGCCACCGACCCGATCGGATCGTCAGCAGCGCGAACCCGCCGAGGAGTACGACCGGATAGAACTTCGCCGACACGGCCAGGCCGAGCATGGCACCGGCCGCGACCGGGTGCCGGCGCGCCCACAGCAGAAGTCCGGCGCCGACGAACGCCAACGGCAGCAGGTCCCAGTTCACCGTCGCGGCGAGGATCATCGTCGGCGCGAGCGCGACCATCGCCGCGTCCCACGGCCGGCGACGGACCACCAGCGCCGTCGTGACGACCGTGATCAGGTAGGCCACGGACAACAGGACGACGTTGACGTCGAAGAACACGACCGACGCCGCCTCGCCCGGGAGCACCGCGTGGATCGCCGACGTGACCCACCCGGCCACCAGCATGAACGCACCGGTGAGCACCGGGTACTCCAGCGGATGCTGCCCCGGCAGTGTCTGCACGTAGGGGATCAGGTGATCGGCGAATCCGCGCAGTTGGTACAGCGGCGCGATGTCGGTGTAGCACAGGTGCTCGTACCGCTCCGGGCTCGCCCACAACTGACGTCGGCAGGACAGGTCGAGCACATAACCCAGTGCGTAGGCCAGCGCGCCGACGACGACGAGTACCCGGACCGGCGTCCAGCGGGAGACGCCGACCCGCGCCCATCGGCCCAGCCGGCCACCGATCCCGCCGAGGGAGCTGGCGACGACCGGATCGGTGAACCCGGGCAGCACGAACGGCGCTTCGGGGGCGACGGCTTCGGGAACGACCGGCTCGGCGTCGACCGGATCCGGCTGCGTCGTCGTCACGGGACGGCGCCCTCCTGGATCGGGCCGGCGGCGGCGGGACTGGGCTCGGGGGTGAAGACCGTGTCGTCGGTTGGGGTCGGGCTCGGCTCGGGGGTGACCGGCGGTGCCGTCGGTTCGGTCGGCGACGGCGGCAGTGTAGTCGGCGACGGCGGTGCGGCGGGGTTGGAGAACTCCGGCACGACCGGTGGCGTCGGGCACCCGACGGGGACCTTCTCGTCCGGCGACGACAGCGACGACGGGCAGTGCCGGGGCACCGCGACCCCCGGCGGCGGTGGCGCGAAGTCGACGCGGGGAAGGCCCGCCAGCGCGCCCTTCATGAACGCCGTCCAGATCGCCGCCGGGAAGGACCCGCCGGTCACCGTCGTCAGTCCGCCGGTGCCGGCCAGGGACACCGGGAGGCCGTCGGCGTCCTCCTTGGCCATCAACACGGCGGTCGCCAACTGCGGGGTGTACCCGACGAACCACGCGCTCTTGTTGTCGTCGGTCGTCCCGGTCTTGGCCGCGGCCGGCCGGCCCAGGGCCTGCGCCGCGAAGGCCGTCCCGTCGGTCACGACCTTGGTCAGCGCGTAGGTGACGGTGTCGGCGGTGTCGGTGTCGAAGGCCGCGTCCGGCCGCGGCGTCGCCTCGTACAGCAGCCCGCCGTTCGAGCCGACGACCCGGGTGACGACGGTCGGGGCGACATGCCGACCGCGCGCGGCGAAGGTCGCGTACGCCGTCGCCATGTCGACGGCCGCGGGCGAGGACGTGCCCAGGACGAAGGTGAGGTTGCGCTGGTCGATACCGGGGGTGTCGGCGGGCACGCCGGCGCGCTGGGCGGCGTCGGCAACCGCGTCGACGCCGATGTCGGACTCCAGATGCACGTACGCGGAGTTGATGCTGTCCTGGGTCGCCTGCAGGAGGGTGACGTCGCCATAGGACCGGTTGCCGTAGTTGTCGAAGGTGTAGCCGTCGACGGTCGACGGCGAGTCCCCCGGCCAGATCGACGACAGGGGGATCCCCTGCTCGGTCGCCGCGGCCAGCGCGAACGGCTTGAACGTCGATCCGGCCTGGGCGAACTGGCGGGTCGCGTTGTTGATCTGGTCGTCGATGAAGTTGCGGCCGCCGTAGATCGCGACGACCTCGCCGGTGCCCGGTCGGACCGCCGCCAGGCCGATGCGCAGGCCCGTGGTCCCGGTGTCCGGGCCGGCCTTGCGGACGGCGGCGGTCGCCGCCTTCTGCGCCTTCTGGTCGAACGTCGTGGTGATCTGCAGGCCGCCGCGCTGGATCTGGGTCTCGTCGAAGCCGAGGTCGACCAACTGCTGCTCGACCATCGTCAGCATGAACCCGACCTGCCCGCCGAGCCGGTCCTTGGCCCGTACCTTCTTGATCTTCGGGAACTGTGCGGTCGACCGCTGCTGCGCGGTGAGCCAGCCCTGCTCGACCATCGCGTCCATGACGTACGCCCAGCGCGCCTTGAGCGCGGGCAGGTCCTTCTCCGGCGCCAACCTGCTGGGGGACTTGATCATCGACGCGAGCACGGCCCCCTGCTCCACGGACAGATCGCTGGCCGGGACCCCGAAGAAGGCGATCGCCGCCGCCTCGATGCCGTCCGCGCCCCGACCGAAGTAGATCGTGTTGAGGTAGTCCTCGAGGATCGAGTCCTTGGACACGACCGTCTCGAGCTTGGTCGCCAGCAGGAGTTCACGGACCTTGCGATCCCAGGTGCGCGCCTGCGTCAGGTACGCGTTCTTCGCGTACTGCTGGGTGATCGTCGAACCACCCTGGGTCGACCCGCCGGTCAGGTTGTTCCACACGGCGCGGGCGATGCCGATCGGGGACACTCCGCCGTGCTCGTAGAAGCCGCGGTCCTCGGCGGCGAGCACGGCGTGCTGGACGTCGATCGGGACGTCGGCGAGCGGCACGCTGCGCCGGGTCGAGTCGTTGAGTCGGCCGATCTCGGTCCGACCGTCGGCCCAGTAGACGACCGTCGCCTCGCTGGTGGTCAGTTCGTTCGGCGACGGCACGGTCGTGCGGGCCAGGGCCACCGCGAAGACGATCGCACCGACCGCGACGACGCCGACGATCACGGCACCCAGCCACAGCAGCCACCGTCCACGTCGACGCTGCCTCGGTGTCTTCGCCATTGGTCCTTCGTTCGTCCGGGTGGATCCCCCACGGGCACGGGTCCGCGCTAGTCCAGCAGGTCCCGCGGGGTCGGCGGCGGCCGGCGCGGGACGCCGTCGCCTAGGACGTAGGTGCGCAGCAGGAAGTTCCAGTGGCACCGTTGGCACACCTCGACGACGTACACCGAGAATGCGCCGTACTCGAAGGCCATCGTGGGCAGTTCCGCGCTCGCGCGCACGCGGCCGCTGTAGGGTCCCAACTCGGCGCCGTAGACGTAGGTGACGGTGACCAGGTCGCGGTCACGGCAGGCCGGGCACGGTCCGCCGGCCGGCTCACCGTGGAACCGGGCGGCTCGAAGCAGGTAGGGATCGGCGTCGCAGACGTCGGAGGTCAACGCCGCGGTACCGGCATGCAGTCGGACGAGAGCCGCGCGCCGGTCCAGTCCGTGGTCGACGACGCGTCTGGGTCGATCGGGGTGGGTCACCACCTCCGGCGGTGGTAGCGGCTCGTTACGTCGACCCGACGACGAACCGACACCGCGCGCGATGGTTCCGCGGATCGCCGACTTTCGCGGTGCCGCCACTCGGGCAGTCTACGTGCGGGTGCGCGAACCGCCGCGCACCGTCAGCCGGCGCGCGGGCGAACAGGTCAGTGGTCCGAGCCGCCGTTGAAGTCGGTGTTCGACCCCTGGCCGTAGCCGGTGTCCAACGACACCGAGATCGTCACCAGCGTCGGTGTCCGCCACATCAGTCGATCCGTCATCACGCACCCCTCATCCTCTGGAAGGTGAAGCCACCACACGGCGGCCTATTGCCGAAGCGATCGGCGGGTCAGACGTACGAGCCGCTGTGCCCGTCGGTGTTCGACCCCTGCCCACCGCCGGTGTCCATCGACACCGAGATCGTCACCAGCGTCGGTGTCCGCCACACCAGTCGATCCGTCATCACGCACCCCTCATCTCATGGCAGCCGGAACCGCCACGCGGCAACCTACCGCCCAAGCGGCACTCTGCGCACGCAAAAACCGCCGATCGACCGTGTTCGCCGCTGCACCGCGCCGCCCCCCGAACGCGACGGCCGTGCGA
Source organism: uncultured Bifidobacteriaceae bacterium (assembly GCA_964391765.1). Classification (GTDB taxonomy): domain Bacteria; phylum Actinomycetota; class Actinomycetes; order S36-B12; family S36-B12; genus UBA10649. The sequence goes on along the minus strand of CAYMNG010000025.1, from coordinate 6,751 downwards.
TCTGCGGCCGCTGCGGCGCACGCCTGCCGTAGGGTGCGGGCGGTGAGCGGGGTCTTCGGCGCCGTCCGGTTCGGGACGGACACCGCCGACACCGCCGCCGGCACCGCGATGGCCGCGACGATGCGCCCGTGGGGCGACACGCCGGCCGCGCGCGTCCAGTTCGGCGGCGCCGAGTTCGGTCACGTCCTGCGGGCGCAGACACCGGAGGACGCGCACTCCCAGATGCCCCGGGTCGTCGTCGAACGCGACCTCGTCGCCACCGCGACGGCCCGCCTGGACAACCGGGACGAACTGCTCGCCGCGCTCGGGCACCGGTCACCGGCCGAGGCCGACTCGTCGATCCTGCTGCGCGCGTACCTCGCCTGGGGCGAGGACGCGTTCGCCCGCCTGCTCGGCGACTGGTCGTTCGCCGCGTGGCACCGCGATGCCCAGCGGCTGGTACTCGCGCGCGACCAGACGGGCATCACCGCGTTGTGCTATCACGTCGACCGTGCGGCGGGGGTCGTGCTCTTCGCCTCGGACCCCCGGGCGCTCATCGCCGCCGGCGTGCCCGCACGCATCGACGAGGTCCGACTCGCGGCCACGATCGTGTCGTGGGCCGGGGACGATCCGCAGACGACGATCCACCAAGACGTGCGGCGGATCCCGCCGGCGCACACCCTCACCGTCACCGCCGACCGCGAGTACCTGACGCGGTTCTGGTTCCCGCCGACCGACGCGGCGCATGGACCCCAGACCAGCGCGGCGGCCGGCGAAGGACTCCTCGCGGTGTTCGACACCGCGACGCGGTCGCGGCTGCGCAGCACGACGGACGTCGCGACGACCCTCAGCGGCGGCCTGGACTCCGGCGCGGTCACCGCGCTGGCCGCCCGATCCCTGCTCGCCGCCGGGCGGTCGCTCGCGGCGTACACCAGCGTGCCGATCGCGGACACGACCGGCACCGTCGGACCCGAGCGGTTCGGCGACGAGACCGACCTGTCGACGGCGACCGCGACATTCGCCGGAGTCGCCGAGCATCACCTCCTGGACTCGCGGCGGATTTCTCCGATCCAGGGAATCGAGGCGTCGCTGGCGGTGCACGGCCAGCCGATTCACGCGGCCAGCAACGCGTTCTGGCTGCACGACCTTCTCATCACCGCGGCCGACAACGGCCACCGCACGATCCTGACCGGCCAGTGCGGAAACGCGACGATCAGCTGGACCGGCCGCTCGCGTCGACGGACGCTGCGCCATGCGATCGGTGACCGAGGCCTTCGCGGCGCCCTCAGCCACCTCGCGCCGGTGGCCGCGCACCGCCGGCGAACCGCGCACGTCCTCGCCCGCGACGCCTTCGCGCACACCGCGATCGAGCCGACGTTCGCCGCGCGGATCGACCTGGCCGAGCGGATCGGCGCGTCGCTGGGATCTGGCAACCTGTCGGGGCCGCGGGCGAGTGCGATCGACCAGCGCGTGGCGATCCTGCAGCCGACCGCGACCCGGATCGGCGACCTGTGGGCGGCCAACTGCGCCCACGCCGGCGTCGACGTGCGCGACCCGACGGCCGACGTGCGCGTCGTCGACTACACGTTCACGATCCCCGACCGGCTCTTCCGCGGGCCGGCCGCGATCGACCGCTGGGTCCTGCGTCAGGCGATGACCGGACTCCTGCCCGACCCGGTCCGGCTCAATCGCAGTCGTGGTCGCCAGTCGGCAGACCTGGTCGAACGCCTGCGGATCAGCGCCGCGGAGGTCGACGCCGCACTCGACGAGGTCGCCGGCGGCCCCGGTGAGGAGTACGTGTCCACCGATCGTCTGCGAGCCGCGTGGCGAGCCGCGCAGGCCTCGACCGACGCGCTGACGACCCATCGCGCCGGTTCGGTCCTGCTGCGCGGGATCATGGCGTCGATGTGGGTCACCCGGATGCATGGATAGGGAGCCGCCCATGATCGCCACGCATCGAGCCTTCGACCTGACCTGGGCGATCCCGTTCGAGTTCCCCGTCTTCAGCACGATCGACCCGGCACGGGCCGGCGACGCCGACGTCGTCATCGTCGAGCGCGACGTCCCGCGGCCGACCCGGCACGCCGACTGGGCCGGCCCGCTGCGCGCGGTCGAGGGCGGGACGATCACCTACGGGCTGCCCGACACCGCACGCATGCGCGTCTCCGACGGGAGCCTGGTCGAGGTCCAACGACATCCGGGCTGCACCGAATCGGCCCTGCGACTCCTCCTAATGGGGCCGGGTGCGGCGTTCGTGCTGCATCAGCGCGGAGTACTTCCGTTGCACGGCAGCGGAATCGTCACCGATCACGGGGCCGTCCTGTTCGTCGGCCACTCCGGCGCGGGCAAGTCGACCCTCACGGGGGCGTTCATCGACCGCGGCTTCCCCGTGGTCGGCGACGACCTGGCCGCGGTGTCGGTCCCGGCCGACGGCCACCCGACGGTCGCACCGGGCACGACGACGCTGAAGATGTGGGCGGACTCCGTCGAGTCCCTCGGGTGGAACACCGACGGACTCGAGCGCGTCCGGCCGGAGTTGGCGAAGTTCGTCGTACCCGTCCGGGGCCGGGTCGACGCGCCGGTCCGGCTGGCGGCCATCTACCACCTGGGCACGCACAACGGCCGCACCGTCGTCTTCGAACCGCGCGAGCGGGCCGCGAAGTTCAACACGGTCCTGGACCACACGTGGCAGAAGATGACCGTGAAGCGGATGGGGCTGCACGGCATCCACTTCCGCCGGGCGGTCGCGATCGCCGACGCCGTCCCCGTCGTCGGGGTCCGACGGCCGGACGGCGTCGCCGTGCACGACAGCGGCATCGTCGACCTCATCCTGGCCGATCTCGCGACGCGCGTGTGATGGCGAACCTCGTCTGGCTGGCGTCCTACCCGAAGTCCGGCAACACCTGGTTACGCGCCCTGCTCACCGCCTACCTCGCCGGTACCGGCGTCCCCGTCGACATCAACGACATCGATGCCAGCCTGCACTCCGCGAGCCGGACGCTCTTCGACCGGGTCGTCGGGTTCGCGTCCGCGGACCTGGCGCCCGCGCAGATCGACGAGCTCCGCGCCGACGTCTACCGGGCGTTCGACGCCGAGGCAGAGCACCCGCTGTTCCTGAAGACCCACGACATCTGGCGGCGGACCCGGCAGGGGCGGTCGCTGTTCCCGGCCGACGCGACGCGCCAGGTCGTCCTCATCGTCCGCAACCCGCTCGCGGTGGCACCGTCGTTCGCCCACCACCTGACCCGGTCGGTCGACGAGGCGATCGACATGATGGCCGACCCGGACACGATCTTGTCGCCGCAGTCGACGAGCCTGAAGTCCCAGCTCCCCCAGCCGCTGGGCACGTGGAGCATGCACACCGTGAGCTGGTTGGACCAACCAGAGCTGCCCGTCCACGTCGTGCGGTACGAGGACCTGCGCCGGGACCCGCAGGCCGGCTTCGCCGCGGTCGTGCGCGCCTGCGGGGTCGAGGTCGACGACGCCCTGCTCGCCGACGCGATCGCCCGCACGGACTTCGCGACCCTGCAGCGCAGCGAGGCCGCCACGCCGTTTCGGGAACGGCCGGCGGCGGCCACGTCGTTCTTCCGGCACGGTCAGGTCGACCGCTGGCGGACCGAACTCACCGCCGAGCAGGTCGCCCGCGTCGTGCACGCGCACGGGCCGGTCATGGACCGCCTCGGCTACCTCCCCCGACCTTGAGGTTGTACCGCGTGTTTCGTCCGGGAACCCGTCCGAACCTCAAGGTCGACGGGTATACCGTGGACGGATGGAACAGACCCAGCCCTGGCAGACGCCGCACCTGACGACCCTCGACGTGAGCCTGGACACCGCCGCCATCAAGGTCGGCTCCGGGGCCGACGGCGCGAACCACACGTACCCCGTGGTCTAACCGACGTCCGGCGTGGCGGTCGAGGTCGCCGTCATCGTTTCCGACGACGCGCTGGTGCGCCGCCTGGTCGAGGTCCTCGAACCCGCCGTCGTCACGGTGGTCGTGTGCCCGCCCGACGTCACCTTGCACCCGCCGGGCGCCCGGCGGGTCGTCCTCGGCCCGCCCGGTGACGCGCGCGCCTTCGTCCGTGCGGCCGTCCGGCACCCGGATGCCCTGCACACACTCCCCGAGTGGGTGCTGTGGGGCAACGACATGGACCTCATCCGAACGGCCCGCAGCTCAATCCCCCTGGCGGTGAAGACGCGAGTCCTGCCGGTCCGTCGCGAGCGCGGTCTGGCGATTCTGGGCTCCAAGACCGGCCTGGCCGAGCTGGCGAAGGAGCTGCGACTGCCCGCGCCGCGTTCGGTCGTCGTCGCCGATCCGGCCGGCCTCGTGCCCGCGGCCGCGACGTTCGCCGGACCGCTGCTGCTCAAGGGGGAGCGGGGCGGCGGATCGGACCGCCTTCGCCCGTTCGCCGATCCGGCGGACGTGACCGCCGACTGCGTCCCAGCACACTGGTTCCCGGTGCTGCTGCAAGAGTTCGTCGAGGGTCGCGAGATTGCTGTCGAGGCCCTCTTCGGTCACGGCCGGCTGCTGGGCTGGCAGTACTCCGTCAGCATCAACCGCGAGGAGCGGTTCGGCCGGCATCTCGCCCGCCGGTTCGTGGCACCGCCGTCCCTGGACTTCGTCGACACGCTCGAACGATTTGCCGATGCGGTCGAGGCGCACGGGTTCGCCAACTGCACGTTCATGCGTACCGCGGACGGGCAACACCTGCTCGTGGAGGCCGACCTCCGCGCGAACGCCTGGCACCAGTTCGGACCACGGTTGGGGGTCTTCTGGGGTCGCCTCCTCGCCGCGTCGACCGAGGCACCCGAGCCGTCCGGGCCGCCCGGGCCACCCACCCACCCCGTACCCGGCGTCGACCTCCCGCGCACGATCCGGCTGTACCCGCGCGAGCTCGTCCATGGCCTGCGCGCAGGTGACCCGGGCGCGTTGACGCCGTGGCTGCTGCGGGCACCGGGAACGTGGGCCACGCGCAACCATCGCGACCGGCGCGTCAACGCCGTGGAACGAAGCGAGGTCCTCACGACGGCGACTAGCGTTGCCCGCGCGGGCGTCCGTGCGGTCGTCGCCCCAGCCAGGAGGAGAGCATGAGCCAGGCAGGTCCGGTGACGCTGGACAGCGTCGTCGTCGCGCACGGGTCGCTGATGTCGAGCGAGGTCGACGGCGAGTTGGTGATGATGGACGTCGACAAGGGCACCTACTACGGACTGGATCCCGTCGCGGCCCGGATCTGGGCGGCGATCGCCGAGCCGGCCCGGCTGGGCGACGTCTGCTCGTCGCTCGTCGAGCGGTACGACGTCGACCACGACACCTGCGCCGCCGAGGTACTGGCCTTCGTCGGGCAGTTGCGCGACGCCGGCCTGGTCACCGTCACCTGACGCCGACGACGCGGATCAGTCGCTGGTCCGACCGGCCGCGTACGCGGCGACGACCGTGTACTCCTCGTGGCCGTCGGCGCCGGTGAGGATGCGGCCCCGACTCACCAGCCAGGCGTGCGCGGTCATCGCGCGGTCCTGCCCCGGGTCCGCCGGCCGGACGCCGAAGTAGACCCGGGACGGTTCGCCACCGGCTCGCAGCATGACCGACCCGGCCAGGGCCTGGGCCAGGCACTTGCTCTCCCACGGGGTCCGGCGCATCGCGGCCGTGATCGCCCACGGCACCCGACCCAGCCCCGGGTCATCGGGGTCGACCGGCACGGCCGCGACGAGCACGTCCGCCGGCGGGACGATGCGCATCCCCAACAGCGCCATCGTCCGCTTGAACGGGACGAACACGAGCAGCGCGCGCATCGTCCCCAGCAGCAGCCACGCGGTGCCGGCCAGCAGCCAGGCGCCCGGACCGCGGCGCAGTCGTCGGGCGGGCACCCGACCACGGTAGTCCCGGCACCCGTCGCGACAGCGCGTCGTCCGGTCCGTCACCGGCCCCGCTTGCGGGTAGTTATATCGAGTTGATATAACTACCCGCATGACCAGTCGTCGCGACGTCCTGGAGTTCGCCGTACTCGGCGTCCTCGGCGACGGCGAACTGCACGGCTACGAACTGCGCAAGCGACTGGCCACCGTCCTCGGACCGTTCCGCGCACTGTCCTACGGCTCGCTGTACCCCTGCCTTCGGCGGCTACAGGCCAAGGGCCTGATCGACGAGGTCGACCTCACCCCGGCGACCGAGTCGGCGGCACCGCCACTGGCCGGCCGACGTGCGCGCGTCGTGTACTCCCTCACCGCGGACGGCAAGGACGAGTTCAGCGACTGGGCCAACCAGCCCGGCCCCGAGGCGTGGGAGGACGAGGGGTTCGCCGCCCATCTGGCCTTCTTCGGCAGCACCGAGGCGCGGGTGCGCCTGCGCATCCTCGAAGGGCGTAAGTCCCGGCTCGAGGAGCGCGTGGAGACCCTGCGCGAGTCGCTGTCCCGCGGCCGCGAACGCGCCGACGCCTACACCCT
>CAYMNG010000025.1:0-324 GCA_964391765.1 uncultured Bifidobacteriaceae bacterium | reverse complement strand
GGTCCCGGAACAGCTCGAGCGCCGCGGCGCCTACACCCTCAAGCTCCAGCAACACGGCCTGGACGGCGCCGAGCGCGAGGTGCGCTGGCTGAACGAACTGATCAGCGCCGAACGGACGTCAACCACCATCACCGGCACGACCATCACCACCAAGGAGAAGTAATGGGTTCGGTTCGCGTAGCCATCGTGGGCGTGGGCAACTGCGCCTCGTCGCTCGTGCAGGGCGTTGAGTACTACAAGAACGCCGACCCGGCCGACTTCGTGCCGGGCCTGATGCACGTGCAGTTCGGCGACTACCACGTGCGTGACGTGGAGTTCGTCGCC
>CAYMNG010000024.1:9484-25648 GCA_964391765.1 uncultured Bifidobacteriaceae bacterium | reverse complement strand
ACGGCTGCACGAACATGTTCGAGCAGGACGCCAAGTGGATCTACGACAAGACGGTGCCCGGTGACGTCGTCGAGTACGTCAACACCGGTGGGTCGACGGTCCAGTCCTGGAACGGCCCCGGCGGGATGTGGAACATCCCCTGGGAGCAGTGGCTGAAGAAGTCCGCGCTGCATGCCAAGAACGGCAAGCCGGACACGGCCAACGTCATGTCCGGCACCGGCGGGACACAGGCCAGCGCCTGACCGGATCGACGCCTGCCACACTGGCCGCCATGGCTGACTTCGACGACGCGACCGCGCTGACTCCGCTCGCCGACGGCACGTACGCCTGGTCCGTGCCCGACGGTTGGCAGCAGGGCCGTGGCGCGTGGGGCGGGCTGGTGGTCGGGGCGCTCGTGCGCGCGCTGACCGCGGTCGAGCCGGCACCCGTGCGCTCGGTGAGCGTGCAGATGATGGCGCCGGCGGAGGTCGGCGACCACCGGGTCACGGTGAGCCCGCTACGTCGGGGTCGGTCGATGACGACGTGGCTCGCGCACGCCTGTGCGGCGGACGGCACCGCGGTCGCGTCGATGACCGCGGTGACCGGGCAGGCCCGATCCGCGATCGGGCTCGGGCCGGACCTGAGCGCGGAGGAACCGGGCGCGCCGCTCCCGCCGGCCGCCGACCTGCCGACCGTGCCGTTCGCGCCCCCGGTGGGTCCGCCGTTCGGCCAGCACCTGGAGTTCGCCCTCGTTCGTGGTCTGCCGATGTCCGGGGACGGCCCACGGATCGACGGGTGGGTCCGGCTCCGGGACACCCCCGAGGCGTCCGCCCCGTGGCTGCTCGGGCTCGTGGACTCCTACTGGCCAGCGGTCCTCCCCGCCCTCGATCATGTCCCGCGGATCGCGACCGTCTCCTTCGCCGCGAACCTGCTGGTCGACCCGGCGACGCTCGACCCGGCCCGGCCGCTGGCCTACCACTCGTACGTGGCGGCGCACGCCGACGGCTTCACCAGCGAGCATCGACAGCTGCGCACCGACGCCGGGCGACTGCTGGTCGACAACGTGCAGTCGATCGTCGTCGCCTGACCGCGCGCCCGGCCCCCCGACCTCGTGCCAGGATGCGCCCATGAGTGACGTCGAGGTTGCGGGCAGCGGAGTCCTGCACGGCCTGAACCGCGCGGTCGGGGCCCTCGGCCCGGATCGCAGCCTGACCGAGCGGGTGGCGCTGTTCGCCGCCGCCGCGTCGGTCGGCGCGTCGTTCGAGCCGGGCCTGCAGCCGCGGCGCACGATCCACCAGGCGATCGCGACCGGTGTCATCTCCGCGTCGACCCTGACCGCCGTCACCGCGGCGCAGAGCGGCATCGACGCCGTCGCGCGCGTCCTCATCGGGAAGCGGGCCGATGCCGGGTCGGTGTCGGCGCGGCTCGCGTTCACCGTCGGCAGCAACGCGGTGATCGGCGCCGTCGCCGAGGGGGTCGCTCGCGCGCTGCCCCCGCGCGAGGACGAGCGGCTGCGCCGTGGACTGCTTCGGGTGGCGGCGAACCGCGTCGCCCGGGTCGCGGCGCTGAGTGCCGCGGTGTCGTCGGTCATCGGCGCCGCCGACCTGGTCAAGGAACGCAACCAGCGCACCGGCTGGATCACGCGGATCCCCGCCGCGTTGCCGCTGGGCGTGGGCGTGTCGGCCTGGCATATCCATCGGGTCCACCGGCAGGCCGCTGCGCACGGCGACACGACGATCGCGGACGTGTCGTTGGCGAAGTCGGCCGGCATCGCCGTCGGGGTCGGTGCCGGGGTGATCGGACTGCAACTCGGGGAACGACTGATCGCCCGCGGCGTCGCCAGCGGGATCGCCCGGGTCGCGCCGAACTACGACGTGGTGTCGAACCCGATCGGACACGCCGTCTCGCTCGCGCTCCTCGGCGCCGGTGTCAGCGCCGGGTACGAGTACGCCGTGCGTCGCGTGGAGCAAGGTGGCGCGGCCGTCGAGCCGGCGTACGACGTCGCGGCGTCCTCGCCGATGGTCTCGGGCAGCCCCGACAGCGGTGTGCCGTTCGACACCTTGTCCCGGGAAGGACGCCGGTTCGTCAACATGGTCCTCACCCGCGACGAGATCGCGGAGGTCATGTTCGAGCCGGCGGTCGCCGATCCGATCCGGTTGTTCGTCGGTCTGGACACCGCGACCGAGCCGGAGGACCGCGTCGACATCCTCATGGACGAACTCGTGCGGACCGGGGCGTTCGAGCGCAAGGTGCTGTGCTTCGCCTCGCCCACGGGCTCGGGGTACATCAACTACGTCATGGCCGAGACGTTGGAGTACATGACGTTGGGCGACTGCGCGATCGCGACGATGCAGTATTCGATGCTGCCGTCGTCGATGTCGTTGTCGCGCACCGGGTTGGCGATCGAGCAGAACCGTGACGTGATGCACGCGATCACCGGCTACCTGCGGGGCATGGAACCGCAGCGGCGGCCGCGACTGGTGCTGTTCGGCGAGAGCCTCGGCGCGCAGACGATGCAGGACGTCTGGCGACACCGGTCCGTCGAGGCGATGGACCGCGACTTCGTGCACTCGTCGTTGTTCCTCGGCACGCCGTCGGCGACGCAGTTCGCGAAGAGCTGGCGCATCGATCCGGCGAAGGTCGATCCCAACGGCCAGGTGATCGAGGTCGACGGCTACGAGGACTACGCCGCTCTCGACGACGAGCAGCGGGCGCGCGTGCGCCACGTCCTCATCAGTCACTACGACGACCCGATCCCGAAGTTCGGGACGAACATCCTGCTGCGGCGGCCGTGGTGGTTGGGTCCGGCGGACCAGCGGCCGCCGGGGGTGCCGAAGTCGACGCGGTGGCGGCCGGGAATCAGTTTCGTCCTCACCGGGATCGACCTGGTGAACGCGATGGAGGTCGTACCGGGCACGTTCGGCCGGCGGGGCCACGACTACCGCGAGGACATCGCGCGGTTCGTGTCCGCGGCCTACGACCTGCCGGTGACGGAGCGACAGATGTCCTCGATCGAGGCGGCACTGCGCGAGCGCGAACTGCAGTGGGCGCAGCGCCGGGTGGTCAGCGAGCAGGTCGCGCGGGCGCGCGAGGCGTTGCTGCGGGAGTTCAAGAGCTGGGGGGTGAGCACCGGCAGCGACACCCAGGCCGACGCGGTTCTGCGGCAGGTACTCGGCATGGCCCGCGAGCAGGTCGGCCTCGACCCGGTCAGTGCAGGACGATCGTCCTAGCCGACTCCAGCACCTTCGCGACGTACGCCTGCGTCTCCGGGTACGGCGGGATCCCGTCGTACTGCCGGACGGCGCCGTAGCCGGCGTTGTACGCGGCCAGCGTGTTGCGTAGTCGGTTCCCCGATATGCCACGGACGAGCTTGCGGTTCACGCAGTTCAGGGCCGCGGCCGAGTGGATCGCGTCGACGGGGTTCTCGATGTCGGCGATGCCGTCGCCGTCGGCGTCGATGCCGTACTGGTCCCACACGGCCGGCATGAACTGGGCGATCCCGCGTGCGCCCGCCGGCGAGACCGCGCGGGGGTCCCAGGCGCTCTCCGCCGCGATCTGCGCGGCGAGCACCTCGAGCGGAACCTCCTTGCACCGCTTGGCCGCCTGCCGCAGCACGGGTCGCAACTCGACCGGGACGACGACCGGGCCGCCGAGGAGCCCCCGGTCGCGGGCGGACGTCGCGGCCACGATCGCCGCCACGGTTCCGCCGACGACGACGGCGAGGACGGTGACCACGGCGATGATTCGGACGCCCCGCCGTGGGCGCTCGCGCGGAGCGCGGGTCGCCGCGGGGCCGGAGGTCACGTATCACGGTAACCCGCGGCAGCACGGGTTTGGCCAACGCCCCGGCGCCCGCGTACCGTGTCGGACTGTGAGCCAGAGTGCGACGGGGGGCACAGGGGAATCCGACGCGCGCGCGGTGGAGTTGTCGACACCGCAGGTCGAGAGCATGTTCGAGGACCGGTTCGCGGAGGCGTTCGCCCAGTTGGGCTGCTTCAACCTCGCGGTGTTCGGCAAGACCGGGGTCGGCAAGTCCACACTGGTGAACGCGATCTTCGGCCGCGACGTCGCGGCGACCGGGGTCGGGCGGCCGGTGACCCGCGGCCTGGTCTACCACCGCCACCCTGACGGCTTCCTCGGCCTGTACGACTCGGAGGGGTTCGAGACCGGAACCGCGGGCGATGTCATCGTCGACGGGCTGCGTCGGCTGATCACCGAGCACCGGGCGCGGCCGATCAGCGAACGCGTCCACGCCGCGTGGTACCTCGTGCGCTGGTCGGACCGACGGTTCGAGGAAGCTCAGGAGCAGTTCGTCCGCGAGTTGTCCGCCCTCGGGCTGCCGGTCATCATCGTGCTCACCCAGGTGCCCAGTCGCGACGGCCAGGTCCACCCCGAGGCGGCGGCGTTCGCGCGCTACATCGCCGAGCTGGGGCTGCCGATCCGCCCACACGGCCGGGTCGTCATGACGAACGCGCTGGCCGACCCGTTCACCGGCAGCCCGGTCTTCGGATTGCAGGCGTTGCTGGACGACACCTATCAGGTGATCCCCGAGGCCGCGTCCGCGGCCCTGACGGCGGCGCAGGTCGTCGACATCGGGCGGAAGAAAAAAGCCGTGGCGGCGATCATCAACCAGGCCGTCGTGGTCGCCGCTGGCGTTGGGGCAACACCGATCCCGTTCGCTGACGCGGCCGTGCTGGTCCCGAACCAGGTCACGATGATCGCGCGGATCACCGCGGCGTACGGGCTGCCGCCGAGCCGCTCGCGTGCGCTGTCCACCGCCGGGTCGGTGATCTTGACCGGCGGAGCGACGATGGCCGGACGCTACGCCGTGACGAGCCTGTTGAAGTTCGTCCCCGGTGGCGCCGTCGCCGGGTCGGCGATCTCGGCCACGGTCGCCGGCGCGCTGACCAAGGCGGTCGGCCATGCCTGGGCGAACGTGTGCGAGTACGCGGTCGGCCTCGACGAGGAGCAGCGGATCGCCTTCTTGGACAGCCCGCAGGTCGCCGATCAGTTCGTGACCTTCTTGAAGCACGCGCAGCGCTCGGGCGGACGGTAGGCGGACGCCCGGACCGGGCGGCGGGCCGGTCCGCGACCTGGTCAGCAACCTGTCCGCCGCTCGTCGGGGCGGCACGCGGGTCGAGCAGGTGTTAGCGTCCGAACCGAGCCTTCGGAAGGGGACCGATGAAGAAGTTTCTGTTGACCGCAGCCGCGGTCGCGGGCGCCGCGGGCGCGGCGCTGTGGTGGCGCCGGAAGAACGCCTCGGACCACGCACCGGCCGTCGGCGGCGCGAGTGATCCCTGGCTGCTGCCCGCCGGCGGATCGGCGCCGGCCGCGGTGTCGGACGCTCCGGCGTCGGTCACTCCGGTGTGGCCGAGTACGACGTCCGAGCCGGAGTCGGCGGCCGATTCCGTTCCCCCGCCGGTGGCCGTGGTCGAGGAGGTGACGCGGCCAGCGGCCGAGTCAGCGGCCGAGCCAGCGGCCGATCCGGATCCGGACGCCAGCGCGGATTCGCCGGCGGCGCCGCGGCCGGTTCGCCGACGCTCGCGGCGGACGTCGGCCGACGCGCCGGACCCGGAATTGCCGGAACCGGACGTGCCGGAACCGGACGCGCCGGCCACCGCGTAGGGCCGCTCGACAACCGCGGAACTCGGCCGGGAATCCGCGGACCACGTCGAGTGTTGGACCTTCGGAGCGCATCGAGAAGGAGGCCCGGCGATGAGAGCGCCCGACGATCTGATCACCTGGTACCGCGACATCGAGTTCGACCAGCGTCCGGTGCTGCTACACGCGTTCTCCGGTTTCGTGGACGCCGGTGGCGGTGTGCGGATCGCGGCCGATCATCTGCTCGGCTCGCTGGAGCATCACCTGATCGCGTCCTTCGACACCGATGAGTTGCTCGACTACCGCGCGCGCCGGCCGCGGATGTCGTTCGTCGTGGATCACTACGCGTCCGTGGAGCTCGAGCAGATCGGCCTCCACGAGGTCGTCGACGCGTCCGGCCGTCGGTTCCTGCTCCTGACCGGTCCGGAACCGGACTACCAATGGCTGCGGTTCGTCGCGGCGGTTCAGCAGGTCGTCGACCGGTTCGACGTGCGCCTGGCGGTAGGGCTGTCGGCGATCCCCTGGCCGGTTCCGCATACGCGCCCCCTCGGTGTGACGGTGCACGGCAGCCAGCCCGAGCTCATCACCGGGAAGGTGGCCCCGATCGGTGAGGTCGAGGTGCCGGGCCATGTCAGCGCGCTGCTGGAGCTGTCACTGGGCCAGGCCGGCGTGCCGTCGATGGGTATCACCGCGCAGGTACCGCACTACCTCGTCCAGTTCGCCTTCCCCCGCGCGGCGACGACGCTCCTGGCCGAGGTGGGGACCGCGGCCGGACTGGACCTGCCCAGCGGGGAGTTGACGCAGGCCGCGCGTCAGGCCGATGCGGACGTCGAGACCCAGATCGCGGGGAACGACGAGTTCGCCGCGGTCGTCTCCGCGCTCGAGCGCCAGTACGACGAACTCGCGTCGGCGGCCGGGCCGGCGATCAGCGGGGGACTGGCTGGGCAGTCGCTGCCGTCGGCGGAGGAGTTGGCCGCTCAGGTCGAGCAGTTCTTGTCGACGTTGCCCGATACGGGTGCCGCGGGTGATCCGGAGCGTGGTCCGGCTTCGTGACAGTGCCGACCACGGTCTGTGAGAGGCCCGTGAGACTGCCGTGGTGTCCTGTCCGTGTCGTTGTCCGCACCCCCCACGCGCCAACGGCTTTGCAGTAGGTATTTGTGCAGGTACGTAGGTAGAACTGAATACCCGCGCTGGGCGCGGCCATGGACGGCGGCCTCGTCCCGCGGGTCCGGCAGGTGTGCCGGCTCCTCGGAGCCGGCACACCACCCACCCAGCGGACCCGCGGTCGATGAGGCCGCCCCCGCCGGCCGGCGCAGCCGGTCGCGGTGCCGACGGCACGTCCCACCACCGGAGGTCCCGGACTCACCGCTGACCGACGCGAGCCGACGGCTTCGCCGACGATCGACCTGTCCGAGGAACCTCGAGCCCAGGGCCGGGTCCGGCGGCGGAGCCGTCTTCGCGCGGTCTCGGGCCAGGCGTGCGCCGGCCTGGCCGGACGCCTCGGGCCTGGCCGGACGCCTCGGGTGGGTCGCTCAGCGGCAGACGGTGCCGGGGGCAGGTGGTGTCCCCGTCAGCAGGTACGTGTCGACGGCCCGGTCGATGCACCGGGAGTTGCCGCCGTAGGCGGTGTGTCCGTCGCCGGTGAAGGTGAGCAGCGTCGAGGTGGGCAGCTGACCGGCCAGCGACTTCGCCCAGGCGTCCGGTGTGGCCGGATCGAAGACGGTGCCGATGACGAGGATCGGCGCAGTGGTCGTCGATGACACCGGAGTCGCCGCGAACGGGGAGTGGCCGTACCACGTCGTGCACGGCGCATTGCCCCACGCCATCGCGACCGCGAGTTCGGGCACCGCGGCGTTCGCCGACCACGTGCGCGCCGCGGCCGCCAGCCCGGTCGCGCCGGGGGCCGGCGTGGAGTCCCAGCAGGCGATCGCCGGGAACGCCGACGCCATGTTGGAGGCGTACGTGTTCGGCCCGATCCGCTCGTTGCCGTAGTCGGCGAGGGTCTGCAGGCCGGTCCCGTCGCCGACGGCGGCCTGGGCCAGCGCCTTGCGCAACGGCGGCCAGAAGGAGGGGGAGTACATCGCCAGGAAGATCGCCGAAATCGCCTCGGCCTGCACGAGCGGGCGGCCCCGGTGGGCCCGCATCGGGTGGGAGTCCAGGCGCGAGAGCAGGCGGTTGATCCCGGTGAGCACCGCCCGTGTCGACGAGCGCCAGGGACAGCCGCGGAACTGCGTGCAGTCCTTCGCGAACCGGGCGACCGCGACCTGGAACCCGCGCGACTGCCCGGCGGAGACCTGCATCCCGTCCAGTTGCGGGTCGACCGCGCCGTCGAGGACGACGCGACCGAGCCGGTCGGGGAACTGCTGGGCGTAGCGGCTGCCCAGGTACGTCCCGTACGAGAAGCCGAGCCAGTTCAGTCGTTCGTCGCCCAGGGCCTGGCGCAGGATGTCGAGGTCGCGGACGGTGTTCTCCGAGCCGACGAACCCGGCGACCGTCGGGGACATGGCCAGGCAGCCGGTGGGGATCCGACCGGCCAGCCGCATGTAGGCCTGCCGCTCGGCCGCGGTGTCCGGGGTCGGATCGGCGCGCAGCCACCGCGTCGTCTGGGCTCCGGTCATGCAGGTGATCGCAGCGGACTCGCCGACTCCGCGCGTGTCGAAGCCGACGACGTCGTACTGGCGGGACACGGCGGTCGACAGCGTCGCGACGTAGGTGGCGAAGTCCAGCCCGCCGGCACCTGGACCACCGGGGTTGACCACGAGCGAGCCCAGTCGCGTGGCGCTCGCGCCGGTGGCCGGCACCTTCGACACGCGCAGGCGGATCGTCGCCGCATCGGGGTGGGCGTAGTCGAGGGGGACCGTCAGCCAGGCGCACTGCGGTGCCTGGCGGCAGGCGGACCAGGTCAACTGCTGGGAGTAGAAGGACCCGAGCGCGGGGTCGATCGGTGCCGGGGTGGGCGTCGGCGTCGGAGTGGTCGTCGGCGTCGGGTCGGCAGCGAGTGCGGGCGGCGGTGCGGCGAGGGCGATGGGCCCGGCGAGGGCGATCGTGGCGAGGGCGGCGGTCAGTCGGGCGACGGCGGCAGTGGGCACCGGGTCACGCTACGGCACCCGGGCGGTCGTTCGGGGGCGGGTTCGCCGGTTGTGGGTTGTCGGGTTGCCCGGGCCACCGGTCTGTCGAGGCAGTCGGCGCTGGCGGCCTATCGAGGCGGTCGGCGCGTCCGGCGTCCGGCGTGGCGGCGCGGCCTGTCGTTCGGTCTGCGGTAGGAAGACCGAAGGCCCCTCGCAGTATGAGTGCGAGGGGCCTTCGCCCGGCGGCCGGTCATGCGTCGCCCGATCGCTCGGGGCCCGACGGCCAGTGCTCGCCGTCGCGCGCATCGCGCGGTGCCGCGCGATCGACCAGAACCCGACCTCCCCGGTCGGCACGCTCGCGTCGCCCCGCTTGGCACTCGGGTCCGGTCCGGCGGCCCCATGCGGGGCTGCGGGCCTGTGAGGACGGACTCCCCGACCGGATCGCTCCGTTCGGATCGTTGCCCCTTCAGACGCTCGATACCGGGTGACGCTTGTCGTTCCCACCGTCCCGGCCGTGAGGCCGGTGAGGAAGTTCTACTCGTGATCGAGTTGCGGCGCAACCGCTTTGCCAAATCCATCCGGCAATTCCCGACCCGTGTGCACCCCGGACCCCGCACGACTCGTCCCGTCACATGTGCCCCTGCGTGCCTGCGTGGTCCGTCGTTCGGTTTGATGGGGTGATGTCGGTCGCGGGGTTCGGGTTCGAGGTCCAGGCGCGCATGACCGGGACCCTCGGCCGGGCCGGGATCATGCGAACGCCGCACGGTGAGATCCGTACCCCGGCATTCACCCCCGTCGGCACCAAGGCGACGGTGAAGGCCGTGCTGCCGGAGGCGATGCGCGACCTCGGCGCGCAGGTCGTCCTCGCGAACGCGTACCACCTGTACCTGCAGCCTGGCGCCGACATCGTCGAGGAGGCCGGCGGCCTGGCGGCGTTCATGGGCTGGCCGGGACCGACGATCACCGACAGCGGTGGCTTCCAGGTGCTCTCCCTCGGTGTGGGGTTCAAGAAGGTCCTGGCGATGGACTCCGCCACGGCGCAGGCTGACGATGTCATCGCCGCCGGTAAGGACCGCCTCGCCCGGGTCGACGACGACGGCGTGACGTTCACCTCGCACCGGGACGGCAGTCGGCACCGGTTCACCCCGGAGGTGTCCATGCAGGTGCAGCACCGGATCGGTGCCGACATCCTGTTCGCCTTCGACGAGTGCACGACGCTGCTCAACACCCGCGAGTACCAGGAGGCGTCGGTCGATCGGACCCACGCGTGGGCGGTCCGGTGCGTTGCCGAGCACGAGCGCTTGACCCAGGCCCGACGCGACCGGCCGTACCAGGCGCTGTTCGCCGTCGTGCAGGGCGCGCAGTACGAGGACCTGCGCCGTCGTGCCGCTCGCGGCCTGGCGGAGCTTCCCGTCGACGGGTTCGGGATCGGCGGTGCGCTGGAGAAGGACCGCCTCGCCGACATCGTCCGGTGGGTGTGCGAGGAACTGCCCGAGGACCGGCCGCGGCACCTGCTGGGGATCGGGGAGCCCGCCGACATCTTCGCTGCGGTCGCCAGCGGCGCGGACACGTTCGACTGCGTGACGCCGTCGCGCAACGCACGCAACGGCACGGTGTTCCATCCACAGCGCCGCTTCCACCTGACGAACGGCCGCTACCGGCGCGATTTCGCGCCGATCGACGACGACTGCGACTGCTACACCTGCACGAACCACACCCGTGCGTACGTCCACCACCTGTTCCGGGCCAAGGAGATGCTCGCGGCGACGTTGGCGACGATCCACAACGAGCGCTATCTGGTCCGCCTGGTCGATCGGATCCGGGAGTCGATCTTCGACGGCACCTTCGACGACCTCCGTGCCGACACCCTCGCCCCCAACCGCCGACACGACCTGAACGGTTAGCAAACCGGGCGAATCACCCGGGCAAGTAACCGCTCACGTCGTGTCGGCGGTTGGAGTTGGGGCGGCGGTTGATTCGTAGCTGGGTTCGCGGCGCTTGATCCAGCCGATCACCGGGTAGGTGATCGGGAGCAGCACGACCTCCAGCAGCGTCTTGTACACGTACCCGACGACGACATAGGTCACGAACTCCGCGCCGGTGATCACGCCGTAGAACGCGATCGTGCAGAACACGACGGTGTCCGCGAGCTCGCCCACGACGGTCGAACCGATGAGGCGCAGCCACAAGGCGCGTTCCGCGGTGCGCTCCTTGATGCGCACGAGGACGTACGCGTTGAGCAGCTGACCGACGAGGTAGCCACTGATGCTGGCCGCCACGATCCGCGGGACGAACCCGAGCACGGCCTCGAATGCCGCCTGGTTGTTGTACCCGTGGGCGGGCGGTGAGATCTGCACGAACCAGAACGTGACCGCCGCGAGGACGAGCATCACGAAGCCGAGCCAGATGGCCCGGTGCGCCGCCCGGAGGCCGTACACCTCGCTGAGGACGTCGCCGATGACGTAGGCGAGGGGGAACAAGAACGCCCCGCCGTCGGTGATCAGCGGACCGAAGGCGATCAGCTTCGTGGCGCCGATGTTCGAGATGAGCAGCACGCCGACGAACGCGCCGACGATCATCGGGTACAGCGAGGAGGTCTGCGTCGACGCGAACCGGGCCCGGCCGGCGGATGCGGCGACGGCTGCGGTCATGGCGGCATTGAATCAGTGCCCCGCGGACGTAGGCTGCCCGCATGCGCTACCGCCCACTGGGAACCACTGGCATGCACGTCTCCGAACTGTGCCTGGGAACGATGATGTTCGGATCGTGGGGCGAACCCGACCCGGCCGCGTGCACGGCGATCATCGACCGGGCGCTGGCGGCGGGGATCAACTTCGTCGACACCGCCGACGTGTACTCCCAGGGCGTCTCGGAGGAGATCGTCGGCCGGGCGATCGCCGGACGCCGGGACGACATCGTGCTCGCCACGAAGTTCCACCTGCCGATGGACACGGCGTACGCCGGTCCGGGCGGAGATCCGAACAAGCGCGGGAACTCCCGCCGGTGGATCGTCACCGAGGTCGAGAACAGCCTGCGGCGGCTCGGGACGGACTGGATCGACCTGTACCAGGTACACCGCCCGGACCCCGACACCGCGATCGAGGAGACGCTCAGCGCGCTGACCGACCTCCAGCGACAGGGGAAGATCCGGGCGTTCGGTTCCTCGACGTTCCCGGCGCACCAGATGGTGGAGGCGCAGTGGGTGTCCGAGCGCCGCGCGCTGGGCCGGTTCACGACCGAGCAGCCGCCGTACTCGATCCTCGTCCGCGGGATCGAGGCCGACGTCCTTCCCGTGGCCCAGCGGTACGGTCTGGGCGTCATCCCGTGGAGTCCGCTGGCCGGTGGCTGGCTCAGCGGCCGGTACCGGGCCGACCAGCCCGTGCCGACGACGCACCGGGCCGATCGCATCCCGATCCGCTACGACCTGAGCCTGCCGGGCAATCAGGCGAAGCTGGTCGCCGCCGACGCGCTGGCCCGGTTGGCCGATGACGCGGGGGTGACGCTGGTCCACCTCGCGCTCGCGTTCGTGATGCGGCACCCGGCGGTGACGGCACCGATCATCGGGCCGCGCACGATGGCACAACTGGAGTCTCAGCTCGGGGCGGTCGATGTCACGCTCAGCACCGACGTGCTCGACCGGATCGACGAGATCGTGCCGCCCGGGGTGAACCTGTCCGCGCCGGACGGCGGGTACACCCCGCCGGCGCTGGTGGACCCGACGCAGCGGCGGCGCTGAGCACCTGGCGACGTAGCGGCCGCGGCGTCGCGCGGGTCATTGCGGCGATCGAGAACGCGCACACCGTGCGCGCCATCACCACCGACCGCGGCGAGCCGGGCGTGTTCTACCAGGGGGACGACGGCCGCGGCCGCGAACTGGAGATCATCGTGGTCGAGGCCGCCGACGCTGACATCGTGATCCACGCCATGCCAGTCGACTACCGAAGGAGGACGTGATGGGCAAGAAGTACGTGGCCGGTCCCGACGTCGACCTGGACGCCGAGGTCGTGCTCGACAAGGAGGGCCGCCGGATCGACCAGGCCTACGCCGACCGGGTCATCGCCGGCGCCGATGCGGGGCGCCCCGTTGGCCGGCCGAGCCTGAGCAAGACGGGCACCTCGCCGCAGATCGCCGTGCGCCTGGATGCGGACGTGTACGCCCGCGTCGTCGAGCTGGCGAAGTCCCGAGGTGTCAGCGTCGCCGCCGTGGCGCGCGATGCCGTCGAGCGGATGGTCCGAGGGGCCTAGCCGCCGGCGGGCACCTGCTCCACGATCGCCTGGACGACGTGTCCGATCGGACGGACGTGGAACTCCAGCGCGCGCTGACGGACCAGGGACGGACCGGGGCTCGGGAGGCGGTTCAGGACCGTCGCCCGGTCAGCGGCGGAACTGGCCGCTGACCAGGCCAAACGTTGGGCGCCCCCGGCAGGATTTGAACCTGCGACCTTCGGTACCGGAAACCGGCGCTCTATCCCCTGAGCTACGGGGGCTCGGGCCCGAGAAGGCTATCAGCGCGCCGGCGCGGCGCGAACCGCGACCGTCGGCCAGGATGAACCCGTGCGGAGACTGGGCGGGCTCGTCGTCCGCGCGCAGCGCCTGACCGTTCGGTTCCAGTTCCTCCGGGTGTCCCTGGCCGCCGGCGGACTGGCCTACTTCGTCGCTTTGTCGATCGCGCCGGCCGCGCTGGCGCTCGGCACGCTGGCCGGCCTGGTGCTCGACCCGCAGCAGGTGCGCACGGCCCTGGACCGGCTCGCGGAGCGCGCGCCGGAGACGACGGGATCGGTCGGACCCGTCCTGGACGCCCTCGTGTCGACCGTCGAGGGCGCCAGCGCGACGACGTTCACGCTGACGACGGCCGTCGGGTTCGTCATCGCCGTCTACGCCGCGTCGAAGGTCGTGCTCGGCCTGCGGATGGCGTTGGACGCGATCTTCGGCGTCGACCAGCGGCGTAGCGGACTGCTGGACCGCGCCGTGTCCGCCGTCGTCACGCTGGTGGGTCTGGTGGCCGCGGCGGCGTTGGTCGTCGCGGTCACGGTCGTCCCGGTCGTCCTTTCGTGGTTCGGGGTGGACGGTGCGTGGGTGCTGACCTGGCCGTGGCCGGTGAACGTGCTCGTGTGGGGAGCGCTGACCTACCTCGTCGTTCGCTGGACCCTCGCCCACGCGCCGAACGGCGGTCAACCCGTCGGCTGGGCGTCGCCGGGCGCGGCGGTCGCCACCGCGGGAATCCTCCTCGCCACGGCCGGCGTGGGGGTCTTCGCGCACATGTCGCGGTCGCTGAGCGCGGCGGTCCTGGTCTTCGGGACCGCGGTCGTGGTGCTGCTGTGGCTGTACCTGTGCTTCGTCGCACTGCTGTGGGGTGCGCTGATCGAGGCCGAACTGCGCGACTGGCCTATCGCGACAGCCACTTCGGCGGACCCGCCACCAGCCCCATGACGAAGGCGCCGACCGCGGCGCCCAGACCGACGCTGGGCGCGCTGGTGAAGGGGGTGAGGATTCCGGCGACCCAGCCGAGGACGCCGAGGACGACGGCTCCGCCGCCGGCGAATGCGACCCGGCTGACACCGGTGGCGGCATCGGGCTTGGCCGGGACCGGAGCAGGCGATCCGGTGGGAACCGGTGACGACGGCCTCGCCGTCGACTGCTCGACCTCGCGCAGGAGTCGTTCGATCTCGTCCTCGGCCATGGTCGCATTCTGCCCGGTCGCGACGCGGGCTGCCGATGTGACGGACATCACAGCCTGTCGACGGTTGACCCGCCGCTCGCCGCGGGTAGGACCTGGTCGTGCCGGTCGGGTCGGGGGACCCGCCGGACACGGCGAAGGGCCCCACCGCCGCGGCGATGGGGCCCTTCACGATCGTGCCGGTCGGTCAGCCGAGGCGGACCTTGTCGGCCTGGGGACCCTTGGGTCCCTGGACGATGTCGAACTCCACGACCTGGTTCTCCTCCAGGCTGCGGTATCCGTCGGACTGGATGGCCGAGTAGTGGACGAAGACGTCCGGGCCGCCGTCGGCCTGGGCAATGAACCCGTAGCCCTTCTCGGCGTTGAACCACTTGACGGTTCCTTGAGCCATTTTTCGCATTCTCCTTGCACGGGACTTCGTAACGGGCACCTCACCCGGAACGCGGCCAAGCCGTTCACGCCTGTCGTCCCGTGAATCTGCGCTAGTGCTCAGAAACGCCGAGGCCCGCCGCTGGGGCGGACACCGGTAGAACGGTGGAGCTGATGTGGCCTTGCCTGGGCGGAGCATACCTGGTCGGGCGTCGTCGGGGCAGCGTTCGGCCGTAGATAGGCTCGACGGGTGAGCGCCGAGGAACTCCACGAGGTCATCCGATCGGTGCTGGCGGGCCTGATCGCCGACGGCGACCTGCCGACGGTCGACCTGCCGGAGTTCCGGATCGAACGGCCGAAATCGCGCGACCACGGCGACTACGCGACGAACATCGCCCTCGTGCTGGCCAAGGCCGCCGGGCAGCCGCCCCGCCAGATCGCCGAGACGCTGGCGGTGCGCCTCGCCGCGGTGCCCGGGATCGCCACCGCCGAGGTCGCCGGCCCGGGGTTCGTGAACGTCCGCCTCGAGACCGCGACGCAGGGGCAGACCGCGCGGACCATCGTCGACGCCGGTTCGGCGTGGGGCACCGGGACCGCGCTCGCGGGCCGGCGCATCAACGTGGAGTTCATCTCGGCCAATCCGACCGGCCCGCTGCACCTGGGCCACACCCGGTGGGCCGCCGTCGGCGACGCGATCGCCCGCGTGCTGGCCGCCGCCGGCGCCGAGGTCGTCCGGGAGTTCTACGTCAACGACCGTGGCGTTCAGATGGACCGCTTCGGCGCGTCCCTGGTCGCCGCGGCGCACGGCCGGCCGGTGCCCGAGGACGGCTACCACGGCGGATACGTCGTCGACCTCGCCGCGGCGATCGTCGCGGAGCAGCCGGCGATCCTCGACCTGCCCGAGGACGAGCAGGTCGTCGCCTTCCGCGAGGCCGGGTACCGGTTGCAGCTGGCGCAGCAGCGCGCGGTTCTCGGCCTGTTCGGCGTGCACTTCGACGTGTGGTTCTCCGAGCGGTCGCTGCACGCCTCCGGCGCGGTCGAGCGAGGGTTGGACCGGTTGGTGTCGCAGGGTCACGTCTTCACGCACGAGGGCGCGACCTGGCTGCGCACGACCGACTTCGGCGACGACAAGGACCGGGTGCTGGTCAAGGCCGACGGCGAGTACACCTACTTCGCCTCGGACACCGCGTACTACGTCGACAAGCGCGACCGCGGGTTCGACCTGTGCGTCTACCTGCTGGGCGCGGACCACCACGGGTACGTGAACCGCCTGCGGGCGGTGGCCGCGTGCGCGGGTGACGACATGGACGCCAATGTCGAGGTGCTGATCGGGCAGCTGGTGAAGATCACCCGCGGCGGCGAGGAGGTGCGCCTGTCCAAGCGGGCGGGGGAGATCGTCACCCTCGAGGACCTCGTCGACGAGGTCGGCGTCGACGCCGCGCGGTACTCGCTGACCCGGTACCCGGCTGAC
>CAYMNG010000024.1:0-9474 GCA_964391765.1 uncultured Bifidobacteriaceae bacterium | reverse complement strand
CGCTACCAACGACAACCCGGTGTTCTACGTCCAGTACGCGCACGCGCGGATCTCGTCGGTCCTGCGCAACGCCGCTGACCTCGGCATTGACTGGCGGGCAGCCGCGTTCGACCCGTCGACCCTCGTCCACGAGCGCGAGAACGACCTGCTCGGCCTGCTCGGGGAGTTCCCGCGGATCGTCGCCGGTGCCGCCGAACTGCGCGAGCCGCACCGCGTCGCCCGGTACCTGGAGGAGCTCGCCACCTGCTACCACCGGTTCTACGACGTGTGCTGGGTGCTGCCGCGCGGGGACGAGGAGGTCGGGCCGCTGCACGTCGCGCGCCTGTGGCTGTGCGCGGCCGCGCGACAGACGTTGGCCAACGGCCTGGACCTGCTCGGGGTGAGCGCGCCGGAGCGCATGTGAGGTAGCCGCGCGCGCCGACGTCGCGGATCGGTCCGCGCGATCGTCGGTGGCCGTGGCTATATCCCCGGTGTAGCCGCGTGAGGCCGACGGTGGCTACTGCGGCCATAGCCACCGGCGCAGTTGCCGACCGCGTCGTCGCGTTCGTCGGCGAGTTAGCGGATCTCGTTGGGCGGGAAGGACTATCGTCGTCACCTCGGCCACTGCGGGTCTTCGCCGTGAGCCCGAACACGCGAGCGGAACAGGTGGGCCGGCCGTACGCGCGGCCGGGCGGCTATCCCCGCGCTGGTCCTACGATCGAATCGTGAGACGGCGACTGTGGGCCATCGCCTGCCTCGCCGTGGCGACGCAGGTCGTCGTGGCGTGTTCGACCACGTCGTCGACCCCGCAGTCCGTCGCCCCGCCGTCCGCCAGCGAGATGGCCGGCAGCCTCGGCGTGCAGGCCCTCGGACTGAACATCCCGTGGGCGGTCGGCGGCCTGCGCCTGGAACGTGACGGCACCGCGAAGGTGAACGCGGGGGACTGGCCGACGGTCCCGTTCCGCTCGCTTCGCCTGTGGGACACCAGGACGGCCTGGTTGCACCTCGAACCGGCACGGGGGCAGTACGTGTTCGACCAACTCGATGCCCTGGTCGCCAAGGCCACCGCGAACGGCGTCGACGACATCACCCTCGTCCTCGGCGGGACGCCCCAGTGGGCGGCGAGCTCGATCCAGGCGACGGATGCGTCGTGGATGGGTCCGGGCTCGGCCTCGATGCCGAACGACCTGGGTGCGTGGGCCGGCTTCGCGGACACGGTCGCCCGACGGTACGCCGGGCGGATCACGTCCTACGAGATCGGCAACGAACCGAACCTGCGCACGTTCTGGTCCGGAACGGCTGAGGACTACGCCCGCTTCGTGACGACGGCGGCGGACGCGATCCGGGCCGCTGATCCGGCGGCGACGATCGTCGCCAACGCGGGCCTGGTCCGGTCGAGGTACGACGTCGCGACGTTGGCGAAATGGTTGGCGCCGTTGTCTTCGGCCGTAACCGGCGGGCGGTTGAACGCGGTGTCGCTGCACTACTATCCGCAGGCCGGCCAGGTCGGCGACGCGCCGGAGATCCTGAAGTCGATGAAGGCGGCGTTGGCGAGCAACGGATTCGGCGCGGTTCCCGCATGGATCACCGAGGTCAACGTCCGCAGCGCGCCGACGCTCGCCCCGCAGGCACAGGCGAACGCGGTCCTCGCGCTGGGCCGGCAGATGATGGCGGCGGGATTCGTCCGGGCGTACTGGTACGCGTGGACGGACATGAGCGCGGACGACCTCGTGCCGTTCCAGCCCGGCTCCAGCGGGGCGGCCGCACTCGCGGCGCTGGGCGGCACGGCGCCCAGCGCCGGTCCGACCGTGCCCAGTGCCGGTCCGACCGTGCCCAGTGCCGGTCCGTCCGTGCCCAGTGCCGGTCCCGTGGCGCCCACCGCCGACCCGGCCGCGCCCAGTGCCGACCCGGCTGCGCCCAGTGCCGGCCCGACCGCGCCGCAGTAGCGCTCCGACGTACGCGCGCGGATCCGGGCTACGGGACGCGCGGGCGTCGTCGCCCCCACACCCACCGTTGGCGCAGTCCGGCACCGGTCGGTGCCCGCCCGGCCTCCTCGGCGGCGCGCCAGGCGTGTTCGGCGGCAGCCTGGTCGACGTGCGCCGCGGGGTCGTAGGCCACTTCGGCAGCCAGGCGCCCCACAGTGCGCAGGGCGGATGTCGCCGCCGTCGCCGCGGCGACGTCGGGTGAGACGCTGACGGGCAGCGGGTCGTCGTAGCGCAGCCGGCGCATGCGCACCCACGTCCACGCGCCGATGACGCTGGGTCCGGGGCCGCCACGGCGCAGTCGGCGGCGCTCGCGCCGCCAACGGGCCCAGACCAGTGCCTGCCAGCACAGGAGAAGACCAGCCAGCACGAGCGCGGCGAGGATCACGACCAGGACGATCGCGACGACCACGCTCGTCGCGTCGACGGTGTCGTGCTCGACGACGTCCGTCTCGTCGGCCGGTTCGCTGGGCGGTGGCTGCTCGCTGGGCGGTGGCTGTTCGCTCGGTGGCGGTTGTTCGCTGGGCGGTGGCTGTTCGCTCGGTGGTGGTTGTTCGCTGGGCGGTGGTTGTTCGCTCGGTGGTGGTTGTTCGCTCGGTGGTGGTTGTTCGCTCGGTGGTGGCTGCTCACCGGACGGCGGCTGCTCGTCGATCGCGGCCGCGCCGGCCATCGTCCACGGTGATCGCAGCATCGGCGTCGACACCCCGATCGCGGCGACCGCACCGAGCCCCGCGCACGCGAGCAGCACCCCGAGGCCGACGAGCCGGCGGCGGGCCGCCAGGTCGACCCGCCGGTACGTTCCCAGCGCCGCGACCGTCGTCGCCGCAGCGACGACCCAGGCGCCGACGAGCCACGGCGCACGCCCGGCCGCGCCGAGGCCGGTCGTCCCGCCCAGCAGGACGAGCGCCACCGCGAGCACGGAGACGGGATATCGGGTGTGCAGGACGAGGGCCATCGCGCCCGCGATGCCGGTGGCCATGAGCGAGGACCGCGTGATCGGCCCGGCGCTGTCACCGCCGAGAGTCGTCGCGAGCGCGGGCACCGCAACGGTGAGCAGCGCCGTCGCCAGGCAGGCGAGCACGATCCGGTGGGCCGAGGCCAGCGCGAAGACCGCCAGGTACGCCACGAGCGACGCGCTGACGACCCAGATCGCCAGGCCGGACAACGACAGCACCTGCCCGAACGCCACCCAGGTCACGGCGAGGACCGGGATCCCCGCCCAGGCCGACGGCCGCGTGGTCATTCGTGACCGACGATCGCGGTGGCGGGGACGATCCGCCGCCAGGAGTCCAGCCAGGCCGTCGACCGCTCCGTGCGACGACCGGTGACCAGGACGATCCGACCGATGCCCTGCCGGCGGGCGAGCGCGCCGACCCGTGCCGGCCCGCACTCGTCGGCGGACAGCGCCTCGACGACGGCGAGCGCGTCGAGCGCGGAGGCACGGGTGGCCGCGGTCACCTCGACGGACGTGGCCGCGAGCGCGGTGGTCGTCAGCAGCACGCGTTGGCGCGGCCCGCACGCCCACCACGCCCACGAGGCGACCTCGTCGACGGACTGCTCGAAGGCGTCGGCGTCGAAATCGTCGAACAGGGCGCCCGCGGTGTCGTACGCGCGCGCGTTGACGTCGAGGACGAGCAGCAGCCAGGGGATCGTCGTCTCGACCATCCGACGGACCATCAGCGTGCCCACGCGGGCCGACGTCGGCCAGTGGACGAGTTTCATCGGGTCGCCGACGACGTACTCGCGCAGGGAGTGGAACTGGTCGCTGCCCTCGTGCTCGCCGGACGCGCCGTCGTCGAGTCGGCCGCGGGCCACCGCCGGGTCGACCGCGTGGACGCGTGGCACGACGAGTACCGGCGTCGGTGTCCGCTCGGCCAGGACGCGCCGGCGCAGGCCGAACGGGTCGGCGGCCTCGAGCCGCGCCGGTCCACCGGGGAACACGCCGCGGCGACTGGTGTCCAGCGGCCAGACCAGGTCCGCCGGCGCGGCCCGCGCCGGCAGCCACGTGCGCGCCGTGCCGGAGTCGTCGACCGCGCTGACCCAGGTCGTGGGTCCGTGCGGGACGTCGACGCGGATGACGACCTGCGCCACGTCACCGCGGGTCACGCGGGTGGGTGCGGCCACGTCGGTCCACGAGGCCGACACCGGCAGGCGGACGAGCGCCGTCGCCGCGGTGAGCACGAGCAGGCCGACTCCGACGGCGAGCACCTCCGCCCAGCCGAGGCCGACGCCGGCACCGATGGCGGCCACCGCGACGACGAGCAGTCCGGTCGTACGGCCGGTCATCGGCGCGGGGGCCGTTTCGTCGTGGACCGGGTCGTCCGGCGCGGCGTCATCGTCGGTGCGCCCGATCAGTGTGGCTGCGGCGCCGGCGTCGTCGCGACGAGATCGGCGATCACGGCCGGGCCGGTGAGGCCACGTGCCTGTCCGTCGACGTCGAGGAGGATGCGGTGCGCGAGAACCGGTTCGGCGAGGGCCTGCACGTCCGCGGGAGTGGCGAAGCCGCGACCGTCGAGCAGCGCGCGGGCGCGCACGGCGCGCAGCAGGCCGACGGAGCCACGCGGTGACGAACCGAGGGCGACCCCCGGCGCGGTACGCGTGGCCGTCACGAGGCGGACGATGTAGTCGATGACCTCGGCCGCGACCTCGACCCGGCTCGTCGCGGCGATGAGGGCGAGGACGTCGTCGGTCGACGCGACCGGTTGGATCGCCGAGACGACCGCACCGTGGTGGTGGCCGGTCACGACCTCGACCTCGGCCTCGTGGTCGGGGTAGCCGATCGATGCGCGGATCAAGAACCGGTCGACCTGTGCCTCGGGCAGCGGGTACGTGCCCGCCATGTCGACCGGGTTCTGGGTCGCGATGACGACGAACGGCTTGGGCAGGGGGCGGGTGACGCCGTCGACGGAGACCGTCCGTTCCTCCATCGCCTCCAGCAGGGCCGATTGCGTTCGCGGCGTCGCGCGGTTGATCTCGTCGGCCAGCACGATCGAGGAGAAGACCGGACCCTCGTGGAACTCGAACGTCGCGGTCCCTTGGTGGTAGACGGAGACCCCGGTGATGTCCGACGGCAGGACGTCGGGGGTGAACTGGATCCGCCGCCAGCCCAGGCCCATCGCCTGGGCCAGCGCGCGCGCCAGCGACGTCTTGCCGACGCCCGGGACGTCGTCCAGCAGGAGGTGGCCCTCGGCGAGCAGGCAGGTCAAGGACAACGTGATGACCGACGACTTGCCGCGGATGAACCCGCCGACGGCGTCGGCGATCCGCGCGGCGGTGGTCGCGGCGTGCTGCGGGTCGACGCGGGCTTGCGTCAAATCGGACATAGGTGGCATGCTACTGATGCGCGTGGGGGCGTATTGAATACACAGGGGGGCCTGTGACTGCGCTTGACCACGAGCGCCGAGAGGTTTCGGCGCGTCTGGATACCGAGGACTCGTTCGGCGCGTCCTTCGATGAGCGCGCGATCCTCCAGGAGGAGATCGAGCGCCTCCGGCAGCGGGTCGAGGACCTCGAACTGACCGTGGTCGAGTACCGAAGCCAGATGAGCCAGATGCTGGCCAGCGCGTCGTGGCGGGTGACGAGCCCGCTGCGGGCCAGCGCCTCGCGGTACCGCAGCGCGAAGTCCCGTGCCCGGCGCGCCGCGCACCGCATGCGCAACGGCGACCTCGGGGCGGACCAACTCCGCACCGTGGGCCTGCTGCCGTTGCCGGACATGATGCTTCCGCAGGACTCCCCGCTTCGACGTCGCTTCGACGTCAACTCCCTGGGTCGCCGGCCAGCCTCGGAGGGGCCGACCCGTCGGCCCGACGGCGCGCCGACGGTCCTCGTCGTCGCGCACGTGCACTACCCCGAGCTCTGGGGCGACATCGAGGACCGGCTCTCCCGGATGCCGGAGGACTTCGACCTGGTCGTGACGGTCACCGAGGGCACTGCGGAGCTGGGTATCTCGCGGATTCTGTCCCGCTACCCGAGCGCCCGGATCGAGGTCGTGCCGAACCGCGGTCGCGACTGGGGGCCGCTGGTGCACCTGGTCAACAAGGGCCTGCTGGCGGGGTACGACGTGATCGCCAAGGTGCACACGAAGAAGAGCGAGCACCGGATCGACGGCAACGGCTGGCGGATCCAGTTGCTCGACGGCGTGTTCGAGAGTCCGGAGGCGATCGCGCGCACGATCGCGCTGCTGCGTGAGGACCGCAACGTCGGGATCGTCGTGCCCAGCGGGCAGGTGAGCGGACCCGAGCACTGGGGCAGCGACCAGGGCATCGTCGAGGCGTTGGCCGCGCGGCTGTCGATGGCGTTCGACCCGGACCGCCTGCAGTTCCCGGCCGGGAGCATGTTCTGGTGCCGGCCGTGGTTGCTGGAGCGCCTCGCCGACCTCGACCTCACGATGGATCTGTTCGAGGTCGAGGGCGGTCAGTACGACGCGACGACCGCGCACGGCCTGGAGCGCATCGTCGGAATCTTCACCGAGGTCGCGGGGATGGACATCGTCGAGGCGATGGACGTACGCGGTCGCCTGGCGGCGTATCGCAAGAACCCGCGGACGCGACCGCGCGTCCTGGCGTTCTACCTGCCGCAGTACCACCCGACGGCCGACAACGACGAGTTCTGGGGCAAGGGCTTCACCGACTGGGTGAACGTGAGCCGGGCGCGGCCGCAGTTCGCCGGGCACCTGCAGCCGGTGCTGCCGGCCAAGGACGTGGGTTTCTACGACCTGCGGGACCCGGGCGTCCTGCGTGCGCAGGCGCGGTTGGCGCGTCAGTTCGGTGTCGACGGCATGGTCTTCCACCACTACTGGTTCGACGGGCGAAAGACCCTCGACACTCCGTTGGCGAACTGGCTCGCCGACCCGGACATCGACCTTCCGCTGGCGCTGTGCTGGGCGAACGAGCCGTGGACCCGCCGGTGGGACGGGCAGGCCGACGACGTGCTCATCGCGCAGACCTACGGGGACGGATGGGCCGATCGGTTCTGGACGGACATCGAGCCGGCGCTGCGGGATCCGCGCTACATCCGGTTCGACGGAGCCCCGTTGCTGGTCCTGTATCGCCCCGGGCTCATCCCCGACCTGCCGGCGGCCGTCGAACTGTGGCGCCGGCGGGCCGTGGCGGCCGGGCTGCCGGGGATCCACGTCGCTGGCGTGCGCCCGGCTCGCGAGGTCGCGGACCTGACGCCGTCGGTCATCCACGCGCTCGACGGGCTGATCTCGTTCCCGCCCGGCGGGGACATCCGGACCGACTCGGTGATCGACCTGATCCCGGGGGAGTGCGCGGTCTTGGACGGTGACGTGAAGTCCTACCAGGCGGCGTTCGAGGACCCCCTGCCGATCGGTGTCGGCGGTCGGCCGGTCTTCCCGGGCGTCATGCCCGGGTGGGACAACACCGCCCGGCGCGGATCGAGCGCGTACCTGTTCCTCGGCGCGAACCCGGTGACGTTCGCCGGCGTCCTGCGCAAGCGGCGGCCCGCGGCGGCGGCCGCCTCGGACGGCGGAGTCGTCTTCGTCAACGCCTGGAACGAGTGGGCCGAGGGCGCGGCGATCGAGCCGAGCGTCCGGTTCGGCACGTCGAACCTCGCGTCGATCGTCGACGTCTACACCGAGCGAGGTGTCGGCCAGTGACCCTGGCGGACGAATTGACGGCTGCTGGGGGGGATGGCGCGCCGTCCGTTTCGAACCTCGATGATGCGCGGGTCGAGCAACTTGGCCGTGTGCGCGTCACTCCGTTCGGTCCGAAGGTGGCGATGGAGTTCGTCAGCGGTGTCATCGTGCTTCGGGACGTCTACGTCGACACCGACACCCAGGCGGTCTTCGCCGGTCCGGGGTCCTTGTCCGTCGACCTCGGCTGGCTCTATCCGCGCGGAGCGACGTGGCCGGGAGACTCCGCACCCGTCGACTACGCCCGCCGGGCCGTCCTCGCCCCGGTTGGCCGAGCCGGCGATTCGCTCGGGCTGCTTCTGGAGCTCTGTGCGTCCTTGTATGTCCTCGACCGTGCGGGCCGACTGGACGGCCGCGTGGTTGTCGGTCGGGCTCCCGGGAATTCTCAATCGCTGGTTGCCGAGGCGTGTGAGTCGTACGACACGGACCTCTTCGGGTCGGGTGTCGACGGCGGCCTCGTATACGTCGACGAGCTCGTGATCCCGCAGTTCTGGGTCCAGGCCGTCGGGGAAGGCCACACGTTCGTCGATGCCGCGCGGTGGGCAGTCGGTGGGTTTTCCCGTGAGTTCCTCTACGACCTGCGCGACCGACTCGGGGTCGACGAGGAGGTCGAGCGTCCCGTGGCGGCAGGGTCGGTCGGCTACCAGGCGCGATACGGCCAACCCCACCGGCTCGACCGCGACCTCAACCAGGCCGTCGAGGACTGCGCGTGGGCCAACGCGGTCGTCGTGCCGCCGTCGGATCGGCTCGGCATTCATGCCCGCGCCGCGCTGTACTCCGGGCTGGCCCACCTCGTCGCGGTCTACGGCGAGGACGACGCAAACGTGGCGTTCATGGCACGAGGCTCGCGTCTCGACGAGATCTTCGCCAGCGGATACGTGGTCGGTCCGTACTGCCTTGTCGCGGACCTCGTCGGGGTCACGTATTCGGCGACGATCCTTCCCGTCGACGCTGCGACGGCCGGACCGCCACCATTCACCCGGTCGCCGTTCGTCGACGGTGACTCACGGCGACGCCTCCTGACCTCGCGCTTCGTCGACGGCGCCATCCGACCGATCGACAAGGATCCGATCTGGATCGTGGCCGCTCTCGGTGACGACGAATCGCTCCTGTCGGACTGGCTCGACTACCACCGGGCAATCGGGATCGCGAAGGTCGTCGCGGTCGCCTCCGACGTACCGGACGCCGTGCGAGCGATGCTCGCGTCCGACCGGTTCGCGGGGTTCATCGACTGGCGCGACGAGGGGGCCGACTCGAGGGAGGAACGCCTCGCGGTCGCCGCGCGGCTAGCGGGGGAAGATCGCGTCTTCTTGTTGCCACTGGAGAAGGGCGACTTCTTGTGGCCGATGTCGCCGACGCTCCTCAACTGGTCGGAGCTCACCGCTTCGATGGCCTTCGCCGACGAGATCGAGCTTCCCGTGCACCGCGTCGCCGGACTGAAGTCGGTGGCCGAACATAATGACGGTCATGAGCGGATCGCAACGTCATCGACGTATCGATACGTCGAGCAGGCGGGCACGATGAGGATGACCCTCGCCCGCGTCGACGAGCCCGAAGCCGACACCGACGCACATACCGATTCCGAAGACGAGTCCGGCGACGAGGCGGAGTCTCGCGAGTTCGGGCCGGTGCGGGTTGCCTCGGACGGCATCGGCATCCTTCGGATCGAGGGTGACGGACGCGAGCGGTTGCGAGCGCTCATCGACGATTCCGAACGAGATGCCGGGCTGTCCTCCGGGAGCATCGTCTACGACTCCTCGCTCGCGCACGCGGTCCTCGCGGCCGTCGCGGCAGAACCGATGATGGGGCTCGCCCGATGACGCGTCGGCGGTTGGCGGCCGGGCCGAGCGAACCGGCCGC
>CAYMNG010000023.1:6220-25806 GCA_964391765.1 uncultured Bifidobacteriaceae bacterium | reverse complement strand
ATCCAGATCATCTTCCTGGACATCATCTTGTACTCCGCCGGTGGCGTCATCGGGACGATGCACCACCTGTACTTCTCCGGCACGCCGGTGGAGTACATGGCCCTCGGCGCGTTCTTCTCGGCGCTGGAGGTCATCCCGCTGACCTTCTTGACCGTCGAGGCCTGGACGTTCCTGCAACTGGGCTCGCGTCAGCAGGCCAAGGGCGGCGGACCGTTCCCGCACCGCTGGGCCGTGATGTTCCTGGTGGCCGTGGGCTTCTGGAACTTCGTCGGGGCCGGCGTGTTCGGCTTCCTGATCAACCTGCCGATCGTGTCCTACTTCGAGATCGGTACGGCGTTGACGGCGAACCACGCGCACGGGGCGATGCTCGGGGTGTACGGCATGCTCGCCGTGGGCCTGATGCTGTTCGCACTGCGGTACATCATCCCGCCGGACCGCTGGCCGGATCGGTTGGCGAAGATCTCCTTCTGGAGCCTGAACATCGGCCTGGCCTGGATGATGTTCGTGACGCTGCTGCCACTGGGCGTGCTCCAGTTATGGTACTCGGTCAAGGACGGGTACTACGAGGCGCGCACCCTGGGCTACATCAGCGAGCCCGGGAACGCGATCCTGGAATGGTTCCGGATGCCCGGCGACGTGATCTTGATCGTCGGCGGTGTCCTGCCGCTGGTGTGGATCGGCTGGCTGGGAATCCGGTACGGGATCAAGGCGACGGCGACCGAGATGCCGCCGGAGACGCTGTACGTCGAGATGACCCCGGAGGCGATCGAGGATCGCACCGGCTACGCCTCGGCGTCGACCGCGCCGACGACGTCGACGACCGGGTCGGACGACGGGCACCGCGAGCCGGATCGGGAGTGAGCGTGCTCTCCGTGGCGCAGGTCCCGGTCGACGTCTGGTTGGCGCTCGGGTACAGCCTCGGGATGCTCGGCCTGGCCTACGTGATCGACGGGTTCGCGCGCCGGGCGGCGGCGGTGGTCGAGGGCGGCAAGCTCAGCGGCTTCACGTACCACCCCGACGCCGACGCGTGGACCTGTCGTGAGGGTCAGTGGTTGCGGCCGCACACCTTCGACGCCGCGAACAGCGTGCTGCGGTACCGCGCCGACGCCGACGCCTGCAACGCCTGCCCGCGCAAGTTCGCGTGCACGACGGCCACGACCGGACGTGAGGTGCAACGGGCCGTCGAGTCGTGGCCGGCCTCGGAGGCGGCCCGTTTCCATCGCCGGATCGCGTGCGTCGTCGTCGTCCTCGGCCTCATGTGGCCGGCGGCGCTGCTGGTCGGCGGTCCGGGGATCAGCGGGGCGCTCGTGCTCGTGACCGGGATCGCGGTGATCGCCGTGCTCAGCCTGCCCCTGTGGTCGCACCTGTGGCGGGCGAAGACGTATATCCCCGAAGAGATGCTGCTGCACGGTGCCGACGGGTCGCCGCGCGGTGATGGCGTGCCGGACCCGTCGCAGTTACCCGTTAGTCAACACGGTGGAAGGGACCAGCGATGAGCACTGCACACGACACCGGAGTCGAAGCGGGTCGGCAGATCCGACTGACGCCGGTACCACCGGGGTTCTGGCCGGTCGTCATCGGTGGCGCACTCATGGTGCTCGGGCCGCTCTTCGGCTTCCTGTTCGGGTCGATGCTCGGCGTGGACGAGATGGTCGGCAGTGTGCGGGCGATCTACGCCAGCCTGCTCGTCGGCTTCGTGGTCGCGGGGATCGGGCTCGTGTCGATCCTGTTCGGCGCACGTCGACTGATCGTCGACCAGCACGCCCGCAGCCGCGCGGCGGACCAGCAGGACTGACCCGGCGGCCGCCCGCACGGCGGGGGAGTTCCGCCGAATCGCGTGACAACCGGACGTGAATGGCTCATAGTTCGGGTCAATGGAACTCAAGCCGCTGACCGCCACGCGAACCGGGGTCGAGGTCGCGGAGGACCTGCGCGCCCAGATCCAGGCCGGTGAGATCGCGGTCGGCGTGCGCCTGCCGCCACAGCGAACCCTGGCGACGACACTGTCCGTCGGTCGCCACGCCGTGGCCGAAGCGCTGTCCCTGCTGGAGGCGGAGGGCTACGTCGTCACCCGGCGCGGGGCGCACGGCGGCAGTTTCGTCTGCGAGCCGGTACGGCCCGCATCGGTGTGGCTGCAGCAGGTCCGCGACTCCTTCGCCGATCTCGTCGACACCCTGGACTTCCGGCTCGGGGTCGAGTCGGAGATCGCCCGACTGGCCGCCGTGCGGCGAACCACGGCAGACATCGCCGAGATGCAGTCCGCGATCGACGCGCTGCCGACGCACGAGGTCACGCGTTCGGACTTCCGGGAGGCGGACGGGCGGTTCCACGCCGGGCTGTCCCGGGCGGCCCGCAACGACCGGCTGGCGGCGGCGCTGCGGCGGGCCCGGGCCGACGTCTTCATCCCGACGGACAACATCCCGTTCGTCGAGACGGTCGACGTCAGCCGGCGCCAGCACCAGCAGATCCTGCTCGCGGTCGCCGACGGCGACGAGGCCGGTGCTGCCGACGCGGTGCGCGGCCATATCGAGGAGACCCGTCGCCACCTGCGCGCCCTCGTCGACGGGGACGCCCTGTGACCGGCCGCCCGCTGATCGGCGTGACGACCCGACGCCTGCCGGCCTCGGCGCTCGGCGCGGTCCCGCCGGGCGTCGCCGACGCGCCGTTGGAGGGGGTGTTCTCCGAGTACGCCGAGGCGGTCGCCGGTGCCGGCGGCGTGCCGATCCTGCTGCCACGGTCGGCGGACGCGGTGGCCGTCGTCGACCGCCTCGACGGGCTCGTCCTCGCCGGGGGCGAGGACGTAGAACCGCATCGGTACGGCGCGACGCCGGGACCGCACGCGACGGCACACGACCCCGGGCGCGACGAGTTCGAGATCGCCCTCGTGCACGCCGCGATCGCCGCGCGCCGGCCGATCCTGGCGATCTGCCGGGGGATCCAGGTGTTGAACGTCGCGCTCGGCGGGACGCTCCGCGAGCATCTGGAACCCACCGCGGACCTGGACCACGCCACGACGGACGCGCACCGCACGTGTCGGCGGCACCAGGTCATCGTCCGATCGTCGTCCCTGCTCGCCGACGCGCTCGGCGGCGAACTGGATCCGGCCGGCGCGATCGGCGTGAACAGCTTCCACCACCAGGCGGTCGACCGGGTCGGTCAGGGCCTGCGGGTGGCCGCCCGCGCCGAGGACGGCATCGTCGAAGCGGTCGAGGATCCGGACCGCCGCATCCTCGGCGTCCAGTGGCATCCGGAGATGCACGCGGGCGTCGACCCGGTGTTCGTCTGGTTCGTCGAGCAGATCAACGAAGGAAAGTGGTGCGGCACATGATAATCAGCCATGAGGGCAAGGTCGCGCTCGTCACCGGGGCCGGTGCCGGGATCGGCCGGGCGATCTGTCTGCGCCTGGCCGCGGACGCGGCGATCGTCGCCGTCCTCGACCTCGACCTCGACCGCGCCCGCGAGACGCTGGGACTGATCGAGGCCGCCGGCGGATCGGGCGCGGCCTACGCGGCCGATGTCCGGTCCCGGGAGCAGGTCCAGGCCGCCGTCGCGGAGGTCGTGGCCGACCACGGTCGCATCGACCTGCTGGTCAACAACGCCGGGGTCGTCACGATGAGCAACTTCGAGTCGGTCACCGACGAGGAGTGGGACTTCGTCGTCGACGTGAACCTCAAGGGGCAGTTCATCACCGGCCAGATCGTCGCGCGTGTCATGCCCGCGGGTGGGTCGATCGTCAACCTCGCGACCGTCGAGGCGGAGGTCGTCGTGTCCTCGTCGGGGAACTGCCAGCCGCACTACAACGCGTCGAAGGGCGGGGTCACGATGCTGACGAAGGCGATGGCGGTCGAACTGGCGAAGAAGGGCATCCGCGTCAACGCCGTCGCGCCGGGTCCGATCAACACGCGCTTCACCGGCGGCGACATCACCGGGCCGCAGGCCTGGGAGTTCATGAGCCAACGACTCCTCGTGCCGCGCGTCGGGGAACCCGAGGACGTCGCCAACGCGGTGTCCTTCCTGCTGTCGGACGCGGCCGCGTTCGTCGACGGCGTCCAACTCCCGGTCGACGGTGGGTGGCTCACCCGATGAGGAACGTGCTCGATCCGGCCGACCTGCGGACCGACGACTACGAGACGGTCATCGTCGCCGCACCGGACATGCACGGGCGGCTCATCGGCAAGCGCATGTCCCCCCGGAAGTTCGTGGAGTTCGTCGATCGCGGGGTCGCGGTGTCCTCGTGCACGTTCGGCTGGGACATCGCCCAGGACATCGGCCTGGAGGTGCCCTACGCCGGGTGGCACACCGGCTGGCGGGACTTCCTGCTCGTTCCCGACCTGCGGACGCTGGTGCCGGCGGCCTGGCTCGAGCGAACCGCCGTCGTCATCGCGGACATCGTCGAGGAGCACGACCGGACGCCGGTCGAGATCGCCCCGAGGCAGATCCTTCGCCGGCAGGTCGAGGCCCTCGCCGGTGACGGCATGCGGGCAGCGATCGGTACCGAACTGGAGTTCCACCTCTATCGCGACTCCTACGACGACCTGCGCGCCCGCGGGTTCCGGGACCGTCGGCCGACGACCATCACGCACGCGGACTACACGGTGCAGCAGGTCAATGCCTGGGAGCCGTTCTTCCAACGGCTGCGGGAGTGCCTGGACGACTCCGGGCTGGACGTCGAGATGAGCCAGGGGGAGTGGGGACTGGGCCAGTGGGAGGTGAACCTGTCGTACGGTGACGCGCTGGACATGTGCGATCGGCACGTCCTGTTCAAGCTCGCGGTCAAGGACGTCGCGGCGCAGGCCGGGATGTCGGCGACGTTCATGCCGAAGCCGAACTCCGACGAGGTCGGATCCTCCTGTCACGTCCACGTCTCCCTCGCCGCGGACGGATCGGACGACGAGGCGCGATACCCCTTCTGGGCCGCCGGCTCCGCAGATCACGTCAGCGATCGCATGCGTGCGGCGATCGGCGGGATCCTCGATCGGGCGGCCGACATGATGGTGCTCTACGCACCGACGGTGAACTCCTACCGGCGCACCAACTCCAGTGAGTTCGCCGGACACGGTGCGACGTGGGGGTTCGACAACCGGACGGTCTCGTGTCGGGTGCTCGGCACCTCGCCGACGTCCCTGCGGGCGGAGTGGCGCGTGCCCGGCGCCGATGTGAACCCGTACCTCGCGGTCGCCGGCCTCATCGCGTCGATGCGGGACGGCGTCGCCCGTGGCACGGACCCGGGCCCGCCACGGGAGGGGGACGCCTACCACCAGGACGTGCCGGTCCGCTTCCCGACCACGCTCGCCGGGGCCGCCGACGCGTTCGCCGCGAGTCCGTTCGCGGCGGCGACCCTGGGCGCCGACGTCGTCGAGCAGTACTCACTCGCGGCCCGTTGGGAGTGGGACCGGTTCATGACCCGCGTCACCGACTGGGAGACGGACCGGTACTTCGAGCACATCTGAGGACACCGACAGGCACAGGAAGGCAAATCGGGGGCGGAGACAGGAGGAACGCACGATGAGAAGAGCCGCAATCGTCTCGCTTCTGCTGCCGCTGGCGCTGGTGGCCGCGTGCAGCAGCTCCCCGGCGGGCACCTCGCCGACGGCGGGTTCGGCACCGGCGAGCGCCGCCGACGGCGACCTCGTGGTCGGGTTCGCCGGCGGGTTCACCGGCGACTGCGCCATCGGCGACCTGCCGGCCCTGGACGGGCTGAACTACGCCGCCGAGCAACTCAACGCCAACGGCGGGATCGCGGGACATCACGTCACCGTCATCTCCAAGGACATGAAGAGCGATTCGGCGACCGGCGGCGCGGTCGCCCAGGAACTGGTCGACCAGGGTGCCGACGTCCTCATCGGGCCATGCTTCCCGGGGATGGCGGCCGGTGTCATCCAGGTCGGCGGCAAGGCCGGTGTCCCGGTCATGTCCTCGACGTCGACCCAGCCCGAGTACGTCGTCGTCGGCGGCTCGCCGGCGTACCTGACGGCCTTCGGGGACAACGTCCAGGCTGCGGCGGCCGCGGAGTACGCGGTGAAGAACGGGGCGAAGACCTCGTTCACGATCTCCTCGCCGGACCTGTCGTACACCCAGAACACCCCGAAGTTCTTCGTCGACGCGTTCGAGCACGGTGGCGGGAAGAACCTGGGCGACGTGACGTACAGCATCGGCCAGACCGACTTCAGCGCCCAGGTCACCCAGATCGCGAACCTGCCCGAGCAGCCGGACGTGATCTACACCGCGATGTTCCCCCCGGACACGTCGAACTTCGTCCGCGCACTGCGCGCGGCCGGGGTCACGACCCGGATGATCGGTGCCGACGGATGGGACACGTCGGCGCTGCTCGAGGCGGGGGCGGCCGCGGTGGACGGCTCGTGGTTCTCCACCCACGCGGCGTCCACGCCCGGCACGCCGTTCATGGCGGTCATCGACGCGGTGGCGAAGGAGAAGGGCGCGCCGTCGGACGGGCCGGCCTTCGTGGGTCTGGGGTACTCGACGATGCAGTTGATCGACGCCGCGGTCCAGAAGGCGGGTTCGATCGATCCGGCGGCGATCAGCGGTGCGCTGGCGGGTCTGGAGAACGTCGAGACGGTGACCGGGAACGTCACCTACGCCGGAACGAACGGCGTGCCGAAGAAGGACGTGACGATCGGTGTCGTGGCGAACGGCGCGTTCTCGTACCCGGAGACGTTCACCCCGGCGTACATCCCTCAGCCCTGACCCATGCTGACGATCGACCATCTGCACGTCTCGTACGGCGCGATCCGCGCCGTACGAGACGTGTCGCTGACGGTCGAGGAGGGTGAGTTCGTCGCCCTCCTCGGCCCGAACGGCGCGGGCAAGAGCACGACCTTGAACGCGGTGATGGGCGTGCTCAAGCCGACCGCCGGGCGGGTCCGGTTCGCCGGTACCGACATCACCGGCCAGCGACCGGAACAGGTGGTGCGCGCGGGCCTGGTGCTCACGCCCGAGGGCCGGCGAATCCTCGGCACGCTCACCGTGCGGGAGAACCTCGTGCTCGCCGGGGCCGTGCGCGCCGACCGCCGACAGGCGGGCGAGGACGTCGACGCCTACCTGGACCGCTTCCCCGTCCTGGGGCGACGCGCCGCGAGCCCGGCCGGCACGTTGTCCGGCGGCGAGGCACAGCAACTGGCGATCGCCCGATCCCTGATGGCCCGGCCGCGGTTGCTGTTGCTGGACGAGCCGACGCTCGGGCTGGCGCCGCTGGTCGTCGACCAGATCTTCGACATCGTGTCCGAGCTGGTGCGTGAGGGTCTGACCATCTTGATGGTCGAGCAGAACGCGGTGCGCGCGCTGGAGGCCGCCGACCGCGGGTACGTCATGCGCTCGGGTGTGGTGGTCGCATCCGGTTCGGCGGCCGAACTCGGGGGCGCGGAGGGCCTGGTCTCGTCGTACCTGGGTGCGGAGGCGGGATGAGCGAACTGCTGCAGCAGTTGGTCAACGGCCTGAGCCTGGGCAGCACCTACGCCCTGTTGGCCCTCGGGCTGGCGATCGTGTTCTCGATCTTCGGGTTGGTGAACTTCGCGTACGGGGAGCTGATCACCATCGGGGCGTACGTGATGCTCGCGTGCTCCAACCTCGGCCTCCCGTGGTCGGTCCAGGTCCTGATCGGCGTGCTCGCCGCGTGCGTCGCCTCGATGCTCATGGAGGTCGTCGCCTTCCGGCCGGTTCGGCACGCCGACGCGACGACGATGCTCATCACCTCGTTCGGCGTGTCGATCGCGGTCCAGGCGATCCTCGTCATCGTCGTCTCGGCACGGGCGCGCACCGTCCCGCAGCCGGACTGGACGGTGGCGACGGTCTCGTTCGCGGGACTGCGCCTGCCGGCCTACCAGGTCGCGACGGTCGCCATCACCGGCGTGGCGTTGGTGACCTTGACCCTCGTCCTGAAGCGGACCACGTTCGGCCTGGCGATGCGCGCCGCGGCGGAGAACTTCACGACCGCGCGGCTGCTCGGGGTTCGGGCGAACCGCATGGTCTCCAGCGCGTTCGTGATCTCCGGTCTGCTCGCCGGGATCGGTGCCGTACTCATCCTGGCGCGGACCGGTGGCGCGCTCGAGCCGACGATGGGCCTCTCGCCGGTGCTCAAGGCCTTCATCGCCATCGTCATCGGCGGGATCGGCTCGCTCACCGGCGCCGTCGTCGGGGGACTCGCGCTCGGTGTCGTCGAGGTCCTGCTGCGGGCCTACCTCCCGGCGTCGGTGACCGGTCTCACCGACGGGATCCTCTTCGCGATCGTGGTCCTGGTGATCGTGCTGCGACCCGAAGGGGTGATGGGTCTGAAGGAGAGGCTGCGAACGTGATCGCCCACACCTGGCCGCAGGCGATCCGCACCGGCGTGATCCGGGCGGTCCTCCTCGCGGTGCCGGTCGCCGTCCTCGCGTTCGGCTGGGCCGCGGTGCGCGGCGCGAGCGGGGACCGCCTCGCCGTCGCGACCGTGATCAACGTCGTGCTCGTCGTGAGCATCGGGATATTCGTCGGCAACAGCGGGGTCGAGTCGTTCGGGCACGTGGCGTTCGCGGCGATCGGCGCGTACGCCGTAGCGATCCTCGCCGCCTCGCCGTTGGTCAAGCGGACCAAGATCGCGGACGCCCCGTTCGGCCTGAGCGACGTCCAGCTGGACGTCCTGCCGGCGGCCCTCGTCGCGCTCGGCGTCGTCGTGGTGTGCGCCGCGCTCGTGGGGACGGTCGTCGTCCGGCTGTCCGGGATCAGCGCGACGATCGTCACGATCGCCCTGCTCGTCGTCGTCAACGGGGTCATCAACAACTGGACGTCGTTGACCGGCGGCGCGGAGGCCTTCTACGGCGTCCCGCTCGTGACGACGCTGCCGATCGCGCTGGCCGTGATGGCCGGCACGCTCGTCGTCGCCGGCCTGTTCACGGCCTCGCCGCTCGGCCTGCTGCTGCGTGCGTCGCGGGAGGACGAACTGGCCGCGACGGTGATGGGGGTGAACGTCCGGCTCGGGCGCCTCGTCGCGTTCGTCGTGAGTGCCGCCGGCGCGGGCGCGGCAGGCATCCTGCTGGCGCTGCTGTTGGGGGCCATCACCCCCAACGACTTCTACCTGACGCTGACGTTCATCACGATCGCGATGCTGGTGCTCGGCGGGAAGCGCAGTACCACCGGTGCCGTGCTCGGCGTGGTCGTCGTGACGATCGGTAACGAGGCGTTCCGGTGGCTGGGGGACGGGCCGACCGTGGCGGGCGTGACGCTGCCGCAGCTTCCCGGCTTCAGCACGCTGTTCCTCGGCGTGGTGATCGTGACCGTGATGATCTGGCGGCCGGCGGGCCTGCTCGGGGACCGGGAGATCGACGACGTCACGCGGCGCCGGTTCGGCCGACGGCCGAGACCGGGGACGTCCGCTACGCCCGGGCGGTCGTGGGAGCGGGCCGGTGCCGGCCTCGTGGCCACGGACCTGGTCAAGCACTTCGAGGGCGTGACGGCGGTGGACGGGGTTTCGCTGGAGGTCCGACCCGGCGAGATCGTCGGCCTCATCGGCCCGAACGGAGCCGGGAAGACGACGTTGCTGAACCTGTTGTCCGGCGTTCTCGCGGCCGACGCGGGAACCGTCGAACTCGCCGGCCGGCCGCTGCCGACCCGCCTGCACCGCATCGCCCGAGCCGGGCTGGCCCGTACGTTCCAGAACATCCGGCTGTTCGGGGAGTTGACGGTTGCCGAGAACGTCGAGGTGACGACCCTGGTGGCCGGCCGCCCGGGCAGCGAGGCGGCGGACCTGCTCGCCGCGTTCGATCTCACCGCGTCGGCCGACCGGAAGGCCGCTGTGCTGGCGTACGGCGACCAGCGGCGGCTGGAGATCGCCCGTGCCGCGGCCGTCGGGAGCCACGTCGTCCTGCTCGACGAGCCGGTCGCCGGGATGAACGAGGTCGAGTCGCTCGCACTGCGCGAGACCATTCGCGAACTGAACGCGTTGCGCGGGGCCGGCGTGCTCGTGGTCGATCACGACCTGTCCTTCATCCTCGGCCTGTGCCAGCGCATCTACGTGCTCGACGCCGGCCGGGTCATCGCCGTCGGGACGCCGAGCGCGATCGCGAGCGACCCCGCCGTCATCGCGGCGTACATCGGCGCCTCGGCGGCGCGCCCCGCCCGGGGCGGCCCGCCGGCCGGCGACGAGGACCCCATCCGCGCGGAAGATGTCGACGAGGAGCGTGCGCCGTGACGAGAATCGCCAGCCTCCGGCTCCGGCAGGTCGACCGGGTCGGCGGTGCGCAGGTCGCCCCGACCGGGACCTTGCCCGGGTGGCTCGGCGATCCCTCGACCGGGGAATCCATCGCCCGACAGGCGGCGACGGACTCGGCGACGGTCGAGCAGGTGATCACGATCGCCGCGCAGATCGACCGAACCGGATCCTGGCGCGATTTGGACGTGCGGACGCGCTGCGCCTACCTCGAGCGGATCGCCGCGAACCTGGACGGCATGGGCGAGGAGATCGGCGCCGCCGAGGCCCTCGGGTCCGGCGTGCCGATCGCGATCGCGCGCATGTTCGGCGGATCACTGGCGGGCAGCTTCCGCGACGCGGCCGGTCACCTGCGTGACGGCTGGATCCACGCCGACCTCGGCGAGGAGGGCCGACCCGTCGAGCTCCTGCGTATCCCCTGGGGTCCGACCGTGGTCCTCGTCCCGTGGAACGCGCCCGCGGCGATGGCCGCGAAGAAGGTGGCGTACGCGCTGGCGGCGGGCGCGCCGGTGATCCTCAAGCCGCCGGAGTGGGCGCCGTTCGGATGCAACCTGCTCGCCGACGCGATCGACGCGGCCGATCTGCCGGCCGGGGTGTTCCAAATGGTGCACGGCGGGGCCGAGGTCGGCGTCGCGCTGACCACCGACCCGCGTGTCCGGGCGATCTCGTTCACCGGCTCCGTGCCGACCGGCCGGGCGATCGCGCGGGCGGCGGCCGAGGACTTCAAGGCGCTGCAACTCGAACTCGGCGGCAACAACCCGGTCATCGTGCGGGCCGACGCAGACGTCGAGGCGACGGCCGGGTCGTTGGCGGCCGGGATGGTGAAGCTCAACGGGCAGTGGTGCGAGGGGCCGGGCAAGATCCTCGTCGCGCGGGCCCTGCACGATCGCCTCGTGTCCGCGTTGGCCGCCCGCCTGCGCGAGTATCGGATCGGTCCGGTGTTCGACGACGACGCGCAGGTCGGCCCGCTGGCACACGAGGCGCATCGGGCGCTGCTCGACGCGCAGGTGGCACGCCTGGTCGCGGCCGGCGCGGACGTGATCGTCGCCGGCCGGGCACCGGACCTACCCGGCTGGTTCTGGC
The DNA here is from genome assembly GCA_964391765.1 of uncultured Bifidobacteriaceae bacterium. Taxonomy (GTDB): domain Bacteria; phylum Actinomycetota; class Actinomycetes; order S36-B12; family S36-B12; genus UBA10649. The sequence goes on along the minus strand of CAYMNG010000023.1, from coordinate 14,525 downwards.
CGCCGCGGATCGTCGTGGGCGCGGATCCGGCCGATGCGGTCGAGGAGATGTTCGGTCCGGTCGTGACGGTCCATCCCGTCGACAGCGACGAGGAGGCGATCGCGATCGCGAACGCGAGCCCATACGGCCTGGCGGCGTACGTCTTCGGATCGGACGTCGACCAGGCGATGGCGGTCGGTCGGCGGATCCGCTTCGGCGAGGTCAAGATCAACGGCACGAGCCTGCTCGACCTCAGCCCGCAGTCGGTGCAGAGCTTCTGGCGCAACAGCGGGATCGGCGGCCACGGGGACCAGGACGTCTTCCGGTTCTTCTGCGGGGCGCAGATCGTCGGGATGGACCGGCCGGGCCTGCCGATCTAGCGCTGTCCCGCGCCGGCCCGGTCCGCGGCGGGCAACATCCGCTTCATCTGCCGGGCCACGAACACCGACGCCTGTCGCGGTGCGACCTTCACCGCCAGCGCCATCAGCAGCGCGTCCTTGCCGACGTAGATGTGGTAGCGGTTGCGCTCGATGCCGTCGAGCATGATGCGGGCCGCGACGTCGGGCTCGGTCATGGGGATCCGGCTGGACCGGGCGTCGGCATCCAGGTGGACCCCGGAGTTCGCGGTGATGTCGGTGCGGACGGCCCCGGGGAAGATGGCCGACACCCGCACCGGCGTGTCGAGCAGTTCCAGGTGCAGGCCCTCGGACAGCAGCTTCACGCCGGCCTTGCTGGCACCGTAGATCGTCTGCCCCGGGAAGGGGAAGAACCCGCCCATGCTCGACACGTTCGCGATGTGCGCCTCGGGTCGGGTGAGCAGGACGGGCAGGAAGGCCGTCACCATGTTGATCGGCCCCATGAGGTTGACCTCGATGACCCGTCGGATGGCCGCCGGATCGAGGTCCGCGACGGGGACGAAGGGCTGCACGATGCCGGCGTTGTTGATCAGTCCGTCGACCACGCCGTGGGCCTCGACGACCGCCTCGACCACGGCGGCGGTCGCCGACGGGTCGGTGATGTCCGCGACGTGCAGGGACAACGCCGGGCCGGCATCGGCCAACCCCGCGGTCCGGGCCAGGCCGTCGGCGCGGACGTCGACGGCCGCGACCCGTGCCCCGCGCCGCAGCAGTTCCCTGGTCAGTTCCCGTCCCATTCCGGCCCCCGCACCGGTGACGGCCCACACCCGTCCGGTCGTCCGCATCACGGCCTCCCTCGTCAGTCCCGGCCGACAGCGGGCCGGTCCTGCCATTGTCCGCCGGCGATGGGCGCGAAGTCCGGTCGTGCCGGGGTCGGGCGGTCTAGGGTCGGACTGCGCGGCGGTCCGGTTGCGACGATGGGCGCGTGCTGCGGGGACGGGAGGTCCAGGTGATCGGTGTCGGACTCGTGTTGACCGGCTTCGGCGCGGTCTTCCACCTGGTTGCCTTCTATCTCGAGACCGTCGCGTGGACGGGCCCGCGAGCGCGGGCGGTGTTCGGCCTCACCGCCGAACAGGCCGAGCAGACCCGGGCCTTCGCGTTCAACCAGGGGTTCTACAACCTGTTCCTGGCGATCGGGGTCGCCGTGGGCACCGTCCTCATCGTGGCCGGCCAGACCGTCGTCGGGGCGAGCGTCGTGGTGACGTGCGCGCTGATCATGGCCGGCGCCGGGATGGCGTTGATCGCCTCGGACCATCGCCGGATGCGTGCCGGGCTGTTGCAGGCCGTGCCGCCCGCGGTCGGCGCCGCGACCGTCCTCATCGGCCTGGCCCGCTAGGAGCGGCCGGTCGGGACCGTGTGGCCTTGGCCAGGTACAGCGACTCGTCCGCGCGGCGCAGGACCGCGTCCAGGCTCTCCCCGCGCTGCCATTCGACGACGCCGGCCGACCACGGCGTCCGGGCGGTCTCGTGCAGGCGGGCCAGGAGCGCGTGGGCCGCGGCGGCGTCGGTCTCGGCCAGGACGAGGACGAACTCGTCGCCCCCGGTGCGCGCGAGGATGTCGGTCGCCCGCAGGGTGGTCCGCCACCCGGCGGTCAGGTCGACGAGGAGCCGGTCGCCGGCGGCATGACCGTGGCGGTCGTTGTACTCCTTGAACCGGTTGACGTCGATCGCGACGACGCTGGCCCGCCGATCAGCGCGCACCGCGAGGGAGTGCACCAGGTCGGCGGCCTCGACCAGTCCTCGGCGGTTGAGCACGCCGGTGAGCGGATCGCGCACGGCGACGTCCGCGAGCATCGCCGACATCCGGGCAGCGAACCAGGCCAGGGAGACGATCGTGACGGCGACGAGCGCGGCGTAGATCGCCGAGGCCAGGTGCTGCGAGACCGCCGCGAGCAGGGTGAACAGCACGACCATGAGGCCGACCTGGAGGATCAGTCGTGCCAGCGGGAGGAAGTAGCCGCAGAACGTGGCCAGCAGGCAGAAGGCCATCGCCGCCGCGAGGTCGCTGGAGGCGTTCGCACCCAGAACCGCGGCGAACGTCACGGTCAGGGCGAGCACCGTCACCCACACGTCGACGAACACCCGAGGAAGGCGCGGCAACAACCACAAGGTGATCGCGGCGAAGACCGCCGCCGCCGCCCCGCACACGGCCAGCACGCCGGGTGCGATCGCCTCGTCGTCCCCGGCGACCGCGAAGGCCAGGCACAACGCCGCGCCGAGGGCGATGAACGTCGCCAACGCCGTGGCCGGCGTCTGGCTGCCCAGCGCCGTGCCACGGATCGTCGCGCCGTCGGCCATGCGCACCCCCTTGGGCGGAGGGTACGCCTACAGTGCGGCCCGGGGGCGGGGGCCGGCCGGACGCCGGCACCTGGAACGCTGCACCTCGTGCGGATCCCGGTCGACGATCCCGCCGACCATAGGGTCGGCGACTACGTCGGCCTGACCGACGTGGTGCTGCGGTCGCGCCACGAGCCGGGCGCGGGCGTCTTCATCGCCGAGAGCGCCGAGGTCCTCCGGCGCGCGGTGGCCGCTGGGTGCGCCCCCCGATCCTTCCTCCTCGACCCCGCTCGCCTGGCCGAGGTCGCCGACGTGGTCGAGGCGTTCCCCGACGTGCCGACCTACCTGGCCGGCCAGGACGTCCTGCGGCGGCTGACGGGGTTCCGGGTGCATCGCGGGATCCTCGCCGCGATGCGGCGACCACCGGAACGGGGGACCGCGGACCTGCTCGCGACCGTGCCGCCCGGGCGGGCCCGCCTCGTCGTCCTGGAGGATCTGGTCGACCACACGAACGTGGGTGCGGCGTTCCGCTCCGTCGCCGGGCTCGGCGCGGACGGCGTCCTCGTCTCGCCGCGGTGCGCGGACCCGCTGTACCGCCGAAGCGTCCGCGTCTCGATGGGCACCGTGTTCGCGGTGCCGTGGGCGCGGGCCGGCCAGTGGCCCGACGCGGTGGGCGACCTGCGCGCCGCGGGGTTCGTCGTCGCCGCGTTGACGCTAGCGCCGACGGCGGTCCCACTCGAGCACTTCGCCGCGGCCGCGCCGGACCGCGTCGCGATCGTGCTCGGGGCCGAGGGTGACGGCCTGGCGGCGACGACGGTGGCCGCCTGCGACGTCACCGTGCGGATCCCGATGGCCGGCGGGGTGGACTCGCTGAACGTCGCCGCCGCGTGCGCGGTCACGCTGTGGGCGCTGCGCGGCGGCGACCGCGCGGCCAGATCGCCCACAGGGCCCACCCCGTCGCCACCAGGAGGAGGACGATCCGGACGGCCTGCAGCCAGGTCGTGAGCGGGTCGTCCAGGACCAGCTGCGACATTCGCCACGGGTAGACGACCTGGGTCACGAGCGAGACGACGACGACGAGGACGGTCGGTCCGACCATCCGGCTGGCCCGGTCGAGCATCGCGACCGCGGCGACGCCGACCAGCCAGGTGTCGAACTGCGGGGAGTAGACCCGGCTCGACGCGACGGCGACCAGGATGGCGACGAGGGCGACGTCGCCGGGCGGTACGGCCTCCAGCCGACCCCGCAGCCGCAGGTACACGACCGCGCCGAGCGCGACGACGCCGACCACGGTGACGATGAGTCCGACCCGTTCCGTACCGGCCGCGATGACCTGGATCGAGCCGTAGCGCAGGCCGGTGGGCAGGTGGGTCCCGGTCAGGCGTGCCCGGATGAGGTACGGCAGCGCGCCGACGGACTCCAGTTGCAGGCCGCGGGCACCCTGGTTGTGCAGGAACGACAGGCTGCCCGACGTCGTCGCGGCCGCCGCCCCGAGCACGACGATCGTGGCGGCGGCGAAGCCGGCGGCGGCCCGGCCCAGGGTGCGCCGCGGCACCGCGAGCAGCATGAGCGCCGGCCACACCTTGACGACCGCGCCGAGGGCGGCCGCGCCGCCGGCGAGCAGACCCTTGGCGGGCCGGGCCGCGAGGAGCACGGCGAGGACCGCGAAGAACGTCGGGGCGACATCGAAGCGTGCCAACAGGATCGAGCCGACGACCAGGCCCGCGCCCGCCCACAGCCCGGGCCCGCGCCACGACGCGTCACGCCGTCGCCGGTGCGCGACCAGGAGCGCGATGAGGATGCCGGCGTCGAAGGCGAGCATCACCGCGGTGAACCCCCAGCGGAAGGACAGGGGAAGGGCATCGGCGACGGTGATGATCGGGGCGACCCCCGGCGGGTACTGCCACATCGGATCGGTCGCCGGGAAGCGGCCGACGGCGAACCACGGGAGCCAGGACTGATAGACCCGCAGGTCGTTGAGGTTCCACGGGGTCAGGTCGACGGTGACGATCGCGAAGGTCCGCGTCGCGGCCCATGCGGCGGCGACGACGACGTACGCGATCAGCGGGTGTCGAGCCGGTTCGGCGACGGACGGCGAACGCACCTCAGCCGGTCAGTGCCAGCAGCACGGCGACCAGCGCGAAGCCGACGCCCAGGGCGGCGATGAGCAACCCGATCGCCATGATCCGCAGGGGGGCGCGGTACTCGCCGGCCGCGTAGCGACCCGCGCGCCCGGCGATCGTCGCCAGGCTCGTCGCCTCGCGCTCGGAGTCCCCCGACGGGTCGCGCTGGGCCCAGTAGCCGCGTTCGGAGGCCCGGCCGACGAGGGCGAACACCGCGCCGAAGACCCACAGGACGACGGCGATGATCGACGGGACGAGGACGGCGCCGGACACGAGCGGGAATCTACCCCGCGGACGGCCGCAGGAGGACGATGCGGTCGTCGCCGGGCCGCGGTGAGCCACGGCCGTCGGTGTTGCCGGTGACCAGCCACAGCAGGCCGCCCGGTGTCGACGCGACCGTCCGCAGTCGCCCGAACCGGCCGGTCAGGTAGGCGCGCGGGGTGCCCGCGCTAGTGCCGTGCAGCACGACCCGCCACAGGCGCTCGCCGCGCAGGCTCGCGACGTAGACGACGTCGTCGACGATCGCGATGCCGCTCGGCGACGCGATCGCGGTCGGCGACCACTGCACGACCGGGTCGACGTACCGTCGATCGCCCGCGGCGCCCTCGTGGACCGGCCAGCCGTAGTTCCCGCCGGCGACGATCAGGTTCAACTCGTCGACATCCTTGTCCCCGAACTCGCTGGCCCACAGTCGACCGGCGCTGTCGAAGGCCAGGCCCTGGACGTTGCGGTGTCCCAGGCTGTAGACCGGCGAGTCGGGGAACGGGTTCCCGGCCGCCGGCCGGCCGGCGAAGGTGATGTGCAGGATCTTGCCGGCCAGGCTCGCCCGGTCCTGGGCCAGCCGCGGATCGCCGGTCTCGCCGGTGCCGACGAACAGCGTGTCGTCCGGGCCGACGAGGAGTCGGCCGCCGTTGTGCACGTACCCCTTGGGGATCCCGGTGAGGATCGGCCGGACGGAACCCAGTCGCCGGCCGTCCCAGGCGATCTGCACCACCCGGTTGTCGGTCCGGGTCGTCACGTAGGCGAACACCCGGTCCGGTGCCGGACCGGCGGGGACGGCCAGGCCGAGCAGACCACCCTCCCCGGCGGCCCGCGTCGCGGCCACCCGGCCGACGACGACCGGGCGCGCGGAGCCCGGCCGGATCCGAACGATCCGGCCGCTGTCGCGTTCGCCGACCAGGGCGGAGCCGTCGGGCAAGAACGCGACCCCCCACGGGACCTCGAGCCCGGTCGCGATGGTCGGACCGATCCGAACCGGGGGACCGGCGGCGGTGGCGGGTGCGGCGACGGCGACGATCGTCGCGATCGTCGCGATCGTCACCAGGACGGCGAGTGTCCGCAGGCGCATGCGCCCATCCTCACGCGCCGACTGCCGTACGTCCCGCTTCCTGGGACGTGCGGCACGAAACCGGTGTGCGACGCGGCGTGTCGTGCAACACGTCCCAGGCGGCCGGTTGTGCAAGTTCACGTGGGACCAGCAGGCATCTCAACGCGCAAACCAGGCCCCAGATGCCCGCTGGTCCCACAAAGCGGGACAAACGGAGGGGGCGGTCCGTCGGAGGTCGTCAGTGCCGGACGTTGGCGCGCAGGAACACGGTGCCGTCGTCCTCGAGGACCAGGGTGGGGGTCAGCCGGACCAGCGGGGACAGGCCCGCCGGCACGTCGACCAGATGCTCACCGGGTCCGCCACCGCGCAGGACGGGGACGATCGTCTGGAGCAACTCGTCGAGCAACCCGGCCCGCAGGAGCGAGCCGAGCAGGTGGGGGCCGCCCTCGCAGTGGATCCGCGGCAGTCCGCGGCGGGCCAGTTCACCGACCATCGCGGCGAGGTCGACGTGCCCGGAGCCGCAGGCGACGACCTCGACCCGCTCGTGCACCCCGGGGTCGGCGGCCGCCGCGGCCTCCTGCGTCGTGATCGCGATGGGTCGCACGTGATCGGGGGTCGCCTCAGCGAACACCCGCATCGTCGCCGGCAGGTCCAGCGTGCCGGTCACGATCGCCAGGGGCTGACGTGAGGGTCGGTAGTCCTCCGCGCGGACCGTTCCCGCGCCGGCGAGGATCACGTCGGCGGTGCGGCGCGCGATCCGGAAGACCCGTTGGTCGGCCGCGGTCGACAGCGACTTCGACAGCCCGTCGCCGCCGCGGATGACGCCGTCGAGGGTCGTCACGAAGTTCGCCCGCACCCACGGCCGGGCGTCGGGGAAGGCGTAGGCGGCCAGGAGGTCCTCGTCGGTCAGGGGCCCGGGATCGGGGTCGGGGAGCAGTCGACGCATCCGCCGATCGTCGCACGAATAGGCTCGCGGGCGTGCCCGGGAGCCTGACCGCGCGTCGCCCGACGGTCGGCGCGCGCGAGCTGGTCGAGGAGTTCGTCCCACCCCCGCACTTCGCCGCCGAACGGTTCACCACGTACGTACCCGACCCGGCGCAGGGCTCGCAGCAGGCCGCCCTGACCGCGTTGCAGGCCTTCGCCGCGCGCATCGCCCGGCCGGGCCCCGGTCGGCGCGCCATCTTCCGGCGGTCCGCGCCCCCGGAGGGGCGGGCCGGTGTCTACCTCGACGGTGGGTTCGGCGTCGGGAAGACCCACCTGCTGGCCTCGCTGTGGCATGAGGTGCCCGGCCCGAAGTACTTCGGCACCTTCGTGGAGTTCACGAACCTGGTCGGCGCCCTGGGCTTCCGGCGAGCGGTCGACGTGCTGTCCGCGGCCCGCCTGGTGTGCATCGACGAGTTCGAGCTCGACGATCCCGGCGACACCGTCTTGATGTCGACGTTGCTCGGCGAACTCGTCGGCTCGGGCGTTCACCTGGCCGCGACGTCGAACACCCTGCCCGACCGGCTCGGCGAGGGCCGGTTCGCCGCCGACGACTTCCTGCGCGAGATCCAGGCACTGGCAGCCCATTTCGACGTCCTGCGGATCGACGGCGACGACTACCGGCACCGGGGCCTACCCGAGGCGCCGGAGTCGTTCCCAGACGACGCGGTGGCGCCCGCCCTCGCGGCGGTCCCGGGTGCCGTCGTGGACGACTTCGACGCACTGATCGAGCACCTGGTTCGCGTCCACCCGTCGCAGTACGGGGCCCTGGTCGACGGGGTCGGCGCCGTCGGGCTGCGGGGCGTTCGCCCGCTCGACGACCAGGCGGCCGCCCTGCGGCTGGTCGTCCTCGTCGACCGGCTCTACGACCGCGACATCCCCGTCGTCGTCGGCGGCGTCCGGGTGGACCGGATCTTCACCGCCGACCTGCTGCGCGGCGGGTACCGCAAGAAGTACTTCCGGGCAATCTCGCGGCTGGTGAGTTCCGACGTGACGGCCTCGGGCTTGGCGGGCGCATCGGCGAAACGCACATAACGCGGCTGCACCTGCTTGCCGCCATTCAGGATGCTGGCGGTCGCGGCCGCGAACTGCAGCGGCGCCACCGCGATGCCGTGGCCGTAGCTCATGGTCATCAGTTCGATCTGATCGACGCGCTTTGGGATCAGCGGTGCGCTCACCGGCCCCACTTCCGTCTTCATCGGC
>CAYMNG010000023.1:3612-6210 GCA_964391765.1 uncultured Bifidobacteriaceae bacterium | reverse complement strand
CGCGGCTGGTGTCGCTTGCTCGCCAGGGCCGCGCGGTGCTTGGCTGACGCCATGGAGATCTCCGGCGTCATCAGTGCGTTGTTCGTGGGCATGATCATCGGCCTGATCGCTCGGATCCTCGTCCCGAGCATGCAGCCGATCGGATGCATCGTCACGATCGTCATCGGCATCATCGGAGCCTTCGCCGGACTGGCGGTCGGCACGGTGCTGAACTACGCGAACTCGTTCTGGCTGGTCTTCTTGACCCAGGTCTTCATCGCGGTGATCCTCGTCGCGATCACCGCCGCGCTGTTCCGGCGCGCGAGCGACTGACGGCTCGCGACGGTCCGCGCGACCGGCGCGGCACACCCGCGGCCGGCACCTGGCGTACGGTGTGGGCGCACCATTCGCCGGTGGAAGGAGCCGCTCGCGTGGATCGTCGCAGTGTCCTGCAGGCCGGGGGCGCGCTGGCCGCCGGTGGCGTCCTCGCCGCGTGCTCCGGCGGCACGACCGCCGGCCCGGCCGGTCCGCAGCCCGCGGCCGCCGGCCAGGTGACGACGGTTGCCTCCGGCGCCCCGGGCACGCTGGCCGCGGTCGCGGACGTCCCGGTCGGATCGGGGGTGATCTTCGCCGACCCCGCGGTCGTGGTGACCCAGCCGACGGCCGGGGACCTGCGGTGCTTCAGCGCGGTGTGCACGCACCAGGGCTGCCTGGTCGGCAGCGTCGCCGACAACCAGATCGTGTGCCCGTGTCACGGCTCGGTGTTCTCCGCCGAGGACGGGTCGGTGCTGACCGGGCCGGCGTTCGCCCCGCTGCCCAAGCGCGCCGTCCACGTCGCCGACGGGATGGTCGTCCTCGACGAACCGGCGTGAGCGAAGCGCCGTCCTGGCGGCCACGCCAGATCCCCACGGACGCCGGCGTCTACCGCTTCCGCGCCGCGGACGGGCGCATCGTCTACGTCGGGAAGGCGCGGAACCTGCGCGCCCGGCTGAACTCGTACTTCGCCACCGGCCTGCACCCCCGGACCCGGTCGATGCTCGAGGCCGCGGCGAGCGTGGACTGGGTCGTGGTCGCGAACGAGGTCGAGGCGCTGTCGCTGGAGTACGCCTGGATCAAGGAGTTCGACCCTCGGTTCAACGTCAAGTACCGGGACGACAAGTCCTACCCCTACCTCGCGGTGACCGTCGCGGAGGAGTTCCCGCGTGCCGCGGTCGTCCGCGAGGCCAAGCGCAAGGGCACCCGATACTTCGGCCCGTACGCGCACGCCTGGGCGATCCGGGACACGCTCGACCAGCTCGTGCGGGTGTTCGGGGTCCGCACCTGTCGCGACGGCGTGTACCGGCGCGCGCAGCAGATCGGGCGCCCGTGCCTGCTGGGCTACATCGGCAAGTGCAGCGCTCCGTGCGTGGGTCGGATCGACGCGACGGACTACCGCGCCCTCGTCGAGGACCTGTGCGCATTCCTCGCCGGTCAGTCCGACCCGTTCGTCGCGTCGGTCCAGGCCCAGATGCAGGCGGCCGCGGCCCGCCTGGACTACGAGGAGGCCGCCCGACTGCGGGACCGACTGATCGCGCTGAACCGGGCGCTGGAGCGCAACACGGTCGTGTTCGACGACCGGACCGACGCCGATGTGATCGCCCTCGCCGACGACGACCTCGTCCTGGGCGTACAGGTCTTCCATGTCCGCGGCGGACGGATTCGCGGTGAGCGCGGGTTCGTGCTGGAGAAGGCCGAGGACTTGTCGGAGTCCGGCTACCTCGAGCGGGTCCTTCAGCGCCTGTACGGGGACGGGGACGTGACCACGCCGCCGCGAGAGGTCCTGGTCTCGGTACCCCTGGCGGATCCGCACGCGTGGCGACAGTGGCTCGGCGCGGTGCGCGGCGGCGCGGTCGACGTGCGGGTTCCCCAGCGCGGCGACAAGCGCGCGCTGATGTCGACGGCGCGGGCCAACGCGGAGAACACCCTGCGCACCTATGCGACCCGGCGGTCGGGCGACTTGACCGCGCGCAGCCAGGCGATGCGCGAGCTCCAGGAGGCGCTGAGCCTGCCCGAGCCGCCGCTGCGGATCGAGTGCATCGACGTGTCGACGCTGCAGGGCACCGACACGGTCGCCTCGCTCGTCGTCTTCGAGGACGGCCTGCCGCGCAAGGCCGACTACCGGTCCTTCGTCATCCGCACGGCAGGGGCCGACGACCTCGCGGCCGTGGGCGAGGTCGTCGCGCGCCGGTTCGCCGCGCGCCCGGACGGCGCGACCGCCGATACGACGGCCGACGCGACGGACTCCGACCGGCACCGACGCTTCGCCTATCCGCCGGCGCTGCTGGTGATCGACGGTGGCGCGCCACAGGTCCGTGCGGCGCAGGACGCGCTGATGGCCGCGGGGATGGCGCAGCTGCCGGTGATCGGCCTGGCGAAGCGGTTGGAGGAGGTGTGGCTTCCCGGCGAGGCGGAGCCGGTCATCCTCCCACGGACCAGCGAGGGCCTGTACCTCCTGCAGCGGGTCCGGGACGAGGCGCACCGCACCGCGATCGCGTTGCACCGCAAGCGACGTGGTAAGCGTGCGACCGCGAGCGCCCTCGACGCAATCCCGGGGCTCGGGCCGGCGAAGGCGAAGGCCCT
>CAYMNG010000023.1:0-3602 GCA_964391765.1 uncultured Bifidobacteriaceae bacterium | reverse complement strand
GCGGTGATCGTGGCGCGGCTGTCACCACAGGCGGACCGGAGTCGGCCATGATGGGCGAACCGGCGCTGGCCGCGACGGCAACCGGCGAGGGGATGGCGATGACCGCCGAAGCGCACGAACAGCACTCGCTCCGCCTGGTGCTCGTCACCGGGCTGTCCGGCGCCGGCCGGACGACCGCGGCGCGCGCGCTGGAGGACCTCGGCTGGTTCGTCATCGACAATATGCCTCCGTCGCTGCTCGTCGACGCCGTCGACCTCGCGCGCCGCACGCCGGACGTCGAGCGCGTCGCGGTGGTCGTCGACGCTCGGGGCGGGTCGTTCTTCCGCCAGGTGCACGAGGTCGTCGCCGACCTGCCGCGCGAAGGCGTGGAGATGACGACGGTCTTCCTGGAGGCGTCGGACGAGGCCCTGGTCCGCCGGTTCGAGAGTTCGCGCCGTCCGCATCCGCTCCAGCGCGGCCGGCGGATCATCGACGGACTCGCGGCCGAGCGCATGCTGCTCGCCGACCTGCGGGCCTCCGCCGACCTCGTCATCGACACGACCGACCTGAACCTGCACGACCTGCGCCGGCGGATCGAGACCGTCTTCGCCACGCCGGCGTTCGCGGCGCTGACCTGCACCGTCATGTCGTTCGGCTTCAAGTACGGGATCCCCGTCGACGCCGACATGGTCGCCGATGCGCGGTTCTTGCCCAACCCGTACTGGGACCCGAGCCTTCGGTCCCTGACCGGGATGGATCGCGCGGTCGCCAGCGAGGTCCTCGGCCATCCCGACGCACTGGACTTCCTCGCCACCTACGAGCACCTCGTCGAGATCGTCTCGGCCGGTTACCTGGTCGAGGGCAAGCGATACGTCACCGTCGCCGTGGGCTGCACGGGCGGCCGGCATCGCAGCGTCGCCATCGCCGAGGAGCTGACGGCCCGCCTGCGCGCCGGCGGCGTCGACGCCCGCTGCCTGCACCGCGATCTGGGCCGCGAATGACCCGGACGAGCCTGCCGCCGGGCCGGCTCGGGTCCCGCGGCCGGCGCCGGGTCGTCGCGCTCGGCGGCGGTCACGGACTGGCGGCGTCGCTGCAGGCCCTGCGCCGGGTGACCGACGAGCTGACGGCCGTCGTCGGCGTCGCCGACGACGGCGGCTCCAGTGGACGCCTGCGGACGCAGTTCGGCGTCCTGCCGCCGGGCGACCTGCGGATGGCCCTGGCGGCGCTGTGCGGCGACGATGCGTGGGGGCGGACCTGGCAGCAGGTCATCCAGCATCGGTTCGGCGGGACCGGCGACCTCAGCGGCCACAGCGTCGGGAACCTGCTCATCACCGCGCTGTGGGAGCAGACCGGGGACCCGGTCGCCGGCCTGGACTGGGTCGCGGCACTGCTCGAGGCCAACGGTCGGGTCCTGCCGTGCAGCACCGAGCCGCTGACGATCGTCGCCGACGTCCTGGGTCACGATCCCGCGCGACCGGACGACGTCACCACCGTGCGCGGGCAGGTGAGCGTCGCGACGACCCCTGGCGCCGTCGTGCACCTGGCGCTGGATCCGCCGGCGCCGGCCGCCTGCCCGGAGGCCGTCGACGCGGTCCGCGGGGCGGACGCGATCGTCCTCGGGCCCGGCTCGTGGTACACCAGCGTGATCCCGCATCTGGTCATCCCCGATCTCGCCCGCGCGATCGCGGACAGCGCGGCCCAGCGGATCGTCGTGTTGAACATCGATCCGCAGGTCGGCGAGACCACCGGGTTCGCCGCGCACACCTACCTCGACGTGCTCTTCAACTACCTGCCCGACCTGCGGATCGACACGGTCATCGCCGATCGCGCGCACATCGAGGACCCGGTCGCGCTGCGGCGGTCGTGCACGGACCTCGGGGCCCGGCTGGTTGTCGCGGACGTCGCGCGGACCGGTCCGGACAGCGCCGGCAAGCACGACCCACAGCGGCTGGCCGTGGCGTTCGATACGGTGCTCGCCTAGCCGGCACGAGTTCGTCCGGCGCAAGGCGGATGAGGTGCGGTCGGATGGCGATGACGGCGGCGGTGAAGGACGAGCTCAGCCGGGTCGACGTCACACGCGTGTGCTGCCGCAAGGCCGAGGTCTCGACGGTGCTGCGGTTCGCCAGTGGACTGCACCTGATCGCCGGCCAGATCGTCGTCGAGGCCGACGTGGAGACCGGCGCGATCGCCCGACGCGTCCGTCGCGACGTCATGGAGCTCTACGGCCACCAGGCGGATGTGGCGATCGTGCAGGGCAGCGGCCTGCGCAAGGGCACCCGGTACCTCGTGCGGGTCGTCACCGGCGGCGACGCGCTCGCCCGCCAGACGGGGCTGGTCGACTCCGCCGGGCGCCCGGTGCGCGGGCTCGCGCCGGCGATCGTCTCCGGCGGGGTGTGCGACTGCGAGGCCGCGTGGCGGGGGGCGTTCCTCGCGCACGGTTCGCTGACCGAGCCGGGACGCTCGTCCTCGCTGGAGGTCACCTGCCCAGGGCCGGAGGCGGCCCTGGCCCTCGTCGGGGCGGCACGACGGCTCGCGATCCCGGCGAAGTCGCGGGAGGTGCGCGGCGTCGACCGGGTCGTGATCCGGGACGCGGACGCGATCAGCGCGATGCTCACCCGGCTGGGGGCGCACGAGTCGGTCCTGGCCTGGGAGGAGCGGCGGATGCGCCGGGAGGTGCGGGCGACGGCGAACCGGCTGGCGAACTTCGACGACGCGAACCTGCGTCGGTCCGCGCGCGCCGCGGTGGCGGCCGGCGCCCGCGTCCAGCGGGCGATGGAGATCCTCGGCGCCGACGTGCCCGATCACCTGGTCCTCGCGGGCCGCCTGCGACTGGAGCACCAGCAGGCCAGCCTGGAGGAGTTGGGTGCGCTGGCCGATCCGCCGATGACCAAGGACGCGATCGCCGGCCGGATCAGACGCCTGCTCGCCCTGGCCGACCGGCGGGCGATCGAGCAGGGCATCCCGGGCACGGAGGCGGTCCTCGGACCGGACGATCACCCGGGGTAGGCCCACTCGTCCGATCGGGCGTCGCGGTCCGGACCTCGCTAGGATGACAACGCTTACGGGCGTTCGCCCGCACTTCGCGCCAACCGGGGCGCAGACTGACCGAGGAGCAAGTAGTGACACTCAAGGTGGGCATCAACGGGTTCGGCCGCATCGGCCGCAACTTCTACCGGGCCGTCGTCGCCAGCGGCGCGGACATCGAGATCGTCGGTGTCAACGACCTGACCGACACCAAGACGTTGGCCCACCTGTTGAAGTACGACAGCATCCTCGGGCGGCTGGGCAAGGACGTGCGCGCCGGTGACGGCGAGATCGTCATCGACGGCGTCGCGATGCCCGTCTTCGCCGAGCGCGATCCGGCGAACCTGCCGTGGGCGAAGGTCGGTGCCGACATCGTCATCGAGTCGACCGGGCACTTCACCGACGCGCAGAGCGCCGGCAAGCACGTCGCGGCCGGGGCCAAGAAGGTGATCATCTCCGCGCCGGCCAAGGGCGAGGACATCACGATCGTGATGGGGGTCAACGACAAGGACTACGACCCCGCGAAGCACACGATCATCTCCAACGCCTCGTGCACGACGAACTGCCTGGCGCCTGTCGCGAAGGTGCTGAACGAGAAG